>NZ_JBVINN010000019.1:0-154439 GCF_055579305.1 Kitasatospora sp. NPDC032757 | reverse complement strand
AGCGCGCCTTCGCCGACGAGAAGATCCGCTTCGAGTGGGACAGCGCGGTGGAGGCGATCCACGGCGACCCGAAGCTGACCGGCGTCACCCTGCGCGACACCACCACCGGCGAGACCCGCGAGCTGGCCGTCACCGGCCTGTTCATCGCCATCGGCCACGACCCGCGCACCGAGCTGTTCAAGGGCCAGCTGGAGCTGGACGCCGAGGGTTACCTGAAGGTCGAGGCCCCCTCGACCCGGACCAACGTCCCGGGCGTCTTCGGCGCCGGCGACGTCGTGGACCACACCTACCGCCAGGCCATCACCGCCGCCGGCACCGGTTGCTCCTCGGCGCTGGACGCCGAGCGCTACCTGGCCTCGCTGGCCGACCTGGAGGCCCAGGCCGCCACCGTCGCGGTCTGAGCCACCGCACGACCCGATCGACCCCGCGGGGGTGTTCCACGTGGAACACCCCCGTTCCGGCCAGGCAAGAAACAGAACGGGCCCGCCCGTTGTTCTTTCCTGGCAGCAGCCCTCTCCGTTTGACCCCGAGGAGTCCCCGTGGCCGGCGCCACCACCACCGTCACCGACGCGACGTTCAAGGCCGATGTCCTGGACAGCGAGAAGCCCGTTCTGGTCGACTTCTGGGCCACCTGGTGCGGCCCGTGCCGCCAGGTCGCCCCGATCCTGGACGAGATCGCGGCCGAGCACGCTGACAAGCTGACCATCGCCAAGCTCGACGTCGACGCCAACCAGCAGACCGCTGCGGCGTACAACGTGATCTCCATCCCGACCCTGATCGTCTACAAGGGCGGCGAGCCGGTGAAGTCGATCACCGGCGCCCGTCCGAAGGCCGCGCTGCTGCGCGAGCTGGCCGAGTTCATCTAGGTCCGGCCCACCGCGACGCCACGAGGGCGGGGCTCCCCACCGGGAGCCCCGCCCTCGTCGTCTCCGCCCCGCCCTCGTCGTCTCCGCCCCGCCGGCCTCTCCGTCGGCGCCCCGCCACCCTCCGCAGCTCCGTCCCGCCCCCCTAGAACGGCCGCAGCGCCGGCTCCTTGCGCGCCCCGCCCAGCAGCCGCTCCAGCGCCACCTCCACGTCCCCGCGCCAGGAGAGCGTAGTCCTGGCCTCCAACCGCAGCCGCGGGTAGCGCTGGTGCGGGCGGACGGTCTTGAAGCCGACCGCGAGCAGGTGGTCGGCCGGCAGGACGCAGCTCGGCGGCTGCCGCCCGACCGCGCCGAACGCCTCGATGGCCTTCACCCCGCGCCCCAGCAGGTCCTTGGCCACCGTCTGCACCAGCACCCGGCCGAGCCCCTGCCGCTGGTAGCCCGGCAGCACCCGGCTGATCATCAGCTGAACCGCATCCGGCGAGACCGGGCTGGTCGGGAAGGACTGCGACCGCGGGACGTACGCGGGCGGGGCGTAGAGCACGAAGCCGGCGGGGTTGTCGTCCACGTAGACGATCCGGCCGCAGGAGCCCCACTCCAGGAGCACCGCGGAGATCCACCCCTCCTTCTCCAGCTCCGGCTTCCCGGACTCCACCGCCGCGCGGCCGCTCACCGGGTCCAGCTCCCAGAAGACGCAGGAGCGGCAGGTGGTCGGCAGATCCGCGAGGTTGTCCAGTGTCAGCGGAGCGATCCGGCGTCCCATACCCCGCACCTCCTCGTCCACTCCACAGTCGAGCATTCCCCCCGAACGGCGATGGGTGCATGTTTCACGTGAAACACCGCTCACGTGGAACATGCACCCATCGGGTCACGCCCTAAGCCCGCTCAGCCCTGAGACAGCCGGAGCCCGTCCTCGCCCGGGGCCAGGCTGTCCAGGATCCGGTTGAGGTCCTCCACCGAGCCGAACTCCAGCACGACCTTGCCCTTGCCCAGCTTGCCGCCGCGCTGCGAGACCTCGACCTTGACCCGGGTGTCGAAGCGGTCCGAGAGCCGGCTCGCCAGGTCGTTGAAGGCCGGGGAGAGCAGCTTGCCGGCCTGGGGCCCGGCCGGGCGCTTCGGCTTCTGCTCCGGGTCCATCAGCTTGACGATCTCCTCGGTGGTCCGCACCGAGAGGCCCTCCGCGATGATCCGCTTCGCCAGCTCCTCCTGCCGCTCCGCGTCCGGCACACCGACCAGCGCCTTGGCGTGCCCGGCGGTCAGCGTGCCGGCGGCCACCCGGCGCTGCACGGAGGGCGAGAGCTTCAGCAGCCGCAGGGTGTTGGACACGTGCGGACGCGAGCGGCCGATCCGGTCCGCCAGCTCGTCGTGGGTGCAGGAGAAGTCCCGCAGCAGCTGGTCATAGGCCGCGGCCTCCTCCAGCGCGTTCAGCTCCGCCCGGTGCAGGTTCTCCAGCAGGGCGTCCAGCAGCAGCTTGTCGTCCTCCGTGGCCCGGACGATCGCCGGGATCTGCTCAAGACCGGCCTCCCGGGAGGCCCGCCAGCGGCGCTCGCCCATGATGAGCTCGAAGCGCTCGGGCGCGACCTGACGCACCACGACCGGCTGGAGGAGGCCCACCTCCTTGATCGAGGCGACCAGCTCGGCCAGCTTGTCCTCGTCGAAGACCTCGCGCGGCTGGCGCGGGTTGGGCGTGATCGAGTCCAGCGGCAGCTCGGCGAAGCGCGCGCCGGCCACCTGGGCGAGCTCCGGTCCGGCGGGCTCCGCCGTCGCCCGCTCCCGGTCGGCCTGCTCCCGCAGGCTCTCCGCGGCGGCCTTCGCCGCCACCGTGCCGCGGCCGGTCGGCAGCACCGGCACCGCGACCGGCGACACCGTCCCGGTGGAGACCACCGGGGCCGGTGCGGCCGTGGCCGCCGCGGGCTCCGCCGCTGCCGCGCCGGCTGCCGGTGTGGCAGCCGGGATCAGCGCCCCGAGCCCTCGTCCCAGACCCCTGCGACCACTCACCGATTGCCCTCCGTCGTACCGTGCTGTGCCGTCGGGGCGCCCTGCCCCGTCCCGCTGCCGTCCCGCTGCTGCCCCACCAACGAGCCGTTGCCGCCTGCGGGCACCGCCCGCATCGCCAGCTCCCGGGCGGCCTCCAGGTAGGAGAGCGCGCCGGTCGAGCCCGGGTCGTAGGTGAGCACCGTCTGACCGTAGCTGGGTGCCTCGGAGATCCGGACCGAGCGCGGGATCGCGGTGCTCAGCACCTCCTGCTGGAAGTGCGTCCGGACCTCTTCGGCGACCTGGGCGGCCAGCCTGGTCCGGGCGTCGTACATGGTGAGCAGGATGGTGGAGACGTGGAGCGTCGGGTTGAGGTGCGCCCGGACCAGCTCGACGTTGCGCAGCAGCTGGCCGAGGCCCTCCAGTGCGTAGTACTCGCACTGGATCGGGATCAGCACCTCCTGGCCGGCGACCAGGGCGTTGACGGTCAGCAGGCCGAGCGAGGGCGGGCAGTCGATCAGGATGTAGTCCAGCGGCTGCTCGTACGCGGCGATGGCGCGCTGGAGCCTGCTCTCCCGGGCGACCAGCGAGACCAGCTCGATCTCCGCTCCGGCCAGGTCAATGGTGGCGGGGACGCAGAACAGGCCCTCGACGTCCACCACCGGCTGCACCACGTCGGCCAGCGGCTTGCCCTCCACCAGGACGTCGTAGATCGACGGCACCTCGGCGTGGTGGTCGATGCCGAGCGCGGTGGAGGCGTTGCCCTGCGGGTCGAGGTCGACCACCAGGACGCGCAGTCCGTGCATGGCGAGCGAGGCGGCCATGTTGACGGTGCTGGTGGTCTTGCCCACCCCGCCCTTCTGGTTGGCCACCACGATCACCCGGGTGTCGGCGGGCCGGGGCAGGCCTTCGCCCGCGCGGCCGATCGCCTGGACCGCAGCCTGGGCAGCACGCGCGATGGGCGTGTCATCGATCTGGTCGATGGTCTCCGAGTCCTGCATGGGGGTCAGTGTTTCACGTGGAACCGGAGCGGCAACAGTCGCCGCCCGGAAGAGGCCGAGCCCGCGGCGGAGCCGAAGATCGATACCGTCGGAGAGGAGAGAGCGACGTTTCACGTGAAACACCATGCCCGCTATGTCGGAAATCTGACGGTGCGACACTCCGATGGGTTCGCGTCACCCCTCCGTCCACCCACCCGACACCGCCGCGCCACGGCTCCACCCCATGCGAACGGGCGGGCGGTCCGAGGACCACCCGCCCGTGTCGAGCGTCGTGCACCGCCCGGGCCATCGCCCGGACCCGAACCTCAGCGGCTGCGGCGCCGCCCGGTCCGGCCGCGCTCGCCGCCGCGCACCGCACCGGCGGCGCGTCCGGCCCGGGCCGCCTTGGCCCGCCGGGTGGCCGCCTTCACCCCGCCGGGGCTCTCCCCCGCCTTGACCTGGATCACCCGGGTCGACGTCTCCAGGGTGCCCTCGCCGACCGAGATCACCGTCCACTCGACGGCGCCCAGCTTGGCCAGCCCGGCCCGCGACTCCGCCAGCTCCTGCTCGGCGCTGTCGCCCTTGAGCGCCAGCATCTGTCCGTGCGGGCGGAGCAGCGGCAGGCCCCAGCCGGCCAGCCGGTCGAGCGGGGCGACCGCCCGGGCCGTCACCACGTCCACCGCGAGCTTGCCGACCATCTCCTCGGCCCGGCCACGGAGCACGGTGACGTTCTCCAGCCCGAGCTCCCGGACCACCTCCTCCAGGAAGGTGGTCCGGCGCAGCAGCGGCTCCAGCAGCGTCACCGAGACGTCCGGGCGGGCCAGCGCGACCGGGATGCCGGGCAGGCCGGCACCGGAGCCGACGTCGCACAGGGTGGACCCGGGCGGCAGCAGCTCGGCCAGCACTGCGCAGTTCAGCACATGGCGGTCCCAGAGCCGCGGCACCTCGCGGGGGCCGATCAGCCCGCGCTGGACACCCGCGGTGGCCAGCAGCTCGGTGTACCGGACCGCGGCGTCGAAGCGGTCGCCGAAGACCTCCCGGGCCACGGCCGGGGCCTCGGCCAGCCCCTCGGCGGCCGGGTCGGCCGCGCCCTCGGTGACCGGACCCGCCGGACCCTCGGCCTCGGAACCACCGGCACCCGCCACCGGCCCACCGGCAGCCGCGCTCTCCGTGTCCATCTCGACCTCTCTGCTCCCCGGATCCACCGACCCGTTCTCGCACCGTTTCACGTGAAACATCTCTCGCCGGGCAGCAACGCCCTGCGAAGGGACAACGACCCCGCCCGCACGTGGCGGACGGGGTCGAGTCCTCTGACGGTCACCGGTCGCCGGAGCGGCCGGTCATCGACTTCCCCGGGCTCAGGCCGGCAGCACGACCACGCACCGCTGGGGCTCCTCGCCCTCCGACTCGCTGCGCAGCCCGGCCGCGGCCACCGCGTCGTGGACGACCTTGCGCTCGAACGGCGTCATCGGCCGCAGCTTGACCTGCTCCCCCGTGCTCTTCGCCTGGTCGGCGGCCTTGGCGCCGAGCGCGGCCAGCTCGGACCGCTTGCGGGCCCGGAAGCCGGCAATGTCCAGCATGAGGCGGCTGCGCTCGCCGGTCTCCCGGTGGACAGCCAACCGGGTCAGCTCCTGCAGGGCCTCCAGCACCTCGCCGTCCTGGCCGACCAGGCGGTGCAGCGCGCGGTCGTTGCCGTCGCTGACGATGGACACCAGGGCTCGGTCGCCCTCCACGTCCATGTCGATGTCACCGTCGAGGTCGGCAATGTCGAGCAGACCCTCCAGGTAGTCCGCCGCGATGTCGCCCTCCTGCTCCAGACGGGAGATGAGGCTCTCGTCGGCGCTGGCAGCGTCCTCGACCTCGACGGCGGAGGTGGTGCCTTCCGTCACTGATGGACTCCTTCAGGGATGGGCCCGGGTGGTGGGCCGGGAACGAGGTTCGGGGGCCGCTGGGCGGGGCCGGCCGGTCGGGTCAGGACTTCTTCTTCGGCCGCTGGCCGCCCTGCCCGCCGCGCTTCGGCTGCTGCCGGCCGCCCGTCTGCCGGGCCGGGCCCGACTTGGCACCACCGGGCCGGCTCGCGGCCGGCTTGGCGCTGCCGGACTCGGCCGGGACGGCCTGCTCGGCCTTGGCGGGCTCCTCGGCCGGGGCCGTGTCGTCCTTGGTCAGGCTGGCGGTCTGGGCGCCACCGCCGTGCTGGCGCTGTGCCTTGGTCTGCTTGCGCGGCTGCTGGCGGCGCACCTGCACCGCGTCCTCGACCACGGCCTCGGCGGAGGTCGCGGCCGTCTTCTTCGGAGGCAGGAGGCCCCAGAGCGCGCCCTTGATGACCGAGCCGTCCGGGTTGAGCCGGCCCTGCTTCTTCAGGCGGTCCTGGCGCTCGTCCCAGGCCTTGCTGCCCGGAGTCGGGTTGTTGCGGATGACGATCAGCTGCTGGCCCATCGACCAGACGTTGGTGGTCAGCCAGTAGACCAGCACACCGACGGGGAAGTTGATGCCCATCACGGCGAACATGATCGGGAAGACGTACATCAGCATCTTCTGCTGCTGCATGAACGGCGTCTTGACCGTGAGGTCCACGTTCTTGGTCATCAGCTGGCGCTGCGTGATGAACTGCGACAGCGACATCATGATGATCATGACGGCGACGACGATCTTGACGCTGGTCTCGCTGCTGCCGACGAAGGTCGCCGAGAGCGGGGCACCGAAGATGTGCGCCTGGCCGGCGCTGGTCAGCAGGTCACCGTCGATGACGCCGATCGGCTGGCTCTTGGCGACCTTGGCCAGCACGCCGTAGAGGGCGGTGAAGAACGGCGCCTGCACGATGATCGGAAGGCAGCTGGAGAACGGGTTGGTACCCGCCTCCTTGTACAGCTTCATCATCTCTTCGGACTGGCGCTGCTTGTCGTTCTTGTAGCGCTCCTGGATGGCCTTCATCTTCGGCTGGATCGCCTGCATGGCCCGGGTCGCCTTGATCTGCTTCACGAAGAGCGGGATCAGGCAGATCCGGATCACGACCACCATGGAGGCGATGGCCAGACCCCAGGCCCAGCCACCGTTCGGGTCGAAGACGTGGCTGTACAGCGAGTGGAACTGGACGATGATCCAGGACACCGCTGTGTACAGGGGATTCAGGAAGGAGAAGGTCACCGGTCAGGCTCCTTGGACATTGGGATCGGCCCCAAGGGACCAATGGTCGCCGGGCCCTCGGGGTCCGGACCGGCGGGGGGCGTGGTCACCGGCTGCTCGGCGGCGGACCGGCTGTTCAGCAGGTCGCGCAGTCGTCGGTGCCACACCGGGTGCTTACGCGGCGGGACATGATCGACCCCGCCCGGCGTCCACGGATTGCAGCGCAGGATGCGCCACACGGTCAGGCCACCGCCCTTGACCGCCCCGTGTACTTTCACGGCCTCGAAGCCGTAGTGCGAGCAGGAGGGGTAGTAACGGCAGACCGGACCGAGCAGTGGGCTGATGGTCCACTGGTAGACCCTGATCAGACCCATCAGCAGGTACTTCATCGCCCTGCTCCCGTCGGCGCCGTCGCGGCGGGCTCCACCTTCAGCAGCCGCTTGAGCGCCGCGTCCAGGTCGCGTTCGAGGTCCTGGTACGAGGCGGACGCGGCCTGGGGCAGCGCACGCACCACTATCAGGCTACCGGCGGGCAGCCTGGACAGACGATCACGGACGAGATGGCGAAGCCGGCGCTTGACCAGGTTACGGACGACGGCCGGGCCGACGGCCTTGCTCACGACGAAACCCGCACGCGCCGAAGGAGTCCCCTCGGCGACGTGCGGGCGGGAGTCGCTGGTCCGGTCGGCCGGTCCCTTCGGGTCACCGTCTCTGCTGAGATGGACGACCAGTAGGGGCCGGCCGGCCCGGCGACCGCGTTTCACTGCGGTCGCGAAGTCCTGGCGCCGCCGCAGCCGGTTTTCGGAGGGCAGCACAACAGACTCTTGGCGCGGATCAGGCGGAGATGGCGCTGCGGCCCTTGCCACGGCGGGCGGCCAGGATGGCGCGGCCGGCGCGGGTACGCATACGCAGCCGGAAGCCGTGGGTCTTCGCGCGGCGACGGTTGTTCGGCTGGAAGGTGCGCTTGCTCACTCGGGGGCTCCTGAGGTGAATCGTAGGATGACGGGGTGTCGCTTGGCCGTCACCGTGCGTCCGCGTGATCTCCCCTGTACGGAAATCCGGCCCATCGCCCCAGTTCGGCTGGGGTTGGAGGCAATCCACGGCGCCCGTGCTGCGCGCCTTATGGAGCGGGTGGACCCGCGGACATGCGGCAGCGGCCATCGACAACTCGACCTGGTTACGGTACGCGGGACGGGGCACGAGGGTCAAACCAGCCGTTCGAGTCGGCCGGCCCGGAACCACCCGGGGGCCCGCTCGGCGTCCCACCCACCGACCCCGTCGCCCACAGCCTGTGGACAACGACTTGATCCGGCTCTGTTCGCTGACTACCGTTGCAGGACTTGTCTGGTTTGTTCTTCGTCAACGGACCGAAGATCCACAGTCTCTTGATCCACCACCCCTGCTGGAGCCGCGGGGAACCGAGAAAGCGTGCACCAGTGGCTGATGTCAACAGCGACCTCGTCCCGGTCTGGGCGAGAGTCGTCGAGCGGCTGGTCAGCGACCCGGATGTCGGGGAGATGGACAAGCAGTGGGTGCAGCGCACCCAGCCGATGTGGATGATGCACGACACCGCCCTGCTGGCGACCCCCAACGAGCGGGCCAAGCAGGTGCTGGAGGGCCGGCTGCTGCCGCAGCTGACCGAGGCCCTCAGCCGCGAGCTCAGCCGCCCGGTCCGGATCGCCGTGATGGTCGACGCGAACGCGGTGCCCACCGCCCCCGCGCCGGGCCCGGCCGAACCGCAGAGCACCGAGCCGCAGGCCGCCGAACCCTGGGAGCGCTCCGAGGGCGGCGGCGAGTACGGCCACCAGGCCCACGGTCCGCGCCAGCCCCACCCGGGCCACCAGCAGTACGAGCGGCCCTACGAGTCCGAGTACGAGCGCGACCAGTACGGGACGGGCGGCTACGAGGAGCACCAGGCCCCGCCGTACGGCGGCGGCCAGCCCTCGCCGTACGGCGGGCCGGCCCAGCAGCCGCCCTGGGAGAACCACCAGGGCTACCCCGAGCAGTCCTCCGGCTACCCCGAGCCGGAGCCGCCGACCTCGCGCCCGGCTCCCCGGCCGCTCCCCGGACCGTCCGCGACCACCCAGGGCGACCTGTTCGGCGGCGCCTACGGCCCCGGTCCCGGCGAGCACCCCCGGACCGCCGCCGGCCGCCGCTCCCCCGCGGCCCGACCGGCCCCCGGCCGTCCCTCGGACAAGGGCCCCGAGCGCGCCACCGACCGCCCGGCCGTGCCCGGCGTCCCCGCCCCGCCCGGCGCTCCCCCGGCCGGCGGCTCCCGCAAGGACGAGCCCGCCGCCCGGCTGAACCCCAAGTACCTGTTCGACACCTTCGTCATCGGCGCCAGCAACCGCTTCGCGCACGCGGCGGCGGTGGCGGTCGCCGAAGCCCCGGCCAAGGCGTACAACCCGCTCTTCATCTACGGCGAGTCCGGGCTGGGCAAGACCCACCTGCTGCACGCCATCGGGCACTACTCGCGCAGTCTCTTCCCGGGGACCAGGGTGCGCTACGTGTCCTCGGAGGAGTTCACCAACGAGTTCATCAACTCGATCCGGGACGGCAAGGCGGACGCGTTCCGCAAGCGCTACCGGGACATGGACATCCTGCTCGTGGACGACGTGCAGTTCCTGGCGAGCAAGGAGTCCACGCAGGAGGAGTTCTTCCACACCTTCAACACCCTGCACAACGCCAACAAGCAGATCGTCCTCTCCTCGGACCGGCCGCCCAAGCAGCTGATCACGCTGGAGGACCGGCTCCGCAACCGCTTCGAGTGGGGGCTGATCACCGACGTCACCCCGCCCGAGCTGGAGACCCGGATCGCGATCCTGCGCAAGAAGGCGATCCAGGAGCAACTGAACGCCCCGGCGGACGTGTTGGAGTTCATCGCCTCCCGGATCACCCGCAACATCCGGGAGTTGGAGGGCGCCCTGATCCGGGTCACCGCCTTCGCCAACCTCAACCGGGCGCCGGTGGACCTGGAGTTGGCCGGCATCGTCCTCAAGGACCTGATCCCGGGCGGGGACGAGGACGCCGGCCCGGAGATCACCGCGCAGGTCATCATGCAGCAGACCGCCGCGTACTTCGGGCTGGGTGTGGACGACCTCTGCGGCTCCTCGCGCAGCCGGGTGCTGGTGACGGCCCGCCAGATCGCCATGTACCTCTGCCGTGAGCTGACCGACCTCTCGCTGCCGAAGATCGGCGCCCAGTTCGGCGGCCGCGACCACACCACGGTGATGCACGCCGACCGCAAGATCCGGTCCCTGATGGCCGAGCGCCGCTCGATCTACAACCAGGTGACCGAGCTGACCAACCGCATCAAGAGCTAGGCCGTCCATGGCCGTTGAAGGGCGTCAGGAGCCATCCTGACGCCCTTTCGGCATATCCACAGGTGTGTGCCGCCGATCCGCTGGGCAGGGATACCGGCGACGGACGCTCCGCCGGCCCACGGGCCGCACCCGAACATCTGACCGGGGATTCGAACCCGCCGGGCGCGCAAGGCCGTTGTCCACAGCCGGAGCCCCCTCTCCACCGTCCACAGGCCGGGGAGTCCCGAGTTATCCAGAATTCCTCCACAGGCCGGCCGCCGCTACGCTCTTCGGCGCAGGTCAGGTGCCTGTGGACTTGTGCACAACGGTTATCCACAGGGTGTGGACAATTGGCGGGCCGTCAGAGGGCCGTCCGGGTTATCCACCGGTTGTCCCCAGGGCCGTCCGGGTTATCCCCAGGTTGTCCACAGCTGGGTCCACAGTTCGACAACCGTGAGGTAGCGTTCATGCCCTGGTGTGAAAGGCGTCACGTAATGTTGACCGGCGCCCGTGGATAACCGGGCCCGGATCTGGGGACAGCGCTGGGGATAACCTGTGGATACCCACCGTCGCCTGTGGGTAACGCTCCGCTGTCCACAGCGGCCCGTGTCCGTCCACAGTCGCCGTCCACACCTCCTGTGGACAAAAAACCGGGCTTGACCTGCGCAAACGGGGTTATCCACGGTTTCCACAGGCCCTACTACTACTGCTACACCTATAGACCAGTCGACTCGTTCAAAAGCGGGTGGGCCCGAAATCTGTGGACAACCGGACCCCGACATCTGTTCGGCTTGCTTCCGCCCGTCTGCCCCGTCTGTCGGTGGAGTACGTCAGACTGTCCTCGGCGACTGGAAGCGGAGTGGCAGAGCTCGGCGGACAGGCGCACCGAAGACCAAGATCAGAAGAACCAGACGTGCGAGCGGGAGCGCTCGATCCAGGAGGCGGTTACCGGTGAAGTTCCGGGTGGAGCGTGACGTCCTCGCGGAGGCGGTGGCCTGGGCTGCCCGCAGCCTCCCGGCACGGCCGCCGGTGCCGGTGCTGGCCGGCCTGCTGCTGACGGCACAGGACGGCAGCCTGGCGCTGTCCGGCTTCGACTACGAGGTTTCGGCCCGGGTCGAGCTGGAGGCCGACATCGAGGAGGCCGGCACCGTCCTGGTCTCCGGCCGGCTGCTGAACGACATCTCGCGCAACCTTCCCAACCGGCCTGTGGAGATCTCCACCGACGGCCAGCGGGTCAGCGTGGTCTGCGGCAGCTCCCGGTTCACCCTCCCCACCCTCCCGGTGGACGAGTACCCGGCCCTGCCCCAGATGCCGACCGCCACCGGCACCGTCCCCGGCGACGTCTTCGCCTCGGCCGTCAGCCAGGCCGCGGTGGCCGCCGGCCGCGACGACACCCTGCCGGTGCTCACCGGTGTCCGGGTCGAGATCGAGGGCGACCGGATCACCCTGGCCGCCACCGACCGCTACCGCTTCGCCGTCCGCGAGCTGCTCTGGAAGCCCGAGCAGCCGGACATCTCCGCGGTCGCCCTGGTGCCCGCCAAGACCCTTCAGGACATCGCCAAGTCCCTGGGCAGCGGCGACAACGTCTCGATCGCCCTCTCCTCGGGCGGCGCGGGCGAGGGCCTGATCGGGTTCGAGGGCGCCGGCCGCCGGACGACCACCCGGCTGCTGGAGGGCGAGTTCCCCAAGTTCCGCAGCCTCTTCCCGACCGAGTTCAACGCGATCGCGGCGATCCAGACGCAGCCCTTCCTGGAGGCGCTCAAGCGCGTCTCGCTGGTCGCCGAGCGCAACACCCCGGTCCGGCTGAACTTCGAGGAGGGCGTCCTGACGCTGGAGGCCGGCTCGGGCGACGACGCCCAGGCCACCGAGCGGATCGACGCCTCCCTGGAGGGCGACGCCATCTCGATCGCCTTCAACCCGGGCTACCTGGAGGAGGGCCTCAAGGCCATCGACTCCGCCTACGCCCAGCTGAGCTTCACCACGCCGACCAAGCCGGCCCTGCTCAGCGGCAAGGCCTCGGTCGACACCGAGGCGGACGAGGCCTACCAGTACCTGATCATGCCGGTGCGCCTCTCCGGCTGACCTCACCGCTGACATCCACAGGCTGTGCACAGCCTGTGGACGGCCTCCCCCGGTCGGGCTCCGACCGGGGGAGGCCCTGTCACTTCAGCGCGTAGGCTCAGGACAGCGCGGCAACGGCGCCGCCGGCAGGCATGTCACCACAGGTAAGGACTTGGTCATGGAGCTCGGCCTCATCGGTCTCGGCAAGATGGGCGGCAACATGCGCGAGCGGATCCGCCGCGCCGGCCACACCGTCATCGGCTACGACCGCAACCCGGACGTCTCGGACGTCGAGAGCCTCCAGGAGCTCGTCACCAAGCTCCAGGGCCCGCGCGTGGTCTGGGTCATGGTCCCGGCCGGCGCCGCCACCCAGGCGACCGTGGACGAGCTCGCCGAGCTGCTCTCCCCCGGCGACGTGGTGGTCGACGGCGGCAACTCCCGCTGGACGGACGACATCAAGCACGCCGAGGCGCTGGCCGCCAAGGGCATCGGCTTCGTCGACTGCGGCGTCTCCGGCGGTGTCTGGGGCCTGGAGAACGGCTACGCGCTGATGTACGGCGGCAACGCCGAGTACGTCGCCAAGGTCCAGCCGGTCTTCGACGCGCTCAAGCCCGAGGGCGACTTTGGCTCGGTGCACGCGGGCGCGGTCGGCGCCGGCCACTTCGCCAAGATGGTCCACAACGGCATCGAGTACGCGATGATGCAGGCCTTCGCCGAGGGCTGGGAGCTGCTGGAGGCCGCCCCCGAGGTCACCGACGTCCGCGAGGTCTTCCGCAGCTGGCAGGAGGGCACCGTCATCCGCTCCTGGCTGCTCGACCTGGCCGTCCGCGCCCTGGACGACGACGAGCACCTGGCCAAGCTCAAGGGCTGGGCCGCCGACTCCGGCGAGGGCCGCTGGACCGTCGAGGCCGCGATCGACCACGCCGTCCCGCTGCCGGCGATCACCGCCTCGCTCTTCGCCCGCTTCGCCTCCCGCCAGGAGGACTCGCCGCAGATGAAGATGATCGCCGCGCTGCGCAACCAGTTCGGCGGCCACGCGGTCGAGTCGAAGTAGTCCCGCACCCGCAGAGACATCCCCAGAAGGCGAGCGCAGTCCACAGCCATGCACGTCGCGCATCTGTCGCTCGCCGACTTCCGGTCGTACGCCCGGGCCGAGGTGCCCCTCGACCCGGGCGTGACGGCCTTCGTCGGCCCGAACGGCCAGGGCAAGACCAACCTGGTCGAGGCGATCGGCTACGTCGCCACCCTGGGCAGCCACCGGGTCGCCACCGACGCGCCGCTGATCCGGCTGGGCGCCGAGCGGGCGGTGATCCGCACCTCCGTGGTGGACCGTGGCCGTTCCACCCTGGTGGAGCTGGAGATCGCCCCGGGCAAGGCCAACCGCGCCCGGATCAACCGCTCGGACAACGTCCGCCCGCGCGACGTGCTGGGCCTGCTGCGCACCGTGCTGTTCGCCCCCGAGGACCTCTCCCTGGTCAAGGGCGACCCGGGCGAGCGCCGGCGCTTCCTGGACGAGCTGCTGACCGCCCGCGCCCCCCGGCTGGCCGGGGTCCGGCAGGACTACGAACGGGTGCTCAAGCAGCGCAACGCGCTGCTGAAGACCGCCGCGATGGCCCGCCGGGCCGGTGGCGGCAAGGGTGCCGACCTCTCCACCCTGGAGGTCTGGGACGGCCATCTGGCGCGCGCCGGAGCCGAGTTGACCGCGTTCCGGATCCAGCTGGTGGCCGTCCTGCAGCCGCTGGTGGCGGCCGCGTACGGGCAGCTCGCGCCCGCCGGGGGCGAGACCGCGCTGGAGTACCGCAGCTCCTTCGAGGGGGAGCTGCCGTCCAGTCGCGAGCAGGCCGAGGAGCAGCTCCTCCAGGCTCTCCAGGCCGTCCGCAAGCAGGAGGTCGAGCGCGGGATCACCCTGGTCGGCCCGCACCGCGACGAGCTGGTGCTCAGACTCGGCCCGCTGCCCGCCAAGGGCTACGCCAGCCACGGCGAGTCCTGGTCGTTCGCGCTGGCCCTGCGGCTGGCCTCGTACGAGCTGCTGCGTGCCGACGGCGGGGAGCCGGTGCTGATCCTCGACGACGTCTTCGCCGAGCTGGACGCCACCCGCCGGGACCGGCTGGCCGAGCTGGTGGCCGGCGGCGAGCAGGTGCTGGTCACCGCCGCGGTCGCGGAGGACGTGCCGAAGGCCCTGGCCGGGGCCCGGTACGCGGTGGCCGACGGCGCGGTGCGCCGGGTCGACGCCTGAAGCCCGCCCCCGAAGTCCGCTCCTGAGACCCTCCGCCGAAATCCGCAACCTGCTGTCGGCCCCGGGCATCCGCCCCCGGCCGCCGTGGGTCTCCCCCGGCCTCCGCAACCGCGGCCCCGTCACATCCTCACGATTTCCGCCCGTGCACAGCCTGTGCACCCGCCGCCCGCCGCCCTCCGGCTCCCGTACGCTGGACGGCTCACCGTTGTCCACAGCCTGGGGATAGGAGACCGCCGTGAGCGAGCCGGCCGAGAACCTCCCGCAGCCGGCCGGCGCCGATCCGGCCGCCGCCGGGCTGACCGGCGCCGACCTGGCCCGCTCGGCGCTGCGTGCGGCCCGGGCGCAGGCCCGCCAGCGCGGCGAGCAGGTCCGGGAGAAGCGCGAGGCGAAGCGGCACGGTCTGCGCAGCGGCGCGCGCTCGGACGGGCGCGACCCGGTGCCGCTGGGTGCGGCGCTGAACCGGCTGCTGACCGAGCGGGGCTGGGAGTCCTCCGCCGCGGTCGGCGGGGTGATGGGCCGCTGGCCGCAGATCGTCGGCCCGGACATCGCCGCGCACTGCGCACCCACGTCCTACGACGACGAGGCCGCGGTGCTCACCGTGCAGTGCGACTCCACTGCCTGGGCCACCCAACTCCGCTGGCTGGCAAGGCAGTTGGTGGCCCGCCTGAATCACGAGCTGGGCCACGGCACGGTGAAGACCATCAAGGTGCTGGGCCCGGCCGCGCCGGTCCGCGGCTACGGCCGGCTGCGCGCCCCGGGGAGCAAGGGGCCGGGCGACACCTGGGGGTGACCGGAGCCGGCCGCGCGCCGAGCGGATCGGGATCCTCCGGAACCCCTGACGGCCCTTCCAGGCGCTCTGAGCCCCCGGGGCGAGTATCGGGACATGTGCAGAGGGGATTCAGGGCGGCATATCTGCCCTCAGAGGCTGCCAAACGCCCATCTCTGTCAGTCGTACCGGTAGACTGAAAGCCAAACACTGTTGCTAGCAGCAACCGAGTCGAAATGCCGTGGTCGCACGCCCTCCCGTCCAGTGGGAGGGGATGCGGCCCGTGCTGTGCCAGAGAGGGCGCTTCGTGGCCGATTCCGGCAACCCCAGCCAGAACCAAGAACCCATCGACCCGACGACCGGAAAGGCCTACGACGCCGACGCCATCCAGGTGTTGGAGGGCCTCGACGCTGTCCGCAAGCGCCCCGGCATGTACATCGGCTCGACCGGTGAGCGCGGCCTGCACCACCTGGTCCAGGAGGTCGTGGACAACTCCGTCGACGAGGCCATGGCCGGGCACGCGGACACCATCGACGTCACGATCCTGGCCGACGGCGCGGTGCGGGTGGTCGACAACGGCCGCGGCATCCCGGTGGGCATGGTCGCGAGCCAGGGGAAGCCGGCCGTCGAGGTCGTGCTCACGGTGCTGCACGCGGGCGGCAAGTTCGGCGGCGGCGGCTACGCCGTCTCCGGCGGCCTGCACGGCGTGGGCGTCTCGGTCGTCAACGCGCTCTCCACCCGGCTCGCGGTGGAGATCCACACCGACGGCCACCGCTGGACGCAGGAGTACAAGCTGGGCGAGCCGACCGCCCCGCTGGCCAAGCACGAGCCGACCGAGCGGACCGGCACCAGCGTCACCTTCTGGGCGGACCCGGACATCTTCGAGACCACGGTCTACTCCTTCGAGACGCTCTCCCGGCGGTTCCAGGAGATGGCGTTCCTCAACAAGGGCCTGACCATCTCGCTGACCGACGAGCGCCCGGAGCACGCCGACGAGGAGGGAAACCCGCTCTCCGTCACCTACCGGTACGACGGCGGCATCGCCGACTTCGTCGCCCACCTCAACTCCCGCAAGGGCGAGGTGATCCACCCCTCGGTCATCGACTTCGAGGCGGAGGACAAGGAGAAGACGATCTCGGTGGAGGTCGCGATGCAGTGGAACTCCTCCTACACCGAGGGTGTCTACTCCTTCGCCAACACCATCCACACGCACGGCGGCGGTACCCACGAAGAGGGCTTCCGCGCCGCGCTGACCGGCCTGGTGAACCGCTACGCGCGCGACAAGAAGCTGCTCCGCGAGAAGGACGACAACCTCTCCGGCGAGGACATCCGCGAGGGTCTGACCGCGATCATCTCGGTCAAGCTCGGCGAGCCGCAGTTCGAGGGCCAGACCAAGGACAAGCTGGGCAACACCGAGGCGAAGACCTTCGTCCAGCGGGTCGTCCACGAGCAGCTGAACGACTGGCTCGACCGCAACCCCAACGAGGCCGCGGACATCATCCGCAAGTCCATCCAGGCCGCCACCGCGCGCGTCGCCGCCCGCAAGGCGCGGGACCTGACCCGCCGCAAGGGCCTGCTGGAATCCGCCTCGCTGCCGGGCAAGCTGAGCGACTGCCAGTCCAAGGACCCGTCCGAGTGCGAGATCTTCATCGTCGAGGGTGACTCCGCCGGCGGCTCCGCCAAGCAGGGCCGCGACCCGCGCATCCAGGCCATCCTGCCGATCCGCGGCAAGATCCTGAACGTCGAGAAGGCCCGGATCGACAAGGTGCTGCAGAACACCGAGGTCCAGGCGCTGATCTCGGCCTTCGGCTGCGGCATCCAGGAGGACTACGACGAGTCCAAGCTCCGCTATCACAAGATCGTCCTGATGGCGGACGCCGACGTCGACGGGCAGCACATCCGCACCCTGCTGCTCACCCTGCTGTTCCGCTTCATGCGGCCGCTGGTGGAGTCCGGGTACGTGTACCTGGCGATGCCGCCGCTGTACAAGATCAAGTGGGGCAAGGACGACTTCGACTACGTCTACTCCGACCGCGAGCGCGACGCCACCATCGCCGCGGGCGTGGCGGCCGGGCGCCGGCTGCCCAAGGACGACGCGATCCAGCGGTTCAAGGGTCTCGGCGAGATGAACGCCGAGGAGCTGCGCGTCACCACCATGGACCAGGCCCACCGTCTGCTCATGCAGGTCACCCTGGAGGACGCGGCCCGCGCCGACGACCTCTTCTCCGTCCTGATGGGCGAGGACGTCGAGGCCCGCCGCTCCTTCATCCAGCGCAACGCCAAGGACGTCCGCTTCCTGGACGTGTGACGGGGCCCGCCCCTGCCAGCACAGTCCAGTCACGCGTGAAAGGAAACTGACCACCAGTGGTCGACGACAACCGTCCCGACGGCGAGCAGCCGGACGCCAGCACCGCCATCGACACCTTCGTGTCCCGGGTCGAGCCGATCGAGCTCGAGACCGAGATGCAGCGCTCCTACCTCGACTACGCGATGAGCGTGATCGTGAGCCGCGCGCTGCCCGAGGTCCGCGACGGCCTCAAGCCGGTGCACCGGCGCGTGCTCTACGCGATGTACGACGGCGGGTACCGCCCCGAGAAGGGCTACTACAAGTGCGCCCGCGTCGTCGGCGACGTCATGGGCAACTACCACCCGCACGGCGACACCTCGATCTACGACACCGTGGTCCGCCTGGCCCAGCCGTGGTCGCTGCGGATGCCGCTGGTGGACGGCAACGGCAACTTCGGCTCGCCGGGCAACGACCCGGCCGCGGCCATGCGCTACACCGAGTGCAAGATGATGCCGCTGGCCATGGAGATGATGCGCGACATCGACGAGGAGACCGTCGACTTCGCCGCCAACTACGACGGCCGCTCGCAGGAGCCCACCGTCCTGCCCGCGCGCATCCCCAACCTGCTGATCAACGGTGCCACCGGCATCGCCGTCGGCATGGCCACCAACATCCCGCCGCACAACCTCCGCGAGGTCGCCTCCGGCGCGCTCTGGGCGCTGGAACACCCGGACGCCTCCAACGAGGAGCTGCTGGAGGCCCTGATCGAGCGGATCAAGGGCCCGGACTTCCCGACCGGCGCCCTGATCGTCGGCCGCCGCGGGATCGAGGAGGCGTACCGGACCGGGCGCGGCTCGATCACCATGCGTGCGGTGGTCGAGGTCGAGGAGATCCAGGGCCGCCAGTGCCTGGTGATCACCGAGCTGCCCTACCAGGTCAACCCGGACAACCTCGCGCTGAAGATCGCCGACCTGGTCAAGGACGGCAAGGTCGCCGGCATCGCCGACGTCCGCGACGAGTCCTCCTCGCGCACCGGTCAGCGCCTGGTGATCGTGCTCAAGCGCGACGCCGTCGCCAAGGTCGTGCTGAACAACCTCTACAAGCACACCGACCTGCAGACCAACTTCGGCGCCAACATGCTGGCCCTGGTCGACGGCGTGCCGCGCACGCTCTCGCTGGACGCCTTCATCCGGCACTGGGTCAACCACCAGGTCGACGTCATCGTCCGGCGCACCCGGTTCCGGCTGCGCAAGGCCGAGGAGCGCGCGCACATCCTGCGCGCCCTGCTCAAGGCGCTGGACATGATCGACGAGGTCATCGCGCTGATCCGGGCCTCCGAGTCGGCCGACGCGGCCCGCAGCGGCCTGATGAACCTGCTCACGATCGACGAGCTCCAGGCCAACGCGATCCTGGAGATGCAGCTGCGCCGGCTGGCCGCCCTGGAGCGCCAGCGGATCATGGACGAGCACGACGAGCTGCAGCGCAAGATCGACGAGTACAACGCGATCCTGGCCTCGCCGGTCCGCCAGCGGGAGATCATCTCCGAGGAGCTCACCGCGATCGTCGAGAAGTACGGCGACGAGCGGCGCTCGACCCTCATCCCCTCCGACGGTGACCTCTCCATCGAGGACCTCATCGCCGAGGAGGACATCGTCGTCACGATCACCCGTGGCGGCTACGTCAAGCGGACCCGCTCCGACCTCTACCGCTCGCAGAAGCGCGGCGGCAAGGGCGTGCGCGGTGCCCAGCTGAAGCAGGACGACATCGTCGACCACTTCTTCGTGACGACGACGCACAACTGGATCCTGTTCTTCACCAACAAGGGCCGGGTCTACCGCGCCAAGGGCTACGAGCTGCCCGACGCCGGGCGCGACGCCCGCGGCCAGCACGTGGCCAACCTGCTGGCCTTCCAGCCGGAGGAGCACATCACCCAGGTGATGGCCGTGCGCACCTACGAGGACAAGCCCTACCTCGTCCTCGCCACCCGGGCCGGCCTGGTGAAGAAGTCCGCGCTGAAGGACTACGACTCCCCGCGCTCCGGCGGCCTGATCGCGATCAACCTGCGCCAGGACGAGCAGGGCCGGGACGACGAGCTGATCGGCGCCGAGCTGGTCTCCGCCGAGGACGACCTGCTGCTGGTCTCCAGGAAGGCCCAGTCGATCCGGTTCACCGCCACCGACGACGCCCTGCGGCCCACCGGCCGCGCCACCTCCGGCGTCAAGGGTATGGCCTTCCGCGAGGACGACGAGCTGCTCTCGATGAACGTCGTGCGCCCGGGCACGTACGTCTTCACCGCCACCGACGGCGGCTACGCCAAGCGCACCGGGGTGGACGAGTACCGTGTCCAGGGACGCGGTGGCTACGGCACCAAGGCGGCGAAGATCGTCGAGGGCCGGGGTTCGCTGGTCGGCGCCCTGGTGGTCGACGACACCGACGAGATCATGGCGATCACCCTGTCGGGTGGGGTGATCCGTACGAGGGTTTCCGAGGTTCGTGAAACCGGACGTGACACCATGGGCGTCCAACTGATCAACCTCGGAAAGCGCGATGCGGTCGTGGGCATGGCCCGCAACGCGGAGGCCGAGGACGAGGAGTCGATGGAGGACGAGGTCGAAGGCGCCGAGTCCCCCGAGGTGGCCGAGGGTACGGTGACGGCGGTCGGCGACGACGACGCCCAGGCCTGATCCGAACCGCAGGCCGGTGCCGCCGCGTCCAGACGAAGAGGCGCGGCGGCATCGGCCGCCGACCAGTTCCGGGCAATCCCGCCGGGCGCTGGATGACGAGTGACGACGCAGGGCGGTGCCGCCGTCCTGGTGGGAAGTGCGGGAGGACCAGTGAGTGGAGCCACGGGTGCTGCGGGAGGAGCCACCGGCGGCCGTCCGGGCGCAGCACAGGGCGGCGGGGGCTACGGGGTGCCGCAGCCGCCGGCCGAGCACCCGGCCTCGTCCACCTCGCTGATGCCACCGGTCGGTGCGGCGGGCCAGGGCGGCGGGGCGACGTATGGCGGCCAGTCGGCCACGCCTCCGCCACCGAGCGCCCCGGCGCCGGGTGGAGGCGGGTTCTCGCAGCCGACCACGTACGCCAAGGGGCAGCCGACGCCGCCCCGGGGCACCCGGGTGAGCGGTAACACCCCGCCCGGCGGCACGCCGGTCGCGGGCGGTGCCCCGCGCCGTCCGGCCGCCGCGCCGGCCGCCGCAGGCTCCGGCCTGGGCCGTACCCGCAAGGCCCGGCTGCGGGTGACCAAGGCCGACCCGTGGTCGGTCATGAAGGTCAGCTTCCTGCTGTCGGTGGCGGTCGGGATCATCATCATCGTGGCGGCCGCCGTGCTGTGGATGACGCTGGACTCGCTCGGCGTCTTCGACTCGCTGACGAAGACCCTCAAGGAGGTCACCGCCGGCGAGGCCCCGAACAGCGGCATCAACCTGATGGACTACGTCGGGTTCGGCAAGGTGATGACCTTCACCTCGCTGATCGCGCTGGTCGACGTGGTGCTGCTGACCGCGCTCTCCACGCTGTCGGCGTTCATCTACAACGCCGCGGCCGGTTTCACCGGCGGCATCGAGCTGACCCTGGCCGAAGAGGACTGACCCTCGGTCAGAATTCCCTCCGCGGACGGAATGAGCGGGCCCCGCAGGCTGTTTCAGCCTGCGGGGCCCGTCGGCATTCGGGTGACAGCCGGCCCCCGCGGCGTGCCGCCCGGATCGGCGTCCGCCGCGGTGGGATTAGCTGGGTGCGCTCGTTCCGAGTTTCCGAGTGCCGCTGGCCGCCCCCGGCCCGACCGGCCGGGGCTGGTACGGCTGTGCAGGTACGGCTGGACGGAGGCGCGCGATGGCTCAGCTCGCAAGGCAACTGGTCGAGGCCCTGGAGGGGCTCCTGGGGCTCCCGGTGCCGCTGCGGGTGCAGATCTGGGACGGCAGCACGGCCGGGCCGCCGGGGGCACCCACCGTCGTGCTGCGCAACCGGCGGGCACTGCGCCGCCTGCTCTGGCAGCCGGGCGAGCTGGGCCTGGCCCGGGCCTATGTCGCGGGGGACCTCGAAGTCGCCCCCGGTACCGACCTCTACGAGGTGCTCACGGCCGTCGCGCACTTCTCCGAGCGCCCCGAGATCCGGCGGCTGCGGCTGCGCCCGGACGACGTCCTCGGCCCCAGGGGCCGCCGGGCGCTGGGGGTCCTGCTGCGGGCCGGTGCGCTGGGCCCGCAGCCCGCCCCGCCGCCGGAGGAGGCCAGGACGGTCCAGGGGCGGCTGCACAGCCGCAGCCGGGACCGCGCGGCCATCAGCCACCACTACGACGTCGGCAACGACTTCTACGGCCTCGTGCTGGGCTCGTCGATGGTGTACTCCTGCGCCTACTGGGCGCCCGCCGCCAAGAGCCTGGAGGCGGCCCAGGAGGCCAAGCTCGACCTCATCTGCCGCAAGCTCGGCCTGCGGCCCGGGATGCGGCTGCTGGACGTCGGCTGCGGCTGGGGCTCGCTGGTGCTGCACGCGGCCCGGCACTACGGCGTCACGGCGGTCGGCGTCTCCATCTCCGCCGAGCAGGTCGCGCTGGCCCGCCACCGGGTCGAGGAGGCCGGCCTGGCAGGCCGGGTGGAGATCCGCCTGCAGGACTACCGGGAGATCCGGGACGACCCGTTCGACGCGATCTCCAGCGTCGGCATGGCCGAGCACGTCGGCGCCGCGCAGTACCGCGTCTACGCCGAGGGGCTCTACCGGCTCGTGGTGCCCGGCGGCCGGCTGCTCAACCACCAGATCGCCCGACGCCCGGACCTCCCCGGCGAGCCGTACCGCCCCAGCCCGTTCATCGACCGCTACGTCTTCCCGGACGGTGAGCTCTCCCCCGTCGGTTCCACCGTGGCCCGGCTGGAGGAGGCCGGCTTCGAGGTGCGCGACGTCGAGTCACTGCGCGAGCACTACGGGCTGACCCTGCGCGAGTGGGTGGCCAACCTGGAGGCGCGCTGGACGGAGGCGGTCCGCCTGGCCGGCCGCGGGCGGGCCAGGGTCTGGCGGCTCTACATGGCGGCCTCGGCGCTCGCCTTCGAGGAGAACCGGATCGGTGTGAACCAGATCCTCGCCGTCCGCACCGGTCCCGAGGGCGCCGCCCACCTCCCGGCCACCCGCGAGGAGTGGCTGCTCCGCCCCGCCACCGCCCCCCACCAGCAGAGCCCTGCCGCGAGCCCTGCCGGACCGGATTTTGGAGATCGGCCGTCGGTCCGCTAATCTTTCAGTGCGGCAAGGGCCTATAGCTCAGACGGTTAGAGCGCTTCCCTGATAAGGAAGAGGCCACAGGTTCAAGTCCTGTTAGGCCCACCACCGCGAAGGGCCCGGAGCGATCTCGCTCCGGGCCCTTCGGCGTTCCCGCGGCCGTCTGCCGGAACCGCGTGCCCGGCCCGGGGGTTGTACGGGTAGGGCGGGTGTGGAGGTGGTGGCGATATGGCGTTGTTCCGGGCGATGAGCATTCCCGGGCTGGTCTGTGCGCTGGTCGCGCCGGCCTTCGTCGACCAGCTGGCGCTCTGGGCGCGGAAGTCGCGCCGGATTTCCTGGCGGGGGACGGGCCGGGAGGGGCAGGCCTCGGCGACCGGGTTCGAGCAGCTGCACGCGCAGTTCGCGGCGGGCAAGCAGCACGAGCTCGACGAGCGGCGCAGCACGCTGATGCTGCGCGACGAGGAGGGCGAGGGGGCGCCGCCGCGGACCAGGGTGGACCTCGCGGCCGGTACCGCCGTGGTGGTGCCGCCGGCGCGGGGCTGGGTCCTGGACCGCTACGGGGCAGGTCAAGGGCGGTGTCCGGCGGGGCCCGGGTCGGGATCCGGCCGGGTTCTGGCCGCGCCCGGGCCGGCTTCCGGGCTCCCCCGGGCCGGGCCGACCGTACGACAGAAGGTGCGGCGTCAATCCTCCGGCCGGACCGGTCGGTTGGAGGCAGCGGTGGCTGGTCACGATTGGGACACCGGTGTGTATCATCGGCCGCAAGGGCAGTCTGGCACCCGGCCGCCCGTTCGTGCTCGTAACAATTCATGGACTCGTCGACCCGGCCATCCGGTCGGGGCACGGCTGTTGAGTCCGCTACGCAAGAAGGACGAGGTCCCGCGGTGAAGAAGCTTCTCCTGGTCGCCCTGGTCGCCCTCGGCGGCTTCTTTGTCTACCGTCAGGTCCAGGCGGACCGCGCCGAGCAGGACCTGTGGACCGAGGCCACCGACCCGGTCCCGGCCGGTCGCTGAGGACCCGGACGATCTGACGATCGACGATCTTCGGAGGCGCCGCACCGGCGTCTCCCGGGCCGGTCGGCCCGGTCTGGTGACCGGGCGGGCCGGCTTCCCGGCACCGTTCGGGCATGAGGTGCCGGGGAGGGCGTGGGATTCGCGCCGGAACCCGGTACGCTAGTGCCCGGCGGTGCGCACAGTGCCGTCGAGGGGCTTTAGCTCAGTTGGTAGAGCGCTGCCTTTGCAAGGCAGATGTCAGGAGTTCGAGTCTCCTAAGCTCCACAGTGGAAAAGCCGATCGGCCGCTGACCTGAATCCGGGTCAGCGGCCGATCGGCGTTTGCGGGGCGGGCGGTCAGGGCCGCCGGTCAGTGCGGCTTGCGCGGGTCGTGCGGCTTCGGGTGGTCGTCGCCGGGGCCGGGCTTGCCGGGCGTCGGGCCGGGCTTGGGGGCGCCGGTGCCGGCCTCGTCACGGGCCGTGGCGGCGTCGGAGGTGCCGCCGGAGGCCGGCCCGGCCGTGGAGCCGTTCACCAGGGTGTCCGCCCCGCCGGCGGCGTTGCTGCCGGCACTGCTGGCGGCGTGGGCGCCGGAGTGCTGGGGCGCGGCGGCGGAGCCGGTGGCCGGTGGCTCGACCAGCCACTCGGGGTTGCTGTGGTGGCGCCACCACTGCCAGGCCACGATGCCGCTGCCGATCGCGACGGCGCCGGCCACCGCCAGGCCGGTGGCCCAGCCGTTGCGGTGCTCCTTCTTGAGGTTCCGGGCGGCCAGGTCGCTGATCTCGGCGGACGTGACGTGGCCGTGCAGGGCGGTCAGCGCGGCGGCGCCGCGGGTGTGGGCCTCCTGCGCGACCGGGACGACGGTGGCGCGGGCCCCGTCGACCACGTGGGCGACCCTCGGGCCGACGGTGGTCCGGGCGTGGTCGGCCGCGTGGGCCGCGGAGAGCCGGGCGGCCAGCGCGGCCTCCTGGGCGCGGTGCAGGGCCTTGAGCGCGTTCTGCTGGGCCTCGGGCGGCAGGCTCGCGAAGGCGTGGCCGAGCTGCGAGGCGATGCGCTTGTCGTACTGGACGCGGGCATGGTGGGCGGCGTGGGCGGCCTTCGGCCCGATCGAGTCCAGGGCGGGCCCCAGGCGCTGCTTGGCGCCGTCCGCGAGGCTCACCGCGGTTTCCTTGGCGGTGGCGGCGTAGGGCGCGAGGGTGTCCCGGGTCTTGCCGGCCGTCTCACGAGCTGAGTCCAAACGGGTCACGAGTCTCTCCTCCTGGGTGGCGTCCTTTATGCACATATCCACCTGAATGCTGATCATGCATGCTGATTTGTCCCTGAGCATTCCGGGATGGGCCGTACGCGGGGCGGGCGGAGCGGAGGAGGCCGGGGAGGCGGGGGAGGCGGGGGAGACAGGGCGGAGGGGGCGGGCACCGGAGCGGACCGTACGAGGGCCGTGGACGGTGCGGGGGAGACGGCGAGCGGGGAGGCGGGGAGCGGACGAGAGGGGAGGCGCCGGGGACCGCCCGCGGCCGAGCGCGCCGCAGTACGCTGGCGATCCCGGTGGTACCCCGTTCGGCGGGGCGTCGCCGGGATCGTGTAGCAGGCGTGCGAGAAGGGGAAACCGCTGATGCTCCCGGACGAGCCCAGGCCGCCGACGGACCGGACCCCGGGGCCCGAGGGCGGGGCCGGCCCGGCGCGCTGCTACCGGCACCCCGAGCAGGAGACCGGGATCGGCTGTTCCCGGTGCGGCCGGCCGATCTGCCCGCAGTGCATGGTGAACGCCTCGGTGGGCTTCCACTGCCCGGAGTGCGTCCACGGCGCCAAGCGGGAGGTGCGGCAGGCGACGACCCGGTTCGGCGGGCAGCTGACCGCGGACGGTGCGCTGGTCACCAAGGCCCTGGTCGGGATCAACCTGGTGGTCTTCGTCCTCGCGGCCTACGTGCTCAAGCCGTGGCTGTCCGAGGACCTCTCGCTGTTCAGCGTGGGCCCGCAGATCACCGGCTTCCCGTACGGCGTCGCGGCCGGGCCGGACCAGTGGTACCGGCTGCTGACCGCGACCTTCCTCCACATCGAGCCCTGGCACATCGCCACCAACATGGTGATGCTGTGGGTGATCGGCCCGACGTTGGAGATGGCGCTCGGCCGGCTCCGCTTCCTGGGCGTCTACCTGCTCTCGGGTCTGGCCGGCAGCGCCTTCGCCTTCCTGCTGGCCGGCGGCTTCATGAACTCGCTGGGGGCCTCCGGCGCCATCTTCGGCCTGCTCGGCGCCACCGTGGTGATGTACAAGCGGGTCAGGGCGCCGCTCGGCCCCGTGGTCGCGCTGCTGGTCTTCAACCTGATCGTCACCTTCTCGGTGACCGGCATCGACTGGCGCGCGCACATCGGCGGGCTGGTCGCCGGGACGCTGACCGCGATCGGGCTGATGTACGCCCCCCGGGACCGCCGGGGGGCGGTCCAGACGCTGACGGTGGTCGCGGTGGCGGGCCTGGTGCTGCTGATGGTCCTGGTCGGGATGGCCCGCTACGGCGGGTGACGCGTCCGGACGTTTGTCCACAGCGGGTGGGGAGTAGTGCACAGCCAGTTGGGCTACTGCCCTGTGGGCGCCTGTTCTACGCGTGTCCCGCTGCGGCTGTTCGGCATTCGGGGGATGGCGTGCGGGGGTGTGGAAAGCGCGCCGGGCGCGAGTTATCCACAGGCGGCGGGGACTTTTCCCCAGTGTGGATAACCATGTGGATAAGCGCGATAAGCGGGATAACCGACGGCTAACTCCACGGAGCCGATCCGCACCACCGCGTCCGGGCGCGCCACAACGCCGTCCCGGGCGGAACTCGCCCGGGACGGCGGAATGCGCTCAGGGCTGGAGCCCCGGCGTCACTTCCACTGGGTGGAGACGCCGAACCCCGCCGCGATGAAGCCGAAGCCCACGAGGATGTTCCAGTTGTGCCAGCTCTCGACCGGCCAGCTGCCGCTGGTCACGTAGTAGGTGACGATCCACACCAGTCCGACCAGGAACAGGGCCAGCATCAGGGGGGCTACCCAGCTGCGGCCCGTGCTGATCTTCACCGCGGCGGCCGTGGTCGGCGGCGTGTAATCGGACTTCTTGCGGAGTCGAGACTTCGGCACGAGGAGCTCTCCTGTCGATGCGCTGTGAGACCGCGCAGGGGTTCACCGGGGGGTCGGGCGGCCGGCAGTGGCGGTTGTGGAGAACGCTATGGGGACCGCCCCCGCACGTGCCACCGGCGTCCGTTAGCGTAGTGGTTCGGCGGGTCCGAAGGAGATAAGGGTACGGTGACTAATTTGTCGATTCCCCCTCGGCCGGCCCGTACCCGCGCCTCCGGCACCCGAATTGTCGGCCGTGCCCTGACCTGCGCGGTTTTCGCGCTCGCCGGGCTGCTCTTCTACATCAGCGCGCAGACCGCCCGCGGGACCGACCTGCGCACCGACAACTCGCTGCTCAGCCTCAGCGACGTGATACGCCAGCGCAGCGCGCAGAACCAGCAGTCGCAGGCGCAGCTCGCCGACCTCCAGGCCCGCTCGCAGGAGCTCACCGAGCAGCAGGGCGGGAGTCCGGCCGAGGCCTCCCGGCAGGACGCGCTCCGGCAGGGCGCCGCGCTGGAGCCGTTGCAGGGGCCCGGCCTGACCGTCACCCTCAACGACGCCCCGCCGAACGCCACCGCGCGCATCCCCGGGGTGCCCGAGCCCGGCGTCAACGACCTGGTCATCCACCAGCAGGACATCCAGGCGGTGGTCAACGCGCTCTGGCGCGGCGGCGCGGAGGGCGTTCAGGTGATGGACCAGCGGCTGATCTCCACCAGCGCCGTCCGCTGCGTCGGCAACACCCTGCTGCTGCAAGGACGGGTCTACTCGCCGCCCTACGTGGTCAAGGCGGTCGGGAAGACCGACGGGCTGCGGACGGCGGTGGAGACGGACCCGACCATCCGCAACTACCTGCAGTACGTGCAGGCTTACGGACTGGGCTGGAAGGTCCAGGAGAGCGGCGACCTCACCGTGCCGGGCTACTCCGGCACCGCCGACCTGCGTTCGGCGACCGGCCAGTAGCGGGGCGGGCCCGCGGCGGGCCGCCGGGAGCGGGCGGCCGGCGGTGGGCGCGCCGTCGCCGGCGGGGCCGGCGGCGGGCGGCAACGGCCGGGCGGCGACGGGCCGGTGCCACTGTGGGAAGCCCGCCCCGCGGCCGCGGATCACGGGTCTACTCTTGTCCCCAGTCTGTTACGTCGAGGGAGCACCATGTACGGCTGGATCTGGCGTCACCTCCCGGGGAACTCCCTGGTCCGGGCCTTCATCTCGCTGCTCCTCGTCGTGGGGGTGGTCTACCTCCTCTTCACGTACGTCTTCCCGTGGGCGGAACCGCTGCTCCCCTTCGGTGACGTCACAGTGGACGGCGGCGACGGCGCCGCCGGCTGACCGGCGGCCCTGCTCCTCCTCCCAGCCCCCGCATCCCACGGAGATAGCGCGCGAATGACCACCCAGCCGACCCCGCCCCGCATCCTGGTCGTCGACAACTACGACAGCTTCGTCTTCAACCTGGTCCAGTACCTCTACCAGCTCGGCGCCACCTGCGAGGTGGTGCGCAACGACGAGGTGACGGTCGAGCACGCGGTGCGCCGTGACGGGGCGACGGGCTTCGACGGGGTGCTGCTCTCCCCCGGGCCCGGTGCGCCGGAGGAGGCCGGGGTCTGCATCGAGATGGTCCACCACTGCGCGGCGATCGGGCTGCCGGTCTTCGGCGTCTGCCTCGGTCTGCAGTCGATCGCGGTCGCGTACGGCGCGGTGGTCGGCCGGGCGCCCGAGCTGCTGCACGGCAAGACCTCGCTGGTCGAGCACGAGGACGGCGGGGTCTTCGAGGGCCTGGCCTCGCCGCTCACCGCGACCCGCTACCACTCGCTGGCGGTCGAGCCCGCCACCGTGCCGGACGAGCTGGTGGTCACCGCCCGGACCGAGAGCGGCGTGATCATGGGGCTGCGCCACCGCGAGCTGCCGGTCGAGGGCGTGCAGTTCCACCCGGAGTCGGTGCTCACCGAGGGCGGGCACCGGATGCTCGCCAACTGGCTGGCCGAGTGCGGCGATCCGCTGGCCGTCGGCCGTTCGGCCGGGCTCGCCCCGGTGATCGGCCGGGGCTGAGCCGCGTGACCGCGGTGCGTCCGGAGGGGCGTTACCAGTCGGGGTCCGGCCCGCACGAGGGCGACCGGTACGGCTACGGCCAGGGCCCGCAGAACGGCCAGAGCGGCCAGAGCGGCCAGTACGGTCAGACCGAGCAGTACGGCCGGAGTGGCCAGAACGGCCAGTACGACCCGTACCAGGCGCAGCAGTTCCCGCAGGGCGGGGCCGTCCCCGGCCGGCCGGGCCAACCGGCGCAGGGCGGGGCCGAGGACGCCTGGGGCGTCTACGAGCAGGCCGAACCTCCCCGGCAGCCCCACGGGCCCCGGCAGGGCGGCTCAGGCGCCCCTGACGGCCCTGGCGGTGCCGGGGGCCCCGGTCTCCCGGACCAGCCCGAGTACCCCTGGCTG
Source organism: Kitasatospora sp. NPDC032757 (assembly GCF_055579305.1). Lineage (NCBI taxonomy): Bacteria > Bacillati > Actinomycetota > Actinomycetes > Kitasatosporales > Streptomycetaceae > Kitasatospora > Kitasatospora sp. NPDC032757. Next base: position 125,154 of record NZ_JBVINN010000019.1, on the reverse strand, counting down.
GCCGACCAGACCCTTCAGCTGCGCCTCCTGCCGGCCGCCGTCGGTGCGGACGCGCCGCCGGTCGGCGGCCGGGCGGAACGGCGCCGGGCCGCGCAGGGCCGGATGTCGGTGCGCTCGGGCGGCGGGCGCCGCCGGGCGAGCGGCCGGGCCGCGGCCGGAGGGCCCGCGCGCCCCAAGGAGTCGGTGGCCGTGGTGGCCGCCCGGTTCGTCGGCGAGCTCTGCATCACGCTCGGCCTGGTGATGCTGCTGTTCGTCTCCTACCAGCTCTGGTGGACCAACGTGCAGGCGGACGCGGCCGCCGACGGCGCCCGCAACCAGCTGGAGCAGCAGTTCGGCGCCGCCCAGCCGGCGCCCGGTGCGTCCGGGCCGCCGGCGCCGGATCCGGCCAAGCCCGAGACCTTCGAGCCCGGCAAGGGCTTCGCGATCATCCATCTGCCGAAGCTGGGCCTGAAGTTCCCGATCGCCGAGGGCACCTCCAAGCCGGCGGTGCTCGACAAGGGCCTGGTCGGCCACTACACGGGCACCGGGATGCCGGCCGACAAGACCGGCAACTTCGCGCTGGCCGCGCACCGCAACACCCACGGTGAGCCGTTCCGGCACATCAACCAGCTCACCAAGGGCGACAAGATCGTGGTGGAGACCGCGACCGCGTACTACACGTACGAGGTCACCGGCGGCATCCCGGAGACGCCGCCGTCCAACGTGAGTGTGATCAAGCCGGTGCCCAACGGCTCCGGGTACGGCCAGGCCGGTCGGTACATCACCCTGACCACCTGCACCCCGGAGTTCAGTTCCAAGGCCCGCCTGATCGTCTTTGGCAAGATGATCGAGGAACGGCCGCGGAGCCAGGGCAAGCCGCCGGGACTCACGGTCGGCTAGGGCCCGAGGCAGCAGGGGTGCGGCGGACCGCCGCCGCACCCGTGGACAGGTACGAGGGGAAGCACAGTGACCCAGGACGCGACGGCGCAACCGGCGGCCGAGGAGGCCTTCCCGTCATCCCCGCCCCCGCCGGCCGGCAGGGGTCGCAGCCGTGCGCTGGCCGCCCTCGGCGTCTTCGGCGAGCTGCTGATCACCCTGGGCCTCGTGCTCGGCCTCTTCGTCGCGTACTCGCTCTGGTGGACCAACGTGCAGGCCGACGCTTCGGCGGACCGGGCCTCCGACAAGCTGCGCAGCTCCTGGGCGGCCGGCCCGGCCACCACTCCCCCGGCCGCCCCCGGGGCGACGGCCACCCCCGGTGCTCCCGCCGCGAGCGGTGCTCCCGCCGCGCCCGGCCCGGCCTACGGCGCGGGTGACGGGGTCGGCTTCCTGCACGTCCCGGCGATGGGCAAGGACTTCCAGGTGCTGATCCGGATGGGCACCGACACCGCCACCCTGGCCGAGGGCGTCGCCGGGGTGTACGAGCAGCCGTACCGGGCGGCGATGCCCTGGGACGAGACCGGCAACTTCGCGCTGGCCGCGCACCGGGACGGCCACGGGGCGAAGTTCCACGACCTGGACGCCGTCCACAAGGGCGACGCGATCGTGGTCGAGACCAAGGACAAGTGGTACGTCTACAAGGTCGACAACACCCTGCCGGAAACCTCCAAGTACGACACCGGCATCGTGGCGCCCGTCCCCAAGGGCTCCGGCTACCAGAGCCCGGGCCGCTACATCACGCTGACCACCTGCACCCCGGTCTACACCTCGCGCTACCGGATGGCGGTCTGGGGCAGCCTGGTCCGGGCGGATGCCATGGACGCCGAGCGCACTCCGCCGCCGGAGCTGCGCCACTGACCGCGCCGCAGGGCCGGAGACGCCCGAGGGCCCGTCGCAGCGGTTGCGACGGGCCCTCGGGCGGTTCCGGCCTCAGAACCAGGGGAACGGGCGGCTAGGGGGCGCCCCCTTTGGTGTTGGAAGGTGAGGGGTTGGGGGAGTCGCCCCCTTTGGTCGGCTCCGGCGGCTTCACCACCAGGGTGATCGACGTGTTCGGATCCACCTGGGTGCCCGCGGCCGGCATGGAACCCGTGACCATGCCGTTCGGGTCCTGCGAGCCGAGCAGCGTGTAGCCCAGCCCGGCCTGCTGCAGCTGCTTGATGGCGTCCTTGACCAGGACGTTCTGCAGCGGCGGGACGGTGGCCTTGTCCGGCGCCTTGTAGATGGTCAGGACGATCTTCGAGTTGGCCGGGGCCTTGCTGTTCGGCGGGACCGACTGCGAGGCGACGGTGTTGACCTTGGTCGGGTCGTTGGTCTGCGTGGTCTTCGAGGCGTCGACCTGGAAGCCGGCGCTCTCCAGCGCGGTCTGCGCGGCCTCCTTCTGCTGGCCGACCACGCCGGGGACGGTGACCTTGGTCTTGCCCTGCGAGACGGTGAGCTTGACCGGGGCGGTCGGGTCACCGGGCGCGTTGCCCGCCGGGTCCTGGGCGGTGACCGTCTCCTGGGGAGCGGTGTCGTCGTCCTTGTACTCGGTGGTGACGTTGGTGAAGCCGGCGTCGGCGAGCGCCTTGGTGGCCTGGTCCTTCGTCTTGCCGACCACGCTCGGCACGTTCGCCTTGGCCGGGCCGGAGGAGAGCTGCACCGTGATCGTGGCGGTCTCGGCGACCTGGGTGGGGGCCGCGGGGGTCTGGGTGCAGACCTGGTCCTTCTTGATGGTGGAGTCCGGGCAGGCGATCTTCTCGCCCTCGGTCACCACCAGCTTGGGACCGGCCTGCTGGGCCACGGTCCTGGCCTCGGCCAGGCTCTTGCCCACCAGGTTCGGCGCCGCGATCTTGGGCGCCTCCTTGGCGGTGTCCTTCTTGTTGTTGAACATCGCCTGGGCGACGAAGAAGGTGCCGACCAGGACCAGCACGGCGGCGACCGCCAGCACGATCCAGGACGTGCTGCTCTTCTTCGGGGGCTCCTCGCCGCGACGGCCGCCGCGGTGGCCGTCGTCGTAGCCGTCGTTGCCGCCGCCCGGGCCGCCCGCGTAGGTCTGGCCGTAGCCGTCGTCCGGGTAACCGGGCTGCTGGCCGTAACCGGGCTGGCCGCCGGCCTGCGGCAGCACCGTGGTGGGCCCGCCGGGCTGCTGCGGCAGCACGTTGGTCTGGCCGTACGGGTCGTGCTGCTGCGGGTAGCCGTTCTGGTCGTAGCCGTACCCGCCGGCGCCCATGCCGTACGCGGCGGCCTGCTGGGCGGCGGCCACCGGCAGGCCGTCGAGGAAGCGCTCGATGTCGTCGCGCATCTCGTCGGCGCTCTGGTACCGGTAGTCGCGGTCCTTGGCGAGCGCCTTCAGCACGATCGCGTCGATCTCGGGGCGCACCTCGGGGTCGAAGACGGACGGCGGCTGCGCCTCCTCCCGGACGTGCTGGTACGCCACCGCGACCGGCGAGTCGCCGACGAACGGCGGGCGCACGGTCAGCAGCTCGTACAGCAGGCAGCCGGTGGAGTAGAGGTCGGAGCGGGCGTCGACCTGCTCGCCCTTGGCCTGCTCGGGGGAGAGGTACTGGGCGGTGCCGATGACGGCGGAGGTCTGCGTCATCGTCATCCCGGCGTCGCCCATCGCCCGCGCGATGCCGAAGTCCATGACCTTGACGTTGCCCTGCCGGGTCAGCATGACGTTGGCGGGCTTGATGTCGCGGTGCACGATGCCGGCCCGGTGCGAGTACTCCAGGGCCTGGAGGATGCCGATGGTCATCTCCAGCGCACGCTCCGGCAGCAGCCGGCGGCCGGAGTGCAGCAGCTCGCGCAGGGTGGACCCCTCGACGTACTCCATCACGATGTACGGGATGGAGATGCCGTCGATGTAGTCCTCGCCGGTGTCGTACACGGCGACGATGGCGGGGTGGTTCAGCGACGCCGCGGACTGTGCCTCACGACGGAAGCGGGCCTGGAAGGACGGATCGCGGGCCATGTCGGCCCGGAGCGTCTTCACTGCGACGGAACGGCCGAGCCGGGAGTCATGGGCGAGGTACACCTCGGCCATGCCGCCGCGTCCGAGGACGCCGCCGAGCTCGTACCTGCCGCCTAGGCGACGAGGCTCTTCCATAGTTCCGACCCTCTCCCTCACCCGCCGGTGAGGTTGTGACGTAGGTGTCCCCGCACGCTCTGAGTGACGCCGGCCCGGCCCCGGGTGGTTCTGCGATCAGGACCCTGTGACGCCTCGCGGGCGGCAACGGGCACACCCGCTGCTTGCGGATACGCTACCGGTCGCACGGCGCCGGACCGGAGCCGCCCGTCGGCCGATACCAGACCGGTATCCGGACGGGGGTGCCGATCGTGACATTCCACTCACCCGTGACGCCGCCCCCTACTTGCCGAGGGCGGCCTGCATGACCGCCTTTGCGATGGGTGCGGCCAGCCGGCCGCCGCTGATGCCGTCACGGTTGTTGGAGCCGTCCTCGACCACGACCGCCACCGCGACGGACTGGCCGTCGGCGGTCTTGGCGTACGAGGTGAACCAGGCGAACGGCAGGCCGGCGTTGTCCTCGCCGTGCTGCGCGGTACCGGTCTTGCCGCCCACGGTCAGGCCCGGGATCCTGGCGTTCTTGCCGGTGCCGTTCTCGACCACCGAGACCATCATGTCCTGCAGCTTCTGCGCGGTGGCGGGGCTCATCGCCTGGGAGAACTGCTTCTCGGTGTGCTTGGAGATGGTGGTCAGCGAGGCCGAGCGCTCCTGGTCGATCAGGTACGGCTGCATCAGCGAGCCGTTGTTGGCGATCGCGGCGGAGACCATGGCCATCTGCAGCGGGGTGGCCCGGGTGTCGTGCTGGCCGATCGAGTCCAGCGCGACCCCGTCCGGGGTGGAGTCGGTCGGGAAGACGCTCTTCTCGGAGCGGACCGGGGTGTCCACCGTGGTGTTGAAGCCGAACTTCTCGGCCTGGGCCCGCATCTTCTCCTTGCCGAGCTCGGCGCCGATCTTCCCGTAGACGGTGTTGCAGGACCAGTCCATGGCGACCTTGAGCGTGGCGTTCTCGCAGGGCTCGTTGTCGCTCTCGTTCTTGAGCTCGGTCTTGGTGCCCGGCAGGACGTACGGCTTCGGGGTCTGGGTCTGGTCGTCGATGCCCTGGAACACGCCGTTCTCGAACGCCGCCGCCGCGGTGACCAGCTTGAACGTCGAGCCGGGCGGGTACGTCTCGCGCAGCGCGCGGTTGAGCAGCGGCTTGTTCGGGTCGTTGAGCAGGTCGTTGTAGGCCTTGGAGTCGGACGACTCGAAGCCGGCGAAGGTGCTGGGGTCGTAGGACGGGGTGGAGACCAGCGCCAGGATCGCCCCGGTGCGCGGGTCGATCGCCGCCACCGCGCCCTTCTTGCCGGCGAGGCCGTCGAAGGCGGCCTTCTGGGCCTTGGCGTTGATCGTCGTGAGGACGTCGCCGCCCTTCTTCTGCTCCCCGGTCAGCATGTCCAGGGTGTTGCGGAAGAACAGCCGGTCGTCGGTGCCGGAGAGGAAGTCGTCCTCCAGGCCCTCGAGACCGGTGTTCTGGAACGCCGAGGTGTAACCGGTGACCGGGGCGTAGAGCTGCCCGTCCGTGTAGGAGCGCTTGTACTTGAAGCGCAGGCCGTTCACGAAGTCGGACTGGGTGACCGGCTGCCCGCCGACGACGATGTTGCCGCGCGGGTGGGCGTACCGGTCGTAGACCTGGCGCTTGTTGTTCTTGTTGGTGGCCCAGGCGTCGGCCTGGACCCCCTGCACCCAGTTGGTGCGCACCATCAGGGCCAGGATCAGGACGAGGCAGAAGATCGAGACCCGGCGGATCGGCTTGTTCACGAGGCGGTTCCCCCCTGGGTCTCGGTGGCCGGGGCCGGTTCCGCCCCGGGGCGGCGGGCGCTGTCGCTGATCTTCAGCAGGATCGCGACCAGGGCCCAGTTGGCGACCACCGAGGACCCGCCCTGGGCGAGGAACGGCATGGTCATACCAGTCAGCGGGATCAGGCCGGTGACGCCGCCGGCCACCACGAAGACCTGGAGCGCCATGGCCGAGGAGAGGCCGACGGCGAACAGCTTGCCGAACGGGTCGCGGGCGGCGACCGCGGTGCGCAGGCCGCGCTGGACCAGCAGGGCGTAGAGCATGAAGATCGCCATCAGGCCGGTGAGCCCGAGCTCCTCGCCGAACGAGCCGAGGATGAAGTCGCTCTTGGCGGCGAAGTCGATCAGCCAGGAGCGACCCTGGCCGAGGCCGGAGCCGGTGACCCCGCCGGAGCCCAGCGCCATCAGCGACTGGCCGATCTGTTCGGTCGAGCCCGGTGGCGGTTTGGGCCCGAAGGCGGCCATCGGGTCGAGCCAGGCGTCGATGCGGACCTTGACGTGGCTGGCGGTGGAGGCGACCGCGACGGCGCCGCCGACGGACATCAGCAGGCCGAAGACGATCCAGCTGGTGCGCTCCGTGGCGACGTAGAGCATCACCACGAAGAGGCCGAAGTACAGGAAGGACGAGCCGAGGTCGTTCTCGAAGATCAGGATCAGCAGGCTGAGCAGCCAGATCACGATGATCGGTCCGAGGTCGCGGCCGCGCGGCAGGTAGAGGCCCATGAACCGGCGGCTGGCCAGCGCCAGGGCGTCCCGCTTCACCATCAGGTAGCCGGCGAAGAAGACGGTCAGGATGATCTTGGCGAACTCACCGGGCTGGATCGAGAAGGCGCCCATCCGGATCCAGATCTTGGCGCCGAAGTCCTCCTTGCGGGCCGGGAAGAAGGCCGGCGCCGCGAGCAGCACCAGGGCCGCCGCCATCGAGATGTAGGTGTAGCGCTGGAGGACCCGGTGGTCCTTCAGGAAGATCATCACGAAGATGAAGAACGCGACCCCGAGGCCGGACCACATCAGCTGGTTGGCGGCCGCGGGGTAGTTGTTGTGCAGCAGCTTCCCGGCCTTGTCGAGCCGCCAGATCATCACCACGCCGAGCCCGTTGAGCAGGGTGGCGATCGGCAGCATCAGCGGGTCCGCGTACGGCGCGAAGCGGCGCATCAGCAGGTGCGCGATCAGCGCGAGCGCGCCCATGCCGAGGCCGTAGCCGAGCATGCCGGCGGGCAGCGAGTCGTCCATCGCCAGGCCCACGTTGGCGTACGCCAGGACCGGCAGCACCACCGCGAAGGCCAGCATCGCCAGCTCGGTGTTGCGCCGGTTGGGCGTGCCCTGGGGGGAGATGGTGGTGTTGCCCCGGCGCCGGGAGGAGGCGCGGTCGGCCGGCACGTTCCCGGCCCGGCTGTTCGCGCCGTTGCTCACATCAGACGTACTCATGCTCCCACCTCGCTCCGCTCGGCAGGGGCAGTCGCCCGCACAGGCCCTTCGACGGTTCGCTCGCTTCGCTGTCTCACTTCGTGGCCGCTCCCTGACGGCCGGCAGGCCCGCTCCGGGCGGGCCTATGTCGGGTCGCGGCCGTCACGGCTTCGGGCAGGAGTCGGCCTTCTGCCGCTCCTCGTCGCTGAAGCCGGGCAGGTCGTTCTGCGGCCCGGTGGCCGGGGCGGCGGCGCTCTGGCTGGGAGCCGCCGTACTCGGGGTCTGGGTCGGGGTCGGGGTGGTGGGGGCTGCGCTGGGCGCGACCGCCGCCGGGCCCCGGTTGGTCGCCGCCGGGCTGGGCGAGGTGGCCGTCACGAATCCGACGTGCGACACCGCCGCGGCGGGCGCGGTGCCCGGCTGCCCGGCGGCGGGGGTGCCCGCCGGCTGGTTGGCGGCGTTGGCCCGGGTCTCCACGACCCGGTGGCAGAACGCGGCCTGCTCGCTCAGCTTCTTCACCTTGTCGCCGGCGTCGCCGAGGCTGCTGGCGGAGATGGTGTTGGCGACGAGGGTGCGCTGGTCCTGCGGCAGGTACTTGAGTTCGACGTCCTTGTAAGAGGTGTGCACCGAGGACAGGCTCAGGCCGGCCAGGCTCTGGTTGAGGCCCTGGTAGACGGCGACGTGGTCACCGTCCGCGCCGACGTAGTACTGGTCCTGGGTCCACTGGTAGCCGAAGAAGCCGGCGCCGCCGAGCAGGCCCAGGGTGACCAGCGCGACCAGCGAGAGCTTGAGCGCCTTGCCCTTGCGCTTCGGCTGCTCCTCGTCGAACTCCTCGGTGCCGTAGACCGGCGGCTCGCCCGCGTCGTAGCCCTCGGCCGGGCCGAAGCCGGCCGGGGCGGCGCCGTAGCCGGCGTCGTAGCCCTCGGCGGGACCGAAGGCGCCCTGCGGGGAGCGCCCGAGGCCGGCCGCCCGGCCGGCCGGGGTGTCCCGGATCGACTGGTCGGCGGCGGCCGAGGACGGCGGGGTCTCGGCGACCGCGCCGACGACCACCGGGACGTCGTTGAACTGGCCGCTCAGGGTGTCCGTGGCGCCGACGTCGATGACGTCCGCCACGATGCAGGTGATGTTGTCCGGACCGCCGCCGCGCAGCGCGAGCTGGATCAGCTCCTGCACGGTCTGCTCGGGGGAGTAGAAGCTCCCGAGGGTGTCCTGGAGGGTCTGGTGGCTGACCGGGCCCGAGAGGCCGTCGGAGCAGATCAGGTAGCGGTCGCCGGCCCGGACCTCGCGGATCGACAGGTCGGGCTCGACCTGGCCGCGGCCGTCCAGCGCCCGCATCAGCAGCGAGCGCTGCGGGTGGGTCTCGGCCTCCTCGGGTGTGATCCGGCCCTCGTCGACCAGCCGCTGCACCCAGGTGTGGTCCTGGGTGATCTGCACCAGCGAGCCGTCCCGCAGCAGGTAGGCGCGCGAGTCGCCGACGTGCACCAGGCCCATCCGCTGCCCGGTCCAGAGCATCGCGGTGAGGGTGCAGCCCATGCCCTCCAGCTGCGGGTCCTCCTCGACCATCTGCCGGAGGCGGTCGTTGGCACCCTGGACGGCTTCGCCGAGCAGGGTCAGCAGGTCGGCGCCGGGCACGTCCTCGTCCAACCGGACGATCGAGCCGAGCACCTCGGAGGACGCGACCTCGCCGGCCGCGGCGCCGCCCATGCCGTCGGCCACGGCCAGCAGCCGTGGCCCGGCATAGCCGGAGTCCTCGTTACCCTCCCGGATCAGCCCCTTGTGGGAGCCGGCGGCGAAGCGCAGCACCAGGGTCATGCGACCTGAGCCCCCCTCTGGGTCATGGACGGGATGCTGTCCCTCATGCGCTACTACTTCCGCAGTTCGATGACGGTCCTGCCGATACGGATCGGCATGCCCGGCTGGAGCGGCGTCGGCGCCGTCAGGCGCTGCCGGTCCAGATAGGTGCCGTTGGTGGAGCCTAGATCCTCGACCGTCCACTGCCCAGTCTGATCCGGATAGATCCTGGCATGCCGGGAGGACGCGTAGTCGTCGTCCAGCACGATGGTGGAGTCGTGCGCGCGGCCCAGCGTGATGGTCTGGCCCTGCAGCGCAACGGTCGTGCCGGCCAGCGAGCCCGCCACCACGACCAGCTGGGTCGGGGCACCGCGGCGGCGCCCGCCGCCCTGGGTCTGCTGGACAGCGGGGGCGCCGGACGGGCCCTGTGGGGCGCGCCCGGGCGCGGGGGCCGGCGCAGCGGCCGCCGCGGCGGCGCCGCCACGGCGGGAGGAACGGGGGTTCACCCGCGTCCCGAACAGGTCACTGCGGATCACCTGGACCGCGACGATGACGAACAGCCACAGTACGGCGAGGAAGCCCAGCCGCATGACCGTGAGGGTCAGTTCTGACATGGCCGGCCCGCCCGTGAGTGAGCGAAGCGAGCGAACAAATCGGACACTACCCTTCGACCTGTCGGTAGACGATGGTGGTGGAGCCCACGACGATTCGAGAGCCGTCGCGGAGCGTAGCGCGCTGGGTGTGCTGTCCGTCCACCACGATGCCGTTGGTGGACCCCAGGTCGAGCACCATCGAGGGCGTTCCGGGACGGATCTCGGCGTGCTTGCGGGAGACCCCGGGGTCGTCGATCCGCACGTCGGCCTCGGTGGAGCGGCCGAGCACGCAGGCGTTCCCGGTGATCTGGTGGCGGGCGCCGTTCACCTCGATCCAGCGGCGGACCGAGGTGCCGTGGCCGGCGCCGGGGAACGGGCGGACGTTGCCGCCGGCGGGAGCAGGCTGGCCCGGGGGCATGGCGGGGGGCGCGGCCGGCGGCGGGGGCGCACCGTACTGGGCGGCGCCCTGCTGCTGCCACGGTGCGCCGGGGGCCGGGGCGGCCGGCGGGCGGCCGTAGCCCCCCGGGGCGGGCTGCGCCGGGGCCTGCTGCTGCGGCTCCTCGGAGGCCAGCGTGCGGCTGCGCACCCGGTACAGGCCGGTGTCCAGGTCGTCGGCCTTCTCCAGGTTCACCTGGAGCGGGCCCATGAAGGAGTACCGCTGGGCCTCCGCGTACTCGCGGACCATTCCGGCGAGCTCGGTGCCCAGCTGGCCGGAGTAGGGGCTCAGGCGCTCGAAGTCGTGCGGGCTCAGCTCGACGATGAAGTCGTTGGGCACGACCGTGCGGTCGCGGTTCCAGATGCTCGCGTTGTTGTCGCACTCACGCTGCAGAGCGCCGGCGATCTCCACGGGCTGGACCTCGGACTTGAACACCTTGGCGAAGGTGCCGTTGACGAGACCCTCAAGTCGCTGCTCGAACTTCTTCAGCACTCCCATGGGGCACCCCCTTCCAGGGTTCGTTCGCCTGCCTGCCGACCGGATCCCGGGGGAGAGCCGGTGACGCCTACTTGCGGTACTTCCGTACTGATCGTATCCACGCCGGGGCCATCCGTACGGTTCCCCGACCGAGTGGTGACCGCAGGTGGGCTCGGACACACAGGGTGACGCATCCCGGCGGCAGCATGCCAGGGCTACCCGCCGGAGGGGGCTGCCATCCCTCGCCCGCCTGTTCGCCGGGCATCCGTTCGGATGCGCTCGGCCGCCCCGGGAAACGGATTCGGAGGTGACCCGCAGGTCGTGCTACTGTTTTCCACGTCGGAAGGGGCGCCCGCAAGGGAGCCGGATCGAAGAACCGCGAAGGCCACATGGTACCGAGCGGGTCGGCTGATCGGCTGGCAACCACGACAAACACCCATGCGCGGGTGGCGGAATAGGCAGACGCGCTGGATTCAGGTTCCAGTGCCCGAAAGGGCGTGGGGGTTCAACTCCCCCCTCGCGCACAGCGAAGCCCCGCAGATCTTCGGATCTGCGGGGCTTTCTCGTTCCCCGGAGAGTCCCACCCGGGCGGCTCCGATCGGGCCGCCACCGGGCGGCCCCCGGTGGCGGGTGGCTTCAGCCGCGGGAGGCGGGGAGGTCGGCGCGGACCTCGAAGCCGCCGTTGGCGGTCGGGCCGGCCGACAGGGTGCCGCCGAGCAGCTGGGCGCGCTCGCGCAGGCCGACCAGGCCGTGGCCGCCGCCGGGCAGGGTCTCGGCGGGCCGGACCGGCGGGGCGTCGTTGCGGACCTCCACCCGCAGCCGGTGGCCGCGGGCCCGGACCTTCACGTGCACGGCGGCGTCCGGGGCGTACTTGGTGATGTTGGTGAGCGCCTCCTGCACGGTGCGGTAGGCGGCCCGTTCGACCGCCTCCGGCCACGGTCGGTCACCGGGGAACAGCTCGGCCTCGGCGGCCAGGCCGCTCTCCTCGATCAGGCGGGTCAGGTCGGCCAGCCGGGGCTGCGGGGCCAGCGGGGCGTCCCCGCGCGTGCCGGCGGCGCGCAGCACCCCGACCATCTGGCGCAGCTCGTCGAGGGTGCGCACGGAGAGCTCCCGGATGGTCCGGGCGGTGGCCGCGGCGGCCGGGTCGGCGGTGCTGACCTGGAGTGCGCCGGCCTGGATGCTGATCAGGCTGACCTGGTGGGAGACCACGTCGTGCATCTCCCGGGCGAGGCGGCCGCGCTCGCTGATCAGCACCCGCTCGGCGAGCAGCCGGCTCTCCCGCTCCTGGCCCCGGGTCAGCTCGTCCAGCCGGGCCGCCAGCTCCCGCCTGGTCCGCGCGAGCATGCCGGTGGCGGCCGGGCCGGCGGCCAGCATCACCGACTGGATGGCGTACAGCGCGGTGTCCCGGCTGAGGGCGAAGCTCTGCTCGGAGATCGGCCAGTGGAAGAACTCGACCAGGGCGAAGAGGGTCGCGCACGGCACCACCACGCGCGGGCTGGAGCGCTCGGCGGCCACCGTGTAGACGGCGGTGATCGGGGCGAGCCAGATGTCGTCGACGTAGCTGCCGGGCATGGTCAGCAGCAGCACGGTGACGGGGAAGCGCCGGCGCCAGAGCAGGACGACGGCGGCGAGCGTGGAGAGCGTCACCTGCCACCAGGGCGTGTCCCGGGCCACCAGCGCGGCGTCCACCAGGGAGTAGAGCGTGGGCAGCAGCAGCATCAGCCAGGGTGCGGTGAACCAGGCCGGGGTGCGTCTGGCGGGGGCCGGCTCGGCGGTCATGCCCCGTCGCCGGGCTTGGGCCGGACCAGACCGGCCCGGTGGGCGATGACGGCGGCCTGGACCCGGTTGGCGGCGCCGAGCTTGCCGAGGATCGCGCTTATGTGGTCCTTCACGGTGCCGGTGCCGAGGAAGAGGCGGTCGGCGATCTCGGCGTTGGACAGGCCCTCGCCGAGCAGTGCCAGCACGTCGAGCTCGCGGCCGGTGAGGGTACGGGCCAGCGTGGCGGCCTCGGCGTCCGGGCCGCCGCCGTCCACGTAGCCGCCGATCACGGTGCGGGTCACGGTCGGGGAGAGGATGTTGCCGCCGGCCGCGAGCACCCGGACGGCGTGGACGAGCTGGTCCGGGGCGGTGTCCTTGAGGAGGAACCCGGCCGCGCCGGCGCGCAGCGCGGTACCGATGTACTCGTCGCTGTCGAAGGTGGTGAGCATCGCCACGGCCGGCGGCTCGGGCAGGGCGCGCAGCCGGCGCAGCACCGAGATGCCGTCCAGGTCGGGCATCCGGATGTCGAGCAGCACCACGTGCGGTCGCAGGCGCTGGACGCACTGCTCGGCCTGGCTGCCGGAGCAGTCGCCGACCACCTCCAGATCGGGCGCGGAACCGACGATGAGGCCGAGGCCGGAGCGGACCAGGATCTCGTCGTCCACGATCAGCACGCGGGTGGTGGTGATGGTCCCTCCTCGGTTCGGGCGGCCGGGCGGGCCGGTCCGTTCGGTGCAGTCTCCCTGAGCAGTTCGAGACTAGGGCGTGACGGCCCGGGGTGCCGAAACGCGCGGCGGGCGGACCCCCGCCGTTCGGCGGGGGTCGGAATCGGCAACCGGGTTCACGCAATTCTCACCTTGGGTGGGGAACCATGGAGTTGGCTGCCCCTTTGCGGTTCCACGGCCGCGGTTCCCGGGCCGCCGGTCAGTCCGTCGGGCCCGTGCGGGCGCCCGGCGCCGGGCCGTGTGCGGATGCGCCCCACCATCTGATCGTTTGGAATTGAGCTGTGTCGTCCACTGTGAAGCCGGAGCCGTCCGCAGAGCCCAGGTCCGCCGCCCTGAGTGAGCGCTGGCGGCCGCGGGCCGCCGCGGCCACCGTCTGGTACCTGCGGCTGCTGGCTCTGCTGAACCTGGTGACGGTGCTGCTGGTGCCGTTCAAGGACCAGGTGACCGAGCACAACGAGGGCGAGTACTTCACCCCGTACCTGATGACGGCCGGCCTGAGCAGCGCGGTGCTGTCGGCGTTCCTGGCGGTCGCGATGCGGCGGCGCAAGCGGGCCGCGTGGATCTTCAACATGGCGCTGGCCGGGCTCTTCGCGGTGCTCTACCTGGTCGCCATGGTGCTCCCGGGCGAGCGGTTCAACCACCACGCGCTGAACTACATCTCCACCATGCTGACCTGCCTGTTCGTGCTGGCGCTGCTGGTCGGGCGGAAGGAGTTCACCTCCAAGGGCGACCGTTCCAACCCGAAGACGGCGGCCGCGACCTTCGTCGGCGGCCTGGTCTTCGGCGGCCTGGTCGGGGCGCTGCTGGTCTGGCTGAACAACGGCCTCACGGGCGCCGGCTTCTGGGACCTCTTCCGTTACTCGGTCGGCCGGATGATCACCATCACGCCGACCCAGCACCTGCGTTCGGTGATCGACTCGCCGACCTGGGTGGACGCCGTCATCAACTTCATGGGCGGTGCGCTGTTCCTCCTGGTGCTCTACGTGGCGTTCCGCAGCCCCAGGGACAAGGAGCTGCTGACCGAGGAGGACGAGGCGAAGCTGCGCGCGCTGCTGGACAAGCAGGGCGAGCGGGACTCGCTGGGCTACTTCGCGCTGCGCCGGGACAAGGCCGTGGTCTTCTCCCCCAGCGGCAAGGCGGCCGTGACGTACCGGGTGGTCGGCGGTGTCTCGCTCGCCTCGGGCGACCCGATCGGGGACCCGGAGGCCTGGCCCGGCGCGATCGACGCGTGGCTGGCCGAGGCCCGCGAGCACGCCTGGGCGCCGGCCGTGATGGGCGCCTCCGAGGAGGCCGGGGTGATCTACGCCCGGCACGGGCTGGACGCGCTGGAGCTGGGCGACGAGGCGATCGTCGAGCTGGACGAGTTCTCGCTGGACGGCCGGGCGATGCGGGTGGTGCGCCAGGCCTACAACCGGGTCAAGCGGGCCGGCTACACCGTGCGGATCCGCCGCCACGAGTCCATTCCCGAGTCGGAGATGGCCGACCTGGTGGCCAAGGCCGACCAGTGGCGCGACGGGGCGACCGAGCGCGGCTTCTCGATGGCGCTCGGCCGGCTCGGCGACCCGGGCGACGGGCGCTGCGTGATGCTGGAGTGCCACGACGGGGACGGCGAGCTGAAGGCGCTGCTGAGCTTCGTGCCGTGGGGGGCGGACGGACTGTCGCTGGATCTGATGCGCCGGGCCCGGGACACCGAGAACGGCCTGATGGAGTTCATGGTGATCGAACTTCTCCAGCGGGCGGACGAGGTCGGACTGGCCCGGGTGTCGTTGAACTTCGCGATGTTCCGTTCCGTTTTCGAGCGTGGTTCACGGCTCGGTGCGGGGCCGGTCCTCCGGCTCTGGCGCTCGGTCCTGGGCTTCTTCTCGCGCTGGTGGCAGATCGAATCGCTGTACCGGGCCAACGCCAAGTACCGGCCGATCTGGGAGCCGCGCTACCTGCTGTTCGAGAAGAGCAGCGAGATTCCGCGGATCGGTATCGCCAGCGCGCGGGCCGAGGGCTTCATCACCGCACCGAGCCTGCCCGCCCTGTTCCGTCGTCGACACTCCGGAGCCGTGACCGCGGCTCCCCGGGTGCCGGTGGCGGCGCGGGATGGGAAGGGGTAGTCCCTCCGCCGGGGGGCGGAGGGGACCGTCGTCCGAATGGGGGTGCTTCGGGGTTATGTCTCCCCCCAGAGGATGACGGCGATCAACATTTATGCCGATGTGGATTCATTAATCGGCTTCTAATGTTGGAGTGGTCGGGAAGGCGTTCCGGCTTCGGGGATGGCTTCGGGGATTTGGAGAGACGGCTGTGATTCACAGGACCCACGCGGGGGGCGTGCGGAAGGGGCCGCTGGCTATTGCCGGTGCGGCCGCTGTCGCCGAGTGGGGAACGTTGTTCGGGGTGGTCCGTGAACGGCTGATGGCGAAGAAACTCGCCGCCGTTCCGCTCGCCACCTCGGCGACCGCCCTGATCCTGCTGTTCAGCGTCGTGCAGCACCTGCCGGGCGGCGAGCGGTTCGTCACCCACATCGGGGTGGTGAAGGCGGCACTGCCGCTGGACGTCTCGCTGCTGCGCACGCCGCTCTCGCTGTACGTGCCGGCGCTGGACCTCCCGGTCTGGGGAGCGCTGGCCCAGGTCTTCGTGGTCTTCGGCATCGCCGAGATCGTGCTCGGGCGGCGGCTGACCCTGGTGGTGGCCTACACCTGCACCCTGGCCGGGACGCTCTTCGCCCGGGTGGGCGTGGCGATCGGGCCGCACCACATGTTCGGCTTCCCGAAGTGGGTGGCGTACGTCCGCGACACCGGCCCCTCGGCGGCCGTGGTGGCTCTGGCGATCTGCATCGCGTTCCGCTGCCGGGCGTGGTTCACGGCCGGGCTGGTGACGGCGCTGATGGTCGGCGAGGCGGTCATCCTGCCGAACCTGGCGGGCCTGGAGCACGTCGTCGCAGTGATCACCGCGCTGCTGATCGCCGTCTCCGTGGAGGTCTTCGGGGACTTCTGGCCGCGGGTCCTGGCCGGCGTGGGGGCGGCGACCTCCGTGGCCGCGGCGGCGTCGATCGAAGTGGCGGCGGAGGCCCGGCGGCGGACGCCCGCGGGCGCGGCCCTGCCGTAACCCGCCCGCACGCCTCGGGGGCGCCCGGATCCGGTGGTGAGAGCCGGCCCGACCTCCGGGCCCACCCTCCGGCCCGGAGCGGTGACTCACGCGACGGCGCCCGGTACCCCCGGGTGCGGGCCGGAGCCCGCACCCGGTGACGGCGATCAGCCGCCCGGCGGTGCCGGCGGCAGCGGCAGCTCGAACCAGACCACCTTGCCGACGGCCTTGCGGGCCGTACCCCAGCGCTCGGCCAGCTTGGTGACCAGGGTCAGACCGCGGCCGGTCTCGCCGAGCTGCTCGGCCGGCTCCAGCGACGGCAGGTTGTGGTTGTCGTCGCTGACCTCGACCAGCAGCTTGTCCACCCGGATCAGCTGGAGCTGGACGCGGTCCCGGGCGACCCGGACGGCGTTCGTCACCAGCTCGCTGACCAGCAGCTCGGTGGTGTCGGCGAGCGCCTCCAGGTGCCAGCCGGCCAGCTGCTCGCGCACGAGCGCGCGGGCCCGGCGGACCTCGCGGTGGTCCACGGTGAGGTCCCAGGTGGCCACCTCGGTCGGTGCGACCCCGTCGAAGCGGGCCACCAGCAGGGCGACGTCGTCCTTGCGGTCGTCCGAGTGCAGCCGCTCCAGCACCACGTCGCAGGCCTGCTCGGGGCTCTGCTGAGGGTCGATCAGGTTGCCGCAGAGCGCGGCCAGCCCGGCTCCTATGTCCCCGCCCCGGACCTCGACCAGGCCGTCGGTGCAGAGCACCAGCATCGAGCCGTCGGTGACCTCGATGGTCTTGGCGACGAACGGCACCCCGCCGACGCCGATCGGCGCGCCGGCCGGGATCTCCAGCAGCTCGCCGCGGCCGTCCGGGTGCACCAGCACCGGGGGGACGTGGCCGGCGCTGGCCAGCTCGCACGTCCGGTTGATCGGGTCGTAGACCGCGTACAGACAGGTCGCGAGATGGTCGTCGCCGAGCTTGTGGGCCAGGTTGTCCAGATGGCGGAGCAGCTGGCCGGGCGGCAGGTCGAGGGCGGCGAGGGTCTGCATGGCGGTGCGGAAGCGTCCCATCGCGGCGGCGGAGTGCAGGCCGTGGCCCATCACGTCGCCGACGACCAGGGCGACCCGGCTGCCGGGGAGCTGGATCGCGTCGAACCAGTCCCCGCCGACCTCAGCCTTGGAGTCGCCCGGCAGGTAGCGGTGGGCGATCTGCACGCCGGGGATCTGCGGCGGGCGGGTCGGGATCATCGACCGTTGCAGGGTGGTGGCGACCTTGGACTCGGCGCGGTGCAGCCGGGCGTTGTCCAGCGAGAGCGCGGCGCGGGCGGCCAGCTCCTTGAGGGTGGCGGCGTCGCCCTCGTCGAAGGGGGCGCGGTCGGGCAGCCGGAGCAGCTTGAGGATGCCGAGCACGGTGCCCCGGGCGGAGAGCGGCACCACCAGCATCGAGCGGCCGGAGACCACCGAGGCGAGCCGGGCGCCGCCGAGCGCGACGGCGTAGTCGACCGCGACGTCCCGGCTGACCACCGGGACCAGGACCGGCTGGTTCAGCTGGAGGGCCATGCCGGGCGGGGTGTGGCGGGGCATCGCGACCAGCGAGCCCTCGGTGAGGACGTGGTCCCACTGGCCGGCGGACTCGTTGAAGACCAGGGCGACCCGGCGCAGCATCGTGTCGTCGTCCGGCCGGGCCTCGGGCAGCTCGGAGTCGGAGATCAGGCCGTCCACCAGGTCGACGCAGGCGAAGTCGGCGACCCGGGGGACGAGCACCTGGCAGAGCTCGTGCGCGGTGAAGCCGAGGTCCAGGGTGGTGCCGACCTTGCCGCCGACCTCGTTCAGCAGCGCCAGCTGCTCACCGGCCTGGCCGTTGGTGAGGAACGGGCCGAGCCGCCCGCCGGGCGGAGCGCCGCCGTCCGCACCGGAGGGGGCGGGGACGGTTGCGGGTGGGGCCTGGTCGCCCCGACGGGCCTGGTGGCCGTTGGCGGACGACTCGACGGCGGCCTGCTCGATGGTGGCGCCTCCTCTGGGCGGGGCCGGGACGGACGGGGCCGCGGCGGGCGCGCCGCCGACGGCGCCGGCGGGTCGGGCGGGCCGCTCGGCGGTCTCGCGCTGGGCGGGCAGCGGGCCGGGCGGGCGCCGACCGGGAGCGCCCTGTTCGGGCGGCGGCGGTGGGCCGAGCCGGGCGGCGCGCTGCTGGGCGGTCGGGTAGCGGCGGCCGATTCCGGCGGCCGCGTGCGCGGTTCCGGCCGGCGGGTCGGCGGGCAGCACGGGCAGCACGGTGACCGGGTCGAGCCGCAGGGCGGGGAGCCCGGCCCGGCCCAGTTCGTCGAGCAGCTGCTCCCGGTGGTCGGCGGGGCCGGCCGGCAGCATCCGGGCGAGCGGTTCGGGCACCGGGCGGCCGGGCGGGGCGAGCGCGGCGGAGAGGCGGTGGAAGCCGCCGCGGGCGGCGGGCGCGGCGGCGAACGGCAGCAGGCGCTCGCCGAGGGCCAGCCGCGGGCCGGCCGAGCGCAGCGGGCGGGCGTCGGCGGCCAGGGCCAGCAGGCCGCCGCCCGGGCCGGCCGGCCGGTAGGCCCACCAGAGCACGTCGCGCAGGTGCTCCTCGCGGTCGACGACCGGCATCCGCCCGGCCCACGGGCCGCCGTCGGCGGTCAGCGCGGCGAGGGTGTCCAGTGCGTCGCAGCGGCGGCGGGCGGTGCCGGCGGGCCCGGGGACGCCGCGCGGCTCGACGGCGGGCAGCAGCCCGGTGGCCGGGCGGTCGCGGACGACCTCGGCGCGGTGCCCGAAGAGCTCCTCGGCGGCCCGGCTCCACTGGGCGATCCGGCCCGACCGGTCGACCAGCACGAGGGCGAGCCGCACCAGGGCGACCACGCCTGACGGCTGGTCACCCGGCGCGGCCGCGGGCTCGGCGGCGGTGGCCGCCGGGCGCGGTGTGGAGTTGGGCTCGTCCACCATGGATTCGGTCTGCTCCCGCCTGGCCGCCACGCCTGGAGGCGGCCGTCTCTCTGGAGGAAGGCACGCTGTGCGGATACCAGCGAAGCACGGACAGGGCCGGGCTCGATAGCGAAACGGGGAGATTCATCAGTATCAGTTGCGTGTCACTCGGTGTGTGCCGCTCCGCACTCCTTGTCCACCCGGTCGGAGCAGCGCGTGCGAGGGTAGGGTGGGCGGCCGGGCCGCCCGGGGCGCGGGTACGCCGTACCGGGAGGGTCGCCCGCAGGGCCGGCCGGGCCGGACCGGTCCAGGCCGCGACAGGACGAGACAGAGGCGAGAAGTGACCGCGCAGATCCCCGTCCGCTGGACGGACCCGGAGCAGCAGGAGCTGGAGGAGCGGGTCGCCGCCGCCGAACTCGCCTGGCTCACCATGGACGTCGACATGCAGACGCTGCGGGTCGAGATCGACAACTTCGCCCTGATCCACCACCAGCTGCTCGGCCCGCTCTACGCCCGGCTGGACGAGCTGGACGCGCTGGTGGCCGAGACGGTGGCCGCCCGGACCGGGCACCCGGAGGACCTCCGGCTGGCCGCCGAGGCGCGCCGGCGGGTGGACGAACTCCCCGACCTGGACGCGCTGTTCGACAGCGTGCAGGAGCAGGAAGCGGCCCCGCCGCCGGCCGCTCCGGCCCGGGTGCGGCCCGGCCGGGAGGCCCAGCGGATCTACCGTGACCTCGTCCGCCGCGCCCACCCCGACCTGACCACCGACCCGGCCGAGCAGGAGCGCCGGGCCGCCTTCATCGCCCGGGTCAACGAGGCCTACGCGTACGGCGACAGCGCTGCACTGGAGGGCCTGGCCGCCGAGTGGTCCACCGCCCCCGAGGCGGCCCCCGCGCTCGACTCGCCCGACCGGCTCGGCTGGCTGCGCCGCCGGCTGGAGTGGCTCAACGCCAAGATCGCCGCGACCGCCACCGAGCAGGTCCGGCTGGAGAACACCGCGATGGGCCAGCTGCTCGCCCTCGCCCCGCAGGACCCGGACGGGCTGCTGGAGGAGCTGGCCGAGCAGCTGCTCGCCAAGGCCGCCGCCCAGCAGGCCGAGCTGGAGCGGCTCCTCGGAGCCCGGCCGGTGGGGGACAATGGCGGTGACCGGACCGAGCCCCAGGAGAGTCAGACGATGTTCGCCCAGATCCCCACCGCCGACGCCGCCTCCGTGCCCGCCGACGCCGCTCTGCTGGACGTCCGTGAGCAGGACGAATGGGACGCCGGGCACGTGGACGGCGCGCTGCACATCCCGATGGGGCAGCTGGTCGCGCGGATCGGCGAGCTGCCGGACGAGAAGCTGTACGTGCTCTGCCGGGTCGGCGGGCGCTCCGCGCAGGTCGTCCAGTACCTGGTGCAGAACGGCCGGGACGCGGTCAACGTGGACGGCGGCATGTACGCCTGGGAGGGCGCCGGCCGTCCGATGGTGGGCATCAACGGCCAGGACGCGTACGTCCTGTAGCGATCGATCGGGGAAGCCTGAGGCGAGCCGGAGATGCCACCGGAGACGGTCGCGCCGGCGGAGGACGGGTGGTGGCTCCGGCACGTGCCGGTGCTGGTGGTCGTGTTCGGGCTGATCGTCGAGGTGGTCGCCCAGGTCACCGTCGCGACGGGCCGACCGCTGGTCGCCGTCGGGGTCGCCGCGCTCGGTTGGATCGTCGCGATGACCGCCGTGCGGGCGGTCCGGAGGCGCCGGTCGGCGATCGCCGACGCGTCCGGGGCGCACCGCGGCGACGCCGGCCCCCCGCCGCCCGCGCCGGACACGCTCCGCTGAGCCCACGGGAGTAGGGCAGGATGGGCGCGCGACCGAGCCGGGACGGACCGGCGGCGCCCGTCCGGGTGGGTGACTTCCCGGCCGAAGGCTGCCGGGTGGGGGTACCTCCCGGCCGAAGGCTGGGGGAAAGTGCATGACCGAGAGCGCGGAGGACCCGCCCGGCGCGAGGGCCTGGTCGACGCCGGCGCTGGCCGTGCTCGCCGTGGCCGCCGTGGTGCTGGTCACGGTCACCGGTCTCTTCCTCGGCGCGGTGTTCCTGCACGTGGCCCCGGCCAACTCGCTCTCCCGGGAGTACCGGGAGCAGGTCGACGGCGTGGTGTACCCGGAGTTCGAGCAGAACTGGAAGCTGTTCGCTCCCAACCCGCTCCAGCAGAACGTCAGCCTGGACGCCCGGGTCCGCACGGTCGTGGCCGGCGGCGCCACCCGGACCCACGACTGGGTCGGGCTGACCGCCCGCGACATCGCCGCGATCCGCGGCAACCCGGCGCCCAGCCACGCCGACCAGAACCTGCTGCGCCGGGCCTGGGACTTCTACGACGGCTCGCACAGTGCCCAGGACGACTCGCTGACCAACCCGCGCGGCAAGCTCGCCGAGCAGTACCTCAAGCGGATCGCGTTGCAGCGGATCGGCCGCGCTGCCGACGGCGAGCGGATCATGGAGATCGAGTTCCGGGTGACGACCGCCACCGTGCCGCCTCCGGGCTGGAGCGGGGAGGCCGCGCCGCCGGCACCGAAGGTCCGGGAACTGCCGTGGTGGCCGGTGAACGACGAGGACTACCGGGGGCTCGGGTGAACGAGACGGCGCCGGACCAGCTGCTGCCGGCGGTCCCCCAGCAGCCCGTGCCCGCCCCGGCACCGGCCCCGCGGCGGCCGGGCCCCGGCGTCGGCGCGCTGTGCGCGCGGGCCTTCGGCGCGTTCACCGGGCAGGTGCTCGGCCGCCACCAGGCGGCGGCGGTACGGATCGGCTTCGGCCTGGTCTGGCTGGCCCACCTGCTCCGTGAGTGGCCCAACCGGCGGCTGCTGTACGGCGATACCTCACCCTGGTCGCTCGACCTCGCCGAGCGGCTGCTCGCCGACAACGGGGCGCTGACCGTGCTGCCCTGGTTCGGCGGTCGGCTCTGGTTCGAGCTGGTCTACCACCTGGCGGTGCTGGCCGCCGTCGCGGTCACGCTCGGCTGGCGGACCAGGGCGAGCAGCGTGCTGTTCCTCGTCACTGTGCTGTCGCTGCAGAACCGCAACGTCTTCCTCGGGGACGGCGGCGACAACGTCGTCCACCTGATGGCGGTCTACCTGGTCTTCACCCGCTGCGCCGAGGTCTGGTCGCTGGACGCCCGGCGCCGCGCGCCCGGCCCGGGCGGGGTGGTGCTCTGGGCGGTGCTCGGCGCGGTGCTGCTGGTCTGCCAGCTCGGCGGCTTCTCCGGGGAGAGCCTGACCTGGACGACCGCGGCCTTCCCGTACCTGGGCTGGTCCCCGGTGTTCTGGGGCCTCTGGGCGGTGGCCGGGCTCTGGTGGGCGCTCGGGCGGCTGCGGCCGGACGGCGAACCGCGGGCGGTACTGGACGCGCTGGCGACCATGGTGCACAACTGCGCGATGCTGGTGATCGCCGCCGAGGTGGTGCTGATCTACGCGACGGCCGGCTGGTACAAGGTGCAGGGCTCGCGCTGGCAGGACGGCACCGCGCTCTACTACCCGCTGCACCTGGACTACTTCACGCCCTGGCCGTGGCTCTCCGGGCTGGTCGCCTCGGCCCTGCTGCCGGTCTTCCTGATCTCCTACGGCACGGTGATCCTCCAGGTGGCGTTCCCGTTCACGCTGGTCAGCCGGAGGGTCAAGAACGCGCTGCTGGTGGTGATGATGGCCGAGCACCTGGGGATCGCGGTGCTGCTCGGGCTGCCGGTGTTCTCGCTGGCGATGGTCGCGGCGGACGCGGTCTTCCTGCCGACGGCCGCGCTGCTCTGGGCGGCCGCGCGGATCGGGGGCGTGGGGGCGCGCGTCCGGGGCGTCCGGCTCCCGGAGGAGCCCCTCCCCTAAGCTGACCGGTATGTCCTGGTTCGCCGCACTCCGAGACACCGCGCGGACCGGACTGACGCTCGACCGGGCGCTCACCGACCCCAAACGGGCGGTCCGCGGCGCCGTCGCGGTCGCGCTGGTGCTCTTCCCGACACTGGCACTGGGCGGGCCGCGGCTCGCCACCTCGGCCGCGATGGGCGCCTTCATCGCCGGGACGGCCACCTTCCAGCGCAGCTTCCGGCCCCGGGCCTCGCTCGCCGTCGCGGCCGGGATCGGGCTCGGCACCAGTACCTTCCTCGGCTACCTGGCCGCCGGCGTGCCCGGCGCCTTCCCCGTGCTGCTCGCCGTCTGGGCCTTCGGCGCGGGGCTGGCCTGGGCGATCGGGCCCACCGCCGGGGTGGTCGCGGCCAACACCCTGGCGGTGATGCTGGTCGTGGTCCAGCTGCCGGTCAGCGTGCCGGCCGCGCTCGGCCACGGGCTGGTCTGCGCGCTCGGCGGCCTCGTCCAGGCGGTCGTCATCACGCTCTGGCCGATCGGCAGCTGGACCGCCCAGCGCGAGGCGCTCGCCGACACCTACGCCGAACTCGCCGACTACGCCCGCCGGCTGCGCCAGGACCCGACCGCGCACGTCGACCCGGCACCGTTCATGACGGCCCGGCACGCGGCCGCGCTGACCCCCTGGCAGGACCGCCACCGGCCGCCCGAGATGCGCGGCCTGCGCGGCCTCGCCGAACGGATCCGCCCCACCCTCGCCGCGCTCGCCGACCCCAAGGTCGGCGCCCCGGCGGAAGGCCCGGAACGCGACCGGGCGCGGGCCGTCCTGGCCGCCGCCGCCGAGGCCATGGACGCCCTCGCCAAGGCGATCCGCACCGGGGACCCGCTGCAGCTCTCCCCCGGCCTCCGGCCGGACGTGCCCCCACCGCTCCGCGCCGCGCTCACCCTGGCCGTCCCGGTCGAGGGCCCGGAGTTGCGGGGCGCCGCCCGGCGGGCCGCCCGCCGGCTGGCCGGGCTGCTGCGCAAGGCCGCCGACACCCTGGAACGCGGCGACGAGGACACCATCAGCACCCCCGTGGTCGGGGCCGGCGGGGCGCTGCGCAAACCGCCGCTCTCCCGGATGCTGCCGGTCGCCGTCCGCGCGGTGCGCCGCCAGCTCCAGCCGCACTCGGCCGTCTTCCAGCACGCCGTCCGGCTCACCGCGGTGGTCACCCTCGCCTACCTGCTCGCCCGGCTGGCCGGCTTCGAGCACGGCTACTGGGCGCCGATGACCGCCGCCATGGTGATGCGGCCCGACTTCGCGCAGACCTACAGCCGGGGCGTGGCCCGGCTGGCCGGGACGATGGTCGGCGTCGCCGTCTCCACCCTGGTGGTGCAGCTGGCCCACCCCGGGGGGAGGGTGCTGGCCGCGCTCGCGGTGTTCTGCATCGGCGTCGCGTACCTGACGCTGCGCACCGGCTATGCGCTGATGACGGTCGGAGTCTCCTCGTACGTGGTCTTCCTGCTCGGGCTGCAGGCCGGGAACCCGCTGGTCACCGCGGTGGAGCGGGTCGGGCTGACGCTGCTCGGCGGTTCGGTCGCGCTGCTCGTCTACGCGCTCTTCCCGACCTGGCAGACCGCCCGGCTCGGCGAACGGCTGGCCGAGTGGCTGGCCGCCGCCGGGCGGTACGCGGCCGCCGTGGTCGCCGTCTACGAGCACCCGGCGGCGCCGCGCGGGCGGGAGGTGAGGTCGGCCCTGCTGGACTCCCGGGAGGCCCGCTCCGAGCTGCTCCAGGCGATGCAGCGGGCCGACGCCGAACCCGGCCGGCACGCCTCCGGGCTGCCCGGGGTGAGCCGCCGTCAGCTCGACCGGGCCCGGGCCGCGGTCGGCCACCTGGGGCGGGTCGCCGTGCTGCTGGAGGCCCACCTGCCGGCCGCCGACGCCGAACCGGTGCCCGGGACGGCCGAGTTCGCGGAGGAGCTGCGGCTGGCCACCGCGCTGGCGGCGGGCGCGCTGCTCACCGGTCGGCCGGTGGAGTTCGGCGCGGTCCGGGAGGCGCACGCCCAGCTGGAGGAGCGCCTGGCCGGGGCGCCGGCCGGCGTGCAGCGGGACGTCGTCCGGTCCAGTACCCGGCTGCTGCTCCAGGCCTTGAAGGACCTGGAACGGGCACTGCGTGGGGGCGGCACGGCCACCCCGGCGCAGCGCGCGCAGGAGTCGACGGCCCGGTAGGGCGTGCCGGACGGTCACGGCGACGGTCACGGCCAGGGCGGCGGCCACGGCGACGGTGACGGCCAGGGCGACGGCCACGGGCGGCTGCGGCCGCCGGACGGCGGGGTGGCAGAGTGAGCGGCATGAACGACGAGCTGGTGCGGGCCTGGCGGGCGGGCGCCCGGGCGCCCGGGACGGTGCTGCTGGACGGCTTCCACGCGCTGAAGCACGCGCTGCGCTTCGGCGGGGACGTCCGGCAGGTGCTGACCGCCGACCGGGCGGCGCTGCTGGCGCTCGCCGCCGAACTGGCCGAGGACGTGGTGCCCGCGCTGGACGGCCTGGCGGCCGAGGTGCCGGAGGCGGAGCTGCGGGAGCTCGCGCCGCGGCTGCACCCGACCGGCGTGATCGCGCTGGCCGCCCGGCCCACCGCCGGGGCCAACCTGGCCGCACTCGCCCGGCGGCCCCGGACGGCTCCGGTCGTGCTGCTGGAGAACCCGCGCAACCTGGGCAACGTCGGCGCGGTGATCCGCCTGGCGGCGGGCTTCGGCGCCACCGGTGTGGTGACCACCGGCGACCTGGACCCGTGGCACCCCACCGTCGTCCGGGGCAGCGCCGGCCTGCACTTCGCCACCGCCGTCGAGCGGCTGGCGCTGCCGGAGCTGCCGGCCGGCCCGCTCTACGTCCTGGACCCGGAGGGGGCCGACGTGCGGACGGTGTCCTTCCCGGACGACGCGCTGCTCGCCTTCGGCACCGAGCGGCACGGAGTCTCGGAGGAGCTGAAGGCGCGCGCCGACCGGCTGGTGGCGGTGCCGATGCAGCCCGGGGTCTCCAGCTTCAACCTGGCGACCAGCGTCGCGATGGGGCTCTTCCACTGGATGTCGGGGCGCCCGCCCGGTGCTCCCCTGCCGGGCGGGCGCGTGGGCTAGGGGGCGGGCGGTTGGCCGGGGGCCGGTCGGCGGCCGACGGGCGGGTGCCGGCGGCTAGGAGAAGAGCCGCTTCCAGGTGTCCGGGCCCGGGTAGCCGTCGGCCTCCGTGTCGCGCCAGCCCATGGCCTCCTGGAAGGCCTGGACGTTGCGGCGGTCGCTCTCGCTCCAGCGCGGGCCCGGGCCGTCGGTGTAGAAGCGGCCGAATCCCCTGCGGACCAGCTGCTCGCCGAGCTGCCGGACGAAGTCGTCGGCGGCGCCGGGGGCGAACTTGTCGGCTCCGGGGAAGGCGGGCACCCCGGGGGTCGCCGGCGGGGGCGGGAGCGGGGTGGCGCCGTCGATGTCGCGGCCCTTGCCGTTGACCAGGTGGTCCCAGGTGTCCTTGCCCGGCAGGCCGTCGGCCTCGGCACCGCGCCAGCCCTGGGCGAGCTGGAACGCCTCGGTGGCCTTGCGGTCGCTCTCGCTCCAGCGCGGGCCGGGGCCCTCGGTGTAGAACCTTCCGCCGCCGCGCTGCACCAGCATCTGGCCGAGCTTGGTGACGTACGCGTTGTTCGCGCCCGGGCCGAACGTGTCGGCTCCGGGGAAGGCGGTTGACGAGGAGCCGTCGTTGCTGCTGCCTCCGCCGGAGAGCTCCCTGGAGCGGTACGGGACGTACGAGGCGGAGTTGGACCAGTACGCGTACGGGGTGTCCCGCTGGGTGGTGCCGGGGGAGGTCTGCTCGTAGGCCAGGTAGCGGGTGCGGGTGGAGTCCGTCCAGCCGCCGAAGACGGCGACGTGCGAGCCGGCCTGCGGGCTGGCCGGGTTGTTGAAGAGCAGGATGTCGCCGGGCTGGAGGTCGGCCTTGGTGATCCGGTCGGCGAAGTCGGGCAGGGTCCAGGTGGTCTGGCTGCTGCCCAGGCCCCAGGCCATCGAGACGAAGCCGGAGCAGTCCTGGCGGTAGCCGTCCGACCAGTAGCTGCTCATGCTGTACGGGACCTTCTGGTCGACCCAGCTCTGTGCCCGCTGGATGATCTGCGCCCGGGTGACCGGCACCGCGGTGGCGCGCGGGGCGGCGAACCCGCGGCCGTCGTCCCCGTAGGGGTCGCTGACCTCGCCCTGCGGGGTCCTGGGCGGCTGGGTGGCGCTGCTGCCGCCCGGGCTCGGGGCGGGGGTGGGGGCTGCAGCGGCACCGGCGGCTCCGGCCGCACCGCCGCCGAGCGCGGTGCCGACGGCGGCCATCAGCACGGCGGCGCGGCGGCGGACGCTGCGGGACGCGGCATGGCCGCCCTCGTGGACCGGGGCGGCGTGCAGCCGGGCCCGGCGACGGGCGCTGCAGCCCCCGCATATGCAGTCGTCGTCCGGTTCGACCTCGTCGAACTGCAGCAGCGGGGTCAGCTGGTCGGTACGGGTCATTCTCCGCCTCTTTCCCGGTCCGGCCCTGACAGCTCGACAGGACCGACCTTCCAGGCCGATGGCACGTGTCATCGGGACCAAACTCCCAAACCGGACGGGTGTTCGGCGCGGCGGGCTGGGCCGGGAGGGTGACGGCCGTTCGGCGGCCCCGGCGTGGCGCGGGCGGAGGAGGGACGGTAGTGCCGGGAGGGATCTGGCGGTCGGTCAGACCGGTCGTGCGACGCCCGGTCAGGCGGCGGCGGGCGGGTTGGCGGGTGAGTACTCGGGATCGGTCCAGGTCAGCGGGGTGGCGTCGGCCAGTTCGAGGACGCCGGTGACGGTGAGGTCGACCACCCGCTCGGCGCCGGGCAGGCCGGCCGCGGCCTGCTCGGACCAGTCGGTCCGGGCCTCGCCGGTGATCAGCAGTGCCCCGCCGGTCTCGAAGTCCGGCAGCAGTACGCCGGCGCGCGGGTCGAGCTCCAGGTTGCCGAGGGTCATGAACATGCTGTTGCCGGCGTACTCGGGCCAGCGCAGCCGGTCCGGTCCGAGCACCCTGAGGAAGCCGGGGTTGCCGCCCCGGTGCGAGGCGTCCACCCGGCCGTCCGGGCCGGCGGTGGCGACGAAGAAGGTGTCGGCGGTGGCCACGGCCAGCTGCTGGACGGTGGAGAGGACCGGCCCGGCGGCCACTGCGTGCGGGGTCCCGGCGGCCGGCTGCGCCAGCGGGCTGCGGCGCTGGATGTACTTCGGGCAGTTGGCGTAGACCTGGTCGGCGGTGACCACCAGGCCGCCCCGGCCGTCCGGCACGGAGTGGCCGTTGAGCCGCATCCGGCGCCGGCCGGCCGGATCCAGCGCGATGGTGCCGACCTCGGCCGGCCCGGCCAGTGCGGCGGCCAGCGGGTCGTCGTCGGCGGGACGGGCCGCCACCGTGAGGGTCCGGTCGTCGCGGGCGCGCAGGAAGCCGGGCCCGCCGGTGAGCTGGGTGGCCCAGAGCCGGCCGTCGGCGTCGGCGGCGCCGACCACCAGGAGCTGCCGCTCGGCCAGGAAGCGGGCGGCCACGGCCGGGATGGTGCTGCCGATCGCGCGGCCCGAGTGGTCGGCCCGGTCGCTGCGGCCGGCGCGGGCCTGCACCGCGCGCTCGCCCGGGTGGTAGGGCGTACTGCCGGTCATGGCGTGCCTCCTGTCCTGGCGGGGTGGTCGGTCCGTCCGGACCCGGGAGAAGCCGCTGGTCCGGACGGGTCCGGAAGGAGCCCCAGGTACGGGCGGACCCGGGAGAAGCCGCTGGTCCGCGGACCTAGAAGAAGCCACAGGTCGGGGCGGACCCGGCGGGGGCGGCGGCCTCGGTCTCGTCCACGCCCTTCGGGGTGTAGATCTCCAGCCGGATGCCGTCCGGGTCGGTGAAGAAGATCCCGCCGGAGGCCGCGCCCTCGCGGTGCGGGACGACGCCCTCGTGGGCGAACTCGGCGCCCAGCTCGCGCAGCACCTGCTCGGCGGCGCGGACCTCGTCCAGCGAGTCGACCTGGAACGAGAGGTGGTGCAGGCCGGGCGTGGCGGTGGCGAAGGTGCCGGTGCTCTGCTGCCAGAGCGTGATCAGCAGCCGGCCGTCGCGGCCCAGGAAGGCGAAGCGGCGGTCCGGGTCGGTGCCCTCGTTGATCAGCTCCAGGCCGAGGGCGCGCCGGTAGAAGGCGATCGAGCGGTCCAGGTCGGTGACGTTCAGGCCCACGTGACCGGTCTGCAGGGTGGTGCTGCTGCTGAGGGTGGTGCTGGACATGGCTGGTCACTCCCGTGGCTGGGACGTCCGCGGACGCCGATGTCTAACTCTTGTTATAGACGTTAGTGGTTAGACGGTAGGAGCGTCAACCAGTTCTCGGGCGTTAAGGGGTTAGGTGGGGAAGGGGGTGGCGGTGTCATGACAAATGAGTAAGATGGCGGAGCGGAGGCCGGTCGCGCGGTGCGCGGTGGGCTACTCCCACTCCCAGCGGATGCCGACGTGGCCCGGCTGCTGGTCGGGGGCGAGCACGTGGGCGCTGGCGGAGGCGCCGATCCAGAGCTGCTCGCGGCGGCGGTCGACGTCCTCGCCCGGGGCGCGGTCGTAGCGCTCGCAGTGGACCGGGACGGCCGCCGGGTCGAAGTGCACCTGGAGCACGTACTCGCGGACCGGGATGGCGAAGCGGCGGCTGTACTCCAGCGTCGGGCCGCCGGGCGGGATCTCCACCTCGTACTCGAAGACCGTGCTGTCGCCCAGCGCGAGCGGCCGGTCGAGCATCAGCTCGCCGACCACCAGGCCGACCTCCGGGCGGCGGCGGACCCTGCCCAGCCGGCCGTGCCGGACCGAGGTGATCTCGGGGCAGCCGGTGGCCTCCTCGTCGGCCTTGTGCACGACCAGGCAGCGGGCCACCCCGCCGACGGTGGCGCGGACGACCTGGCGCATCCGCAGCAGGTTGCCGCGGCGCTCGGAGTCGACGTAGTACGAGTCGTGGATGGAGAGCCGCTCCAGCTCGCCGACCGGCGGGGCGTTCAGCTCGGTGAAGACGTCGGCGATCTCCTGCTCGCCCGGCCAGACGTCCTCCAGCCGCAGGTGCGCCGTGTTCGCTGCGGCGGCCCAGCGCCCGCGCGGACGGGGCGGGCCGAGCAGCGCGGAGAGGGTGGAGTGCGGCAGGCCGAGCAGCTCCTCCAGCAGGTGGACGGCGCGCAGTGAGCTGGCCCGCTCGGGCTGGCTGCGGCCGCGCCGCCAGTAACTCAGCGTGGTGACGCTGACCCTGACACCGCGTTGGGCGAGTGCGGCGCGGATCCGGTCCAGGCTCAGGCCGCTGGCCTCGATCGCCAGGTTCAGGGCGTCGGCGAAGCCCCCGGCGGGCGCGGGGCGGCCGGGGCCCGGCGCTGCGGTCGCGGGCGCCGGGGTCGCGGGTGCTGCGGTCGTGGGTGCTGCGGCGGAGGGCGGGATCGGCGTGGCGGCGGGTGCGGGCGCGCCGGGGCGCGGGCCGACCAGCCGGAGCCGGGCGTCCTGGGGGTGTTGTGAGCCCATACGGTTACCTTCCCCAGCAGGCGGGTTCGGCGCGGCCGGTCCGGCGCCTAGGCGCGCCGTCAGCGGCTTCACCGAGCTGTGGGGAACCCTATGCACGGTCGAGAGGCTACGTCATCAGTCGTGCGTATGACAGTAGTCACGGGTGTTCGACAGCAAGGTTAGCGATCTCGAAACAGTGCGGAAACACACCGCCGGGGCGGTCCAGGTGCGGACCGCCCCGACGATGTGGGGGCGAGACTGGTCAGGAGACGCTGAGAGCGGCGTCGTCCAGGACGAAGCTGGTCTTCAGCGAGGTGTCCTCGGTGCCGGTGAACTTGACCGTCACCGTCTGGCCGGCGAAGGCCGAGAGGTCGAAGGACTTCTGGACGAAGCCCGCGGCCGCGTTGGCGTTCGACAGGGTGGTCAGCGTGGTCGAGCCGGCCTGGACGGTCAGCTTGTCGTACGCGGTGGTGCCGGTCTCGGCGGTGTCGATGTGCACCCAGAACGAGAGGGTGGCCTTGCAGCCGGCCGGGATCGAGACGGTCTGCGACAGGGTGTCGGTGTGGGAGCTGCCGTAGCCGTCCAGCCAGGCCTTCCAGGAACCGGAGTGAGCGGCCTCACCGGTGCTGCTGTCGACCACGCCGCTGGACGCCGTCCACGGCGCGGCGGTGCCGGTCTCGAAGCCGCCGTTGCCGATCAGCTGGGTCGCGGTGCAGCCGCCGGACGGGGGCGGGGTGGTGCCGAGCAGCGCGGTGTTCAGGGCGTCCGCGATCGGGCTGCCCCAGCCGGTGACCTGGTCGTACCCGGCCTTGGTGGAGAAGTCCTGGTTCTTGCCGGTGGTCACGTCGTGGAACGTCGTGCCGTAGCTGCTGCTGTTGGCGACCGCGTACAGCTTCGGGCTCGCCTCGCCGAGGACGGGCTGACCGGCGGCCTTGGCCTTCTGGTTGAACTGGGCGGCGTAGCCGGACCAGAGCGGCGCGGCCGCGCTGGTGCCGCCGTACACCTGCCAGCCGCCGGCGGTGTAGATCGCGAAACCGCTGGCCGGGTCGGCGTTGGAGGAGACGTCCGGGACGGTGCGCATGGTGCCGGTCACGCCCGTGCCGGTCTGCCAGCTCGGCTTGGGGAAGACGGTGGAGACGCCGCCGCCGGCCGTGCTCCAGGCGCTCTCGGAGGAGTAGGCGCTGCCGGAGACCTTGAGGTTGGTGCCGCCGACGCCGGTCTGGTGCGGGCTGGACGCCGGGAAGTCGACCGCCTTGACGGAGGAGCCGCTGGTGGAGCGGGTGCAGTCGCGGGAGCCGTCGTCGCCGGAGGCCGAGAAGATCGAGATGCCCTGGGCGGCGGCCTGCTTGAACGAGTTGTCGACCGCCGTCATCGAGGAGGCGGTGGTGTCCGGCTCGCAGGAGCCCCACGAGATGGAGATGACCGAGACCCGGTTGTCCGCGACGATCTTGGCGGCCATGTCGATCTCGCCCTGGTCGCTGTTGGGCGCCTCGTAGACGAGCTGGGTCGCCTTGGGGGCGACACCGCGGACGATCTCGCTGTCCAGCTCGACCTCGCCCTGGCCCTCGCCGGGCTTGCTGTCGTAGTTGGCGCCGTCCACCGAGACCGTGGAGACGGCCGGGCCGGTCAGGCCGTACTGGGAGTCGTACGTCTTCAGGTTGTTGGCGCTGTAGCCGTCGAACTCCCAGAGGGCGACGGTCACTCCGGTGCCGTCGGCGCCGGTCTTGTCGAGGTTGTAGGCGCCGTCGTACTGGCCCGGGCCGAAGCCGCTCGGGGCGGCGGTGGTCGCGTTGGGGGCGGCCGGCGTGCTGGAGGGCTTGACGTTGCGGGTCGTCCGGACGGTGTGGTTGTTCAGGCCGGATATGCCCTGCACCACGTCGGCCAGGTCCGCCGGGACGGACGCGGCCGCGTCGTTGGCGAAGAAGGTGCGCTGCTGCTGCGGGTCCAGGTAGGCGCTCTCGTGCGTGCCGAACGCCTTGGCGATCTGCTCGGCGGTGCCGTGCGCGTTGACCACCTGGCGGTTGTCGCTGACTCCCGAGACGGTCAGGCCCTGGGCGGCCAGGTACGACTTGACCTGCTCGACGCCGGCCTGGGTCGGGCCGAAGCGCTCGGTGAACTGCTGCGGCGTCAGGAACCGGCCGTACTCGGGCGTGCCCGGGGTGGCCACCGCGGTGAGGAAGCGGTCCAGCTCGGCGGTGTTGCGCAGCTTGAGGCTGACCGCGACGGTGAGCTGCTGCTCGGCGGGGACGTCGCCCTTCTTCTCCGAACGGGCCACCGCGGGGGTCACGGTGTTCGGCAGCGAGACGCGGGGCGCGGAGGCGTTGGGGTTCGGGGCAGCCTGCGCGGCGGTGACGCCGAGCGAGACGGCGGTCAGCGGCAGAACGGCAAGGGCCGCGGCGAGGGCAAGGGAGCGGGGGCGCACGGAATCCTCCTCTGGCCGGCGTGTGGGGGCCGGCAGGGGCCAGGGCGTCGCTGGGGTGAGACGCTGGCTAGAACATGTCAGAAGGGGTCCGGCAATTGGCTTATGGTCAAGCAATCCGTTGCTAAAAAACAGTCAACTGTGGAGAACCGAATGGAGACGGCTCCATACAGTTAATGGCGGGAATTCCGGTTCGACCCCCGCTCGGTCCCGGATTCCGAGCGGACCGATTCCGGCCGGACGAATTCGGGACAGACCGGGCCGGACGTAGAATCGGGTACCGGGCGCGACCGAGGGAGAACCGATGACGGACCGGAAAGCAGACCCGCGGGACCCGCGCCCGCTGATCGGCGAGCCGCTCTCGCTGGACCTGCTGAACACCCGCTGGAGGGGCACGCCGGTCAACGACCTGCTGGCCGGACCGGACGGCCTCGGGATCTGGCTCGCCTCCGCCGGACTCGCCGCGCGCTGCCCGGCCGGGGACGCCGGGCTCGCCGCCCTGCGGGAGGCGCGCGAGGCGCTGGCGGCGGTCGTCCGCGACCTCGACGAACACGGTGCGCCGGGGGCGGAGGCGGTGGCCGGGCTGAACGAGGTGCTGCGGCACGGGCGGCTGCGGAGGGAGCTCGGGCCGCAGGGGCCGGCCGAGAACGTCGAGGTGGACCGCCCGGAGTGGCTGGCGGCCTGGCTGGCGGCGGACGACCTGCTCGGCCTGCTCGGCCAGGGGGCGCACCGGATCAAGAAGTGCGCGCACGAGGCCTGCATCCTGCACTTCTTCGACACGTCGCAGAACGGGCGGCGGCGGTGGTGCTCGATGGCGGTGTGCGGGAACCGGGCGAAGGCGGCGCGGCACTACGAGAAGGTGAAGGCCTGAGAAGGCCGGGAGGACGCGCGGCCCGGGTGCGGGCGTAGGGGCGGGGGCGCCCTTACGCCCGCGGGGCGGGGGTCAGGCGTCGGCGGGGGCGCCGAGCCACTGGGCGAGGGCGGTGCGGAGCTCGCCGCGGCCCGGGTCGACGGCGGCCCAGGCGGCGTAGCCGTCGGGGCGGATCAGCAGGACGGTGTCCCGCAGCTTGCCGTGCGGGTCGGCCGGGGCGGCGGTGACCACGTGGTCCGCCC
This sequence comes from Kitasatospora sp. NPDC032757, assembly GCF_055579305.1. Taxonomy (NCBI): domain Bacteria; kingdom Bacillati; phylum Actinomycetota; class Actinomycetes; order Kitasatosporales; family Streptomycetaceae; genus Kitasatospora; species Kitasatospora sp. NPDC032757. The sequence continues at coordinate 91,403 of NZ_JBVINN010000019.1, read as the reverse complement.
ACGGGTCCGCGGCGGACAGTTCGTCATTGCTGACCAGCACGAACTTCCCCGCGCGGAGCGCCTCGTAGAGCCGTTCGGGCGCGGCCGGCCCGCCCTCCTGGGGCTGCTCCAGGCCGGTGAGCCGAAGGTCCGGGACGCGCCGGCCGACCAGCGGGTGGGCGTCCTTGGGCGCGGCGTACTTGATGCCGATGCCGGAGACCATCTTCGCGCCGCGCTCGGCCACCACGTCGAGGTGCTCGGCGACGGTGGTGAGGGCGCCGCGCAGGGCGCGGGTGGGCGCGGAGTGCGCGAGGGCGAGCCTGACCAGTGCGCCGGAGCTGCGCAGCACCATCTTGCCGACCGGGTGCCGCTCGGTCTGGTAGGTGTCGAGCAGGGCGTCGGTGGCCCAGCCCTGGACGGCGGCGGTGAGCTTCCAGGAGAGGTTGGCGGCGTCCTGGAGGCCGGTGTTCATGCCCTGGCCGCCGGCCGGGGAGTGGCAGTGGGCGGCGTCGCCGGCCAGGAAGACCCGGCCGGAGCGGTAGTTGGGGGCCTGACGCTCGTCGCTGTGGAAGGTGGACGACCACCGGGCGTCGTGCAGGCCGTAGTCCTCGCCGAGGGTGTCGCGGGTGATCTCGGCGATCCGCTCGAGCGAGGGCGGGGTGCCGTCGGGGTGCTGGTCGTGCCGGTCCCAGGCGATCACCCGGTACCAGCCGTCACCGAACGGGGCCAGGAAGGCGAAGCCGTCCTCGGTGGCGCCGACGGTGATCACCTCGTCGGGGGCGCGCTCCAGCCGGACGTCGGCCAGCACCACGGAGTTGACCACGGACTCGCCGGGGAAGGGGATGCCGAGCAGGTCGCGGACGGTGGAGTGGACGCCGTCGGTGCCGACGGCGTAGCGGGCCCGGTGGGTGACGGTGGCGCCGTCCGTGGCGGTCCCCCCGCCCGGAGGGTGGGGGAGCGTTTCGATCGTGACGCCCTCGGCGTCCTGGCGCAGCCCGGTGACCTCGGCGCCGCGCAGGATGGTCGCGCCGGCCTTCAGCGCGCGCTCCTGGAGCAGCCGTTCGGTGTTCGACTGCGGGGTGATCAGGACGAACGGGAACCGGGTCGGCAGGCTGCCGAGGTCGACCCGGAGCCGGTCGAAGAGCCGCAGCGAGCCGAGCGGGACGCCGGTGGCGATCAGCTCGTCGGCCAGGCCGCGGGCGTCCAGCATTTCGAGGGTGCGGGCGTGCACGGCGAAGGCCCGGGTGAGGTTCGATTCGCTGCCGCGCTTCTCCAGGACGGTGACCCGGACGCCGGCGGTGGCCAGGTCCCCGGCCAGCAGCAGCCCGGTCGGTCCGGCGCCGACGATCAGGACGTCGGTGACGGTCTGCTTGGCTGTCATGTGTCAGCTCCCCGTGATCGGACGATGGTTGGCCGCGGTCGGCGGCGTTCTCCCGGCTCCATCATCGCTGCCCGGGGTGGGGCTGTGAATCTCCGGGCCCCGGCGTCGTGCCGCCGGGGCCCGGAGGGGGTGACTCAGCTGTGGCGCCGGACCTCCACGGTGCGGAACCGGTTGGCGACGAACGCGCCGTCGCAGTAGGCGGAGTTGGCGGCCGGGTTGGCGCCGGTGCCGTGCAGGTCGGAGAAGGCGGCGGTCTGGTTGGCGTACACGCCGCCGGTGAGGTTGAGCGAGAGCGAGACGCCGGAGTCGAGCGCGGCCTCGACCAGGGCCGACTCCACCTCGGGCGAGGTGGTGTAGCCGGAGGCGGTCATCGCACCCTGGGTGCGGACCGTGTCACGCATCAACTCCACCGCGGCGGCGGTGGATTCGACCGCGACGGCGAAGGAGACCGGGCCGAAGCACTCGCTCCGGAAGACCGCCCGGTCGTCCGGCTTGTCGGCGTCCAGCTTGATCAGCGCCGGGGTGCGGACGGTCGCGGCGGGGAACTCGGGCGAGGTCACCACCCGCGGGGCGAGGGCGAGTTCGCCGTACTCGCCGCCGGCCGCGGCGACCGTGCGCTGGAGCACGCCGGGGTTGACCACGGCGCCGAGGAGGGCGGCGGCGCGGGCGTCGTCGGAGAGCAGGCCCTCGATGGCGGCGGCGAGGTCGGTCACCACCTCGTCGTAGGACTTGGCGCCCTGGTCGGTGTCGATGCCGGTGCGCGGGATCAGCAGGTTCTGCGGGGTGGTGCACATCTGGCCGCTGTAGAGCGAGAGCGAGAAGGCCAGGTTGTTCAGCATGCCCCGGTAGTCGTCGGTGGAGTCGACGACGACGGTGTTGACGCCCGCCTTCTCGGTGTAGACCTCGGCCTGCCGGGCGTTCTCCTCCAGCCAGTCGCCGAAGGCGGTGGAGCCGGTGTAGTCGATCAGCCTGATCTCGGGGCGGACGGCGAGCGTCTGGGCGACGGTGCCGCCCTCGTGCTCGGCGGCCAGGCAGACCAGGTTGGGGTCGAACCCGGCCTCGGCGAGCACCTCGCGGGCGATCTTCACGGTCAGGGCGAGCGGCAGCATGGCGCGCGGGTGCGGCTTGACCAGCACCGGGTTGCCGGTGGCCAGCGAGGCGAACAGGCCGGGGAAGCCGTTCCAGGTGGGGAAGGTGTTGCAGCCGATCAGCAGCGCGAGACCGCGCGGGACGACGGTGAACTCCTTGGTCATGACCAGCGGGTCGCGCTTGCCCTGCGGCTTGGACCAGCCGGCCTGCCGCGGCAGCCGGGTCTGCTCGGCGTACGCGTAGGCGACCGCCTCCAGGCCGCGGTCCTGGGCGTGCGGGCCGCCGGCCTGGAAGGCCATGCCGTACGCCTGGCCGGTGGTGTGCATCACCGCGTGCGCGAACTCGTGCGAGCGGGCGTTGATCCGGGCCAGGATCTCCAGGCAGACGACGGCGCGGTCGAGCGGGGTGGCGGCGGCCCAGCCGGGCCGGGCGGCGGTCAGCGCGGCGATCAGCGCGTCCGGCTCGGCGTGTGGGTAGCCGATGCCCAGCTCGACGCCGTACGGGGAGGCCTCGCCGCCGACCAGGTCGCCGTCGGCGGGGTGCTGATCGAGGGAGAACGGGTTGTTCAGCAGGGCCTCGAAGGCGGCCTTGCCGTCCGCGGCCCCGCTCTCGCCGTAGGCCTTCGGGAACTCGGGGTAGGGCGACCAGTAGTCGCGCTTCGCGGCGGCGGCGAGCGCGGCGTCCAGGGTGGCCTGGTGGCGTTCGGCGAGCTCGGCGACGAGGGGGTGGGTGACCGCTGCGGACATGGTGTGCGCTCCTCAGAGGGGAGGACGGGACACGTCACAGAGTAACCGAACGATCGGTCGGCTCAAGAGGGTCCGTCCGACCGGAGTTCGCAGGCGCGGCCCGACCCCGGCGCGGGCCGGCTGCCGGACGCAGACGGGGGCGCGTCCGGAGTGGACGCGCCCCCGCAGGAGTCTTGAGCCCGCGGCCTACGGAATGCCCAGCTCGAAGATCACGTACCCGCCGTACCAGCCGGAGGCGAGCGCGCCGGTGCCGAGCACCGCGGCCAGCACCGGCCAGCTGAGCTTGCGCATCGCCACCGCCAGCGCGATGAGCAGCGGGAACGCCGGCAGCAGGTACCGCGAGGTGTTGCCGAAGATGCCCAGGCTGCCGAGCACCGAGACGATCGTGGCCAGGGTGTACGCGGTCAGCACCAGCGGCGGGCGGAGCCGGACCAGCAGTACGATCAGCACCGGCAGCGTCAGCACGATCAGGGTGGCCAGCAGGTCGGTCACCGGCCAGGCGAACGGGTAGTCCGACCGGCCCAGCAGCACGCCGCGGATCGCCTCGAAGGTGCCGTGGCCGAAGTCGAAGTAGTGCAGCCAGGCATCGTGCTGGAGCTTGAAGTAGCCGCCCCAGTCGTCCGTCCGCCAGCCGACCCAGCCGACGTAGCCGAGCAGGCCGATCGGGGCCAGCAGCATCGCGGTCAGCGGGCGGGCGACGCCGCTCTCCCGCCGGTACAGCTCGACCAGCGCGGCCAGGCCGACGGCGCCGATCAGCGCCGCGGACGTCGGCCGGTTGAGTCCGGCGACCAGGGTGATCACGCCGGCGGCGATCCACTGCTTGGTCATCACGCAGTAGCAGGCCCAGGCGGCCAGCGCGACGAACAGGGAGTCGGAGTAGAGCGCCCACTCGGCGCCGGAGCCCGGGGCGATCGCCCAGAGCCCGGCCGCGATCACGCCGGCCCGCGGACCGGCCAGCTTGTCCACCACCGCGTAGATGCCGGCGGCGGCGAACAACGAGGCCACCACCGAGACCAGCATCCCGGCGCCGTACAGCCCGAGCCCGGTGCCGTCCGAGACCAGCCGCATCAGCCCCGGGTAGAGCGGGAAGAAGGCCGCCGAGTTCTGCTCGATGGTGAAGCCGGGGAGGCCGCCGGGGACCGGGACCAGGGCCGGGTGGTACCCGAACTGGGCGATCTGCTGGTACCACCAGCCGTCCCAGCTGGCCAGGACGTCCCAGGGGTTGGCGCCGCCGCCGAACCGGGGGTGCTTCTTGAGGTAGTCGCCGGAGAACGACAACAGCTTCATGAAGACGGTGAAGCCGAGCAGCTTGAGCACGGCGTAACACCAGACGGCCGGCCCGAACCGGAGGGCCAGGGCACGGGCGCGCTCGCGGAGGCCTGAGTCCGGTGCGGATCCCGGTTCGTCGCTGCGCTGCTCGGGAACGTCGGAGGCGACTGCCGGTATTGCGCTCATGCCCCTACCTCGCTGCGCCCGCTCATGCGTCCCACGTCGCTGCGCTCGGCGGTCGCTTCGCAAAACGCGCACCTCTCGATGGTTCGCTCGCTGCGCTCGCTCATGCGTCCCACCTCGCGCGCTCGGCGGTCGCTTCGCGAAACGCGCACCTCTCGATGGTTCGCTCGCTGCGCTCGCTCATCAGACTGGACCCCACCCTGCTGGCCTTGGACGATCGTCCGCCGAGTCTAGAACGTGCGGCCGCGGAGTCGGTGCGGACCAACCGGGAGCCGGTGCGGACCACCCGACCCGATCACGTTCGGCGCAGCGGGGGCGGGGATACTCGGAGGATGGCCGATCACACCACGCGCACCGCCTACACCGTGGAGTCGCTGCTCGCGGTGACCGTCGACGTCTTCAACGAGCGTGGATACGACGGCACCTCGATGGAGGACCTGTCCCGGGCGGCGGGCATCTCCAAGTCCTCGATCTACCACCACGTGCGCGGCAAGGAGGAGCTGCTCCGGCTCGCCGTCGGGCGGGCGCTGGACGGGCTGTTCGGCATCCTCGCCGAGCCGGGTGCGGTCGGCGGCCCGGCGGTGGAGCGGCTGGAGCACGTGGTGCGGCGGACCGCTGAGGTGCTGCTGGCCGAGCTGCCGTACGTCACCCTGCTGCTGCGGGTGCGCGGCAACACGGCGACCGAGCAGTGGGCGCTGGAGCGGCGCCGGGAGTTCGACCACCAGGTCGCCGAGCTGCTGCGGGCGGCCGTCGCGGACGGTGCGCTGCGGGCGGACGTCGAGCCCCGGCTGGCCACCCGGCTGCTCTTCGGCATGATCAACTCGATCGTGGAGTGGTACCGGCCGGGCCTCAGGGCGGCCGACGGCGTCGCCGACGCGGTGGTCCACCTGGCCTTCGACGGGCTGCGGGCGCGGTAGGCGTGCCGGGCGGTCCTGCCGGGCGCCACGGTGGGCGCCCGGCAGGATTCGCGGGGCGCGTCAGGAGGCGGGCCAGGCGGGGGTGAAGTAGCCGAAGAGGTCGGCGATCAGGTCGGTGCTGCCGACGTGGTTGTAGATGGCGACCTTGCCGTCGGCACTGACCGGCGTGGTGACGTGGTTGGGCACGGTGGCGCCGCGCAGCAGGTTGAGGTTGCTGGTGCCCGGCCGCGGGCTGCCGTCGGCATGGACGGTCAGGTAGCTGTCCTCGGTCGTGTTGGTGGCCGTGACGTTGAGGACGGCGGCGGTGGCCCCGGCCGGGATGCCGGGGACGACGGTGGTGCCGTCCGGCCCGGGCTTGGCGAGCGGGTTCGACCGGGTGTCGGTCAGCCGGATCGGGACGGTCGGGGTGAACCTGCTCCTGCCGTCTGCGGCGTAGTAGCCGAAGACGTCCAGGATCACGTGGGTGGACCCGGTGTGGTTGTAGACGTTGATGCTTCCGTCGGCGCCGACCGGGACGATGACCTGGTTGGACTTGTCCTTGCCGGGCTCGGGGTTGAGGTTCGAGCTGACCGGGCGGCTGCGGTCGGTGGCGTAGACCGACAGGTGGGTGTCCGCGCTGGTGTCGGTGCTGGTCAGGTTGAGCACGACGGAGGTGGCGTTGGCGGGGATGCCGCCGGCGCCGGCGACCTTCACCGGGCGGATCTCGCCGGCGCCGAGCTTGCTGGTCGCCCGGGTGTCGGCGAGGCGGGCGGGCGTGAGCTGGGTGAACAGCAGGCCGCCGCCCGGGCGGTAGAAGCCGACCACGTCGACGATCAGGTGGGCCCGGCCGGCGTTGAGGTAGGTGCTGATCCGGTGGGCCTCGCCGACCGGCACGGTCACCAGGTTGGAGGAGGTCCGCCCGGCCGCCACGTTGACGTTCGAGGTCTTCGGGCGGGGTTGCCCGGTGGGCCAGACGATCAGGTGGGTGTCCTCGGTGGCCTCGGTGACGGTGACGTTGAGGACGACGGAGGAGATGGTGCCGGGAGCGCCGTTCGCACCGGGTGCAGTGCCGGTCGGGATGGTGAGGCCGTTCTCCCGGCCGCCCTCGACGGTCTGGTTCACGCCCTGGCGGGTGTCCAACAGCCGATACGGGTCGGTGCGCAGGAAGCTCGACGGGGCGTAGGCGGCCTTGAAGGGGTACGCGGCGGTGTTGCTCTGCCCGGTGCTGTCGGTGACCGTCACCTGCACCGTGTAGTCGCCGGGGGAGGCGTAGCCGTGCAGGAAGACGTCCAGGTTGTTCTTGGACTCGACAGTGCCGTCGCCGTAGTCCACCACGACCTTGGTGACGGCCCAGGGCGAGGTGGTGCCGGACGGGTCGACCTTCACGCCCAGCGGCGGGGTGTCGGATGTGTCGAACTGATCCGGGATGTTCGCCCTGACGGTGGCGTACGCCTTCAGCGGGCCGGGGGTGGTGGCCTTGACCTGCGTGCCGTAGCCGGTGAACATGCGCCCGTCACCGGTGCCGACGGCGATGGTCGCCGCGAAGTCGCCGGCGCGGGTGTAGGTGTGCTTCACACTGGGCTCGGACGAGGTGACCACGGCGCTGCCGTCGCCGAAGTCGTAGCGGTAGCTCATCGCCGAGGTCGGCCAGTGGGTGGTGCGGTTGGTGGTCGCCGTCAGCGTGATCTCGGTGCCGTACGGGGCGCGCTGGAGGTCGGCCGCCAGCGACGCGGAGGTGATCTCCTCATGGCGCTCGCTCGCGCCGCGGTCGTGGTAGCCGGCGCCGGTGCCGGTGTTCGGCACGTTCGGGTCGTCGGCCGGGAAGGCGGCCGGGAGGAAGCCCGGCGCGGTGGCGTCGGCGGAGTCGGTCACCTCGCTGTTGAGGGCGTTGCCGTCGAGCCACTTCGCGACCACGGCGTCGTGGCCGCCGGCCTGGCCGCCGGTCGCGGCGGCGAGCGCCTCGGGGGTCTGGTGGCGGGTGCCGGCCCAGGAGTACGCGGTGCCGGCGGAGAAGTTGGTCCAGTACGGGGCGACGGTGTTGTACGCGGCGCGGGTGCCCTCGGCCGAGGCGGTCGAGACCACGATCTCGGCGCCGTCGGGGTTGGCGCACTGGTACGGCGCGGCGGGGGTGAAGTGGTTGCGCACCAGGTTGTTGTAGAGGCCGGACTGCGAGGAGTCGCCGGCGAGTTCGATACCGGCGGTGCAGCCGTCCACGACGGTGTTGTTGGTGATGACGGTGTGCGGGGCGTCGATGACCCGGATCCCGTTCACGCTGTTACGAACGAGCGTGGCGCCGGCGGCGTTCTCCACCGAGACGGTCCGCGCCTCGTTGCCGGAGAGCGTCACGCCCTCGCCGCTGCCGGTGACCTTGAGGTCGCCGTCGACCAGGTTCCGGACGGTGACCCGCGCGGAGTTCGCGACCTCGACCCCGGAGGTGCGGAAGGACTCGATCACGACGTCGTGCACCGCGGAGAGCCTGAGCGTCCCGAGCGTGGTGGCCGAGCCCGTGGCGACCCCGCGGAAGGTGATGGGCAGGCCCTGCTCGCCGGAGCGGTTGAGCAGCAGCTGCTCCCCGGAGTACCCGCGCGAGCCGGCGACCTCGACGGTCTGGCCGGGGGTGGCGACCGCCGCGGCGGCGCCGACGGTGCAGAACGGCAGGGCCGTGGTGCCCCGACCGGAGTCCGAGCACCTGGCGGGGTCGGTGTTGTCGACCCGGAGCGTGCTGGGGGCGGCTTCGGCGAACGCGACGGTGGGAAGGCCGAGAACGGTGACGAGGCCTGCGGTCAGCAGCCCTGTGGTGCGAAGTGGACGCACGGGGCGGTTCTCCTGTGGCTAGGACCAGGGGTTGAAGGCCCCCACCTGTCGGCTTCGCGGAGACCGGGCGCTGGGTTGGCCTGGCTCTGCGGCGGGTGAGGACCAGTGTGATTATGATCAGCGCGCTGTCGAGTCGATCAGCTGGGGTCCGGTATGCAGCGGCCCGTCCACAGGGCCGCCCTCCGAGCCGTTCGTCCAGGTCAGGGCGGGTCCAGTCCTTGGTCTAGTCCGGGGGGACCTGGTCCGTTTCCTCGAAGACCAGCATCGTGCGGGTGCCGAGCACCTGTGGGATGGACTGGATGCTGCCCAGCACCAGCTCCCGCAGGGCGTGGTTGTCGGCGGTGTGCACCAGCAGCAGCACGTCGAAGTCCCCGCCGACCAGTGCGATGTGCGCGACCCCGGGCAGCGCCAGCAGCTGCTCGCGGACCGTCCGCCAGGAGTTCTGCACGATCTTCAGGGTGACGTACGCGGATGCGCCCTGACCTGCCTTTTCGTGGTCGACGCGGGCGGTGAAGCCGCGGATGACGCCGTCCTCGACCATCCTGGATATCCGGGCGTACGCATTCGCCCGGGACACGTGCACCCGCTCGGCCACCGAGCGGATCGAGGCGCGACCGTCCTGCTGCAGCAGCCGCAGGATCGCCCGGTCGACACGGTCGAGCCTGGACGTCTGTTCAGTCGACATGACCCCCCACCCCTGCTGATTGGACGCAATGCCACCAGTCGACCGCCACCCGGGCCGATTGTCCAGCACCTTGTCACGCTTCTGGTCAAGATGAACAGACGACCGAACAATCGGTAGGGAGCCCCCGCCACCCCTGGAGGTGCCCGAGATGACCGTTCTCGACCACAGACACCACACGGCGGTGCCCGGCTGGCTGCCCGGGGCGACCGCCCCGCGCACCGACCCGGCACCCCTGCTCCCGGACGCCTCGCCGGTCCGCGTGCTCGGCACTCCCGAGCTGGAGAAGTACGACCCCGCACTGCTGCGCGAGCTCTACCGCCGCCTGGTGGTCGGCCGCCGCTACAACCAGCAGGCCACCACCCTGACCAAGCAGGGCCGGCTCGCCGTCTACCCGGCCTCCACCGGCCAGGAGGCCTGCCAGGTCGCCGCCGCGCTGGCGCTCGGCGAGCGCGACTGGCTCTTCCCCAGCTACCGCGACACCCTCGCGGTGGTCTCCCGCGGGGTCGACCCGCTGGAGGCGCTCACCCTGCTGCGCGGCAACGCCCACACCGGCTACGACCCGCGCGCCACCCGCACCGCCCCGCTCTGCACGCCGCTGGCCACCCAGGCCCCGCACGCCGTCGGGCTGGCGCACGCCGCGAGGCTCGCCGGCGAGCCGGTGGTCGCGCTGGCGCTGCTCGGCGACGGCGGCACCAGCGAGGGCGACTTCCACGAGGCGCTGAACTTCGCCGCGGTGCTCCGGGCGCCCGTCGTCTTCCTGGTGCAGAACAACGGGTACGCGATCTCCGTCCCGCTCACCGCGCAGTCGGCCGCGCCCAGCCTGGCCCACAAGGCCGTCGGCTACGGCATGCCGGGCCGGCTGGTGGACGGCAACGACGCGCCCGCGGTGCACAGCGTGCTCGCCGAGGCGGTCGAGCGGGCCCGGACCGGCGGCGGCCCGACCCTGGTCGAGGCGCTCACCTACCGGATCGAGGCGCACACCAACGCCGACGACGCCACCCGCTACCGGGACGACACCGAGGTGACCGCCTGGCGGGAGCACGACCCGATCCTGCTGATGGAACGCCACCTGCGCGGACTCGGCGTCCTGGACGACTCCCTGGTGCAGGAGGCGGCCGACGAGGCGGAGGCGCTGGCGGCCCGGATGCGGGCCGAGTTCCACACCGACGCCGAGCTGGACCCGATGGCCCTGTTCTCCCACGTCTACGCCGAGCCCACCCCGCAACTGCGGGAGCAGGCCGCCCAGTTGTCCGCCGAGCTGGCCGCCGAGGCCGAGGTGCACGACCGATGAACCAGACCGCCCACCCGACGCCCGCCCCCACCCTCGGCGGGGCCGCCGCGCGGCACTCCTCCGACGCCCCGCGCACGGCCACCATGGCGCAGGCGCTCAACGCGGCGCTGCGCGACTCCCTGCGCGAGGACCCGTCCGTGCACGTGCTCGGCGAGGACGTCGGCGCGCTCGGCGGCGTCTTCCGGATCACCGACGGGCTGACCGCCGAGTTCGGACCGGACCGCTGTCTGGACACCCCGCTGGCCGAGGCGGGCATCCTCGGCACCGCGATCGGCATGGCGATGTACGGGCTGCGCCCGGTGGTGGAGATGCAGTTCGACGCCTTCGCCTACCCGGCGCTGGAGCAGCTCTTCTCGCACGTCGCCAAGATGCGCAACCGTACGGCCGGCAAGCTCCCGCTGCCGATCACCGTCCGGATCCCGTACGGCGGCGGGATCGGCGGCGTCGAGCACCACAGCGACGCCTCCGAGGCGTACTACACCGCAACCCCCGGCCTGCACGTGGTCACCCCGGCCACGGTGGCCGACGCGTACGGCCTGCTGCGGGCGTCGATCGCCTCCGACGACCCGGTGGTCTTCCTGGAGCCCAAGCGGCTCTACTGGGGCAAGGCCGGGTTCGACCCGTCGGCGCCGGTCGAGCCGATCGGCCGGGCGGTGCTGCGGCGGACCGGGACGTCCGCGGTGCTGATCACCTACGGGCCCTCGCTGCCGGTCTGCCTGGAGGCGGCCGAGGCGGCGAAGGCCGAGGGCTGGGACCTCGCGGTGCTGGACCTGCGGACCCTGGTGCCGTTCGACGACGAGACGGTCTGCCGGGTGGTCCGCTCGCTCGGCCGCGCCGTCGTGGTGCACGAGGCGAGCGGCTTCGGCGGCACCGGCGCGGAGATCGCCGCCCGGGTCACCGAGCGCTGCTTCCACCACCTGGCCGCACCGGTGCTGCGGGTCACCGGCTTCGACATCCCGTACCCGCCGCCGATGCTGGAGCACCACCACCTGCCCGGGGTGGACCGGATCCTGGACGCGGTCGCCCGGCTGCAGTGGGAGGACTGAGGATGATGCCCGTCGTGCGCGAGTTCACCCTGCCCGACCTCGGTGAGGGACTCACCGGGGCGGAGGTGGTCCGCTGGATGGTCGAGGTCGGCGACGTCATCGCGGTCGACCAGCCGGTCGTGGAGGTGGAGACCGCCAAGGCCGTGGTCGAGGTGCCCTGCCCGTACGGCGGGGTGGTCACCGCCCGGTACGGAGAGCCGGGCGAGGAGGTGGCGGTCGGCGCGCCGCTGGTGACGGTCGCGGTGGCGCCTGCGGAGGGGCCCGCGGAGGGCCTCGGGGCGGCCGGACGGCCGGTCGCCGCGGAGGTGGAGCGGCCGCTGGTCGGGTACGGCGTCGCCGAGCCGGACCGGGGCGGCCGCCGGCGGCGGGTGGGGGTGCCGACGGCTCCCGTTGCCGTGGCTGTGGCCGCTCCGGCGGCTCCCGTGGCCCCGGTGGCTGCCCTGGCTCCGGTGGTCGTGCCGGTGATCTCGCCGCTGGTGCGGCGGGCGGCCCGGGAGCACGGGATCGACCTGGCGGCGCTCACCGGCAGCGGCCCGGACGGGCTGATCATGCGTGCGGACGTCGAACGGGCGGCCGCGGCGAAGTCGCTGCCCGCTCCGGCCGCCGCGCCGGGCTCCACGGCCCCGGCGGCGGCCGCGGACGGTGTCGTCCCGCTGCGCGGACTGCGCCGGGCGGTGGCCGAGAAGCTCACCCGCAGCCACCGCGAGATCCCCGCGGCCACCTGCTGGGTCGACGCGGACGCCACCGGACTGATGGCACTGCGGCGGCAGTTGAACGCCACCCCGGGGCCGAAGGTGAGCGTCCTGGCGCTGCTGGCCCGGATCTGCACGGTCGCGCTGGCGCGCTTCCCCGAGCTCAACTCCAGTGTGACGGAGGATGGTTCGGGCATCCTGCGGCACTCGGCGGTGCACCTGGGCTTCGCCGCGCAGGGCGAGCGCGGCCTGGTCGTCCCCGTGGTGCGGGACGCCCAGCAGCTCTCCACCGAGCAACTCGGCTCCGAGCTCGGCCGGTTGACCGAGGCGGCCCGTGTCGGCTCGCTGACGCCGGCCGAACTCACCGGTGGGACGTTCACGTTGAACAACTACGGCGTGTTCGGCGTGGACGGTTCGACCCCGATCCTCAACCACCCCGAGGCGGCGATGCTCGGCGTCGGCCGGATCGTCGCCAAACCCTGGGTCCACCAGGGCGAGTTGGCGGTGCGCGAGGTGACGCAGCTGTCGTTCACCTTCGACCACCGGGTCTGCGACGGCGGCACGGCGGGCGGGTTCCTGCGGTTCGTGGCCGACTGCGTGGAGCAGCCGGGGATGCTGCTGCGACAGCTGTGACCTGCGGGTGATCGCCTTGCGTGGCCGCGCCGCCACGCAAGGCGACCACAGATCGAGTGAGCGTAGCGCGTGCGGAGGGCGGGTGTCCGGGCTTCGCGCGATTTGTCGGATGAGCACTTCGGGCGTGCCACGCTGCCTGGGCGTCAGCAGAGACAAGCCAGGTGGTGGCGCAGGCCGGCCGGAGGCGAAACGATTCTCTTGGGTACTCGAAACGCTGCGGTGAAGTCCCGCAGAACATTTCTGGTCCGTAGCGGGCACGGTTCGGCGGGCGTTGCGGCCGTACCCGGGATGCCGGGCCTCGCGCCCGGCGCCGCGCCGGGCGCCCTGCCCGACGTCATGCCGGACAGCGTGCCGGAGCCCGTGGCGGACCTCGCGTCGCTGGGCGCTCCGGGCGTCGCGGCTCCGGCCGTCACGCCGGTGGCCGCTCCCGGCGTCGGGGCGGACGCCACGATGGTGCTCCCGCCGATGCCGCTGGACCCGCCGGACCTGCCGCCGGTGGCGGCGCCGGCCGCCGTCCTCGCACCGGTGGCCGCCGCCCTGCCGATCCCCGACCCGCCGGCCCGGCCGCCCGCCGTTCCGGCGCCGTCCACGCCCGCCGGGCCGCCCGCCCCCGTGGTCGAGCCGCTGTTCGCCCACGCGCCCGGCCTCAACTGGGCCGGTCAGGGCGACCTCCCCCAGCCTCCGGCCGAGGGGACCCCGATGAGCCGGGCCCGGGCACTGCAGACCCTCGGTGACGCCCGCCCGGCGCAGGTCGCCGCGCGGGCGCCCGACCTCCGCACCGCCGCCGAACAGCCGCCCACCGCCCTGGACATCGAGCTGATCCGGACCAGCCTGGCGGTGGTCGAGCCGGTCGCCGACCGGGCCACCGCGCACTTCTACGCGCTGATCTTCCTGCACCACCCCGAGATCCGCGCGCTCTTCCCCGCCGCCATGGACGTCCAGCGGGACCGCCTCTTCCGCGCCCTGCTGATGGCCGCCCGCAGCGCCGGTGACCCGGAGGGCCTGCGCACCTACCTGAGCGCGCTCGGCCGCGGCCACCGCCGGTACGGGACGCTGACCGGCCACTACGGCCCGGTGGGCGAGTGCCTGGTGCAGGCGCTGGCCCGGTACGCGGGCAGCCGCTGGGACGGCGAGACCGAGCTGGCCTGGCGCCGGGTGTACCGGCTGGTCTCCTCGATCATGATCGACGCCGCCGAGGAGGCCGCCCGCACCTCGCCGCCGTGGTGGCAGGGCGAGGTGGTCGCCCACGAGCTCCGCACCCGGGACGTCGCGGTGCTCACCGTCCGCCCCGACCAGGCCTATCCGTACCGCGCCGGGCAGTACGCCGGCCTGGAGACGCCCTGGTGGCCGAGGGTCTGGCGGCACTTCTCGTTCGCCTCCGCGCCCCGGCCGGACGGCCTGCTGACCTTCCACGTGAAGGCCGTCCAGGCGGGCTGGGTGAGCAACGCGCTCGTCCACCGGGCCGCGCCCGGGGACGTCCTGCGGCTGGGCCCGGCGGCCGGCGCGATGACCGTCGACCACGCGGCCGGCGCGGACCTGCTCTGTCTGGGCGGCGGCACCGGCATCGCGCCGATCCGGGCGCTGGTGGAGGAGGTGGCCGCGCACGGCGCGGCCGGCCGTTCGGTGGAGGTCTTCTACGGCGCCCGGCAGGCCGGGGAGTTGTACGAGCTGGAGGCGCTGCGCGAGCTGGCCGGGCGCCACCCGTGGCTCTCGGTGCGACCGGTGCTGTCCGGACCCGGCGCCTCGGGCAGCGGGGTGCTGACCGGTGAACTGCCCGAGGTGGTCGGCCGGTTCGGACCGTGGGCCGGCCGGGACGCGTACCTCAGCGGGCCGGCCGCGATGGTCCGGCGCGGGGTCGGCGTGCTGCTGCGGGCCGGGGTGACGGCGGACCGGATCCGGCACGACCTGGTGGGGGACCTCGCAGCGGGCTGACCGGTGGGCTCGGCCCGGGGAGGGCCCGGGCCGAGCGGCGGGCCGGGTGCCGGCCGGGCCCGCCCCGGGCCTCGCGCCGGACTCAGCCCAGGTCGGGCGCGAGCAGCGCGCGGACGCCCTCGATGTTGGCCGCCAGGTAGGCGCGCAGGCTGGGCGGGACGACGTTGACCGAGGTGACGCCCTCCCGGGTGAAGGGCAGCCGGACCACCTCGTACTCCCCGTTGGGCTCCTCCACCTCGGGGCCGTGCCGCCGGGTGAGGTCCATCGAGGCGAGCCGGCAGACGAAGAAGTGCTGCACCTTGACCCCGTGCGGGTGGAGCACGGTGCCGTCGTCGACGGGGGTCCCCCCGCCCGGAGGGTGGGGGTGGGTGTGGCTGACGGTGTCGACGAAGGCGGGGACGACGTCCGCCACCTTGCCGCCGAGCTCCTCGTCCACCTCGCGGTGCAGGGCGTCGACCACGGTGCGGTCGCCATCCTCGACGCCGCCGCCCGGGGTGATCCAGTACGGGTGCGGGGAGCCGGGCCGGGTCCGTTTGATCAGCACGATCGAGGCCGGGCCGTGCGGGTCGTCCGGGTCGACTTCCAGCAGGATCGCCCGCGCGGTGCGTTTGACGACGGGGCGGGGCGGGGTGCCCATGGCGACCTCCGGGGCTGGAGCGTTGTGCGGGAGTCTCCCGCAGGCCGCGGGGGCCGAAACACCGGGGCATGCGGGTGCGTCCGTCAGGGGAGTGCTCACGGCGGCGATGGATCTGGGATAGTGAAGATGAACGTTATGCAGATCATGTAATTATCGGCAAAGTCTGAACTTTTGCCTTTGATTCCAAGGAATTTACCGACAGAACGGTGCGAGAGTGATTGCAGCCGCGCGCTCCCTGTGCTGCAATGAGCCGCTATCGGGCGAATCGGAGCACCTCACTCCGCATGCCCTGCTGTGCAATGACTCGGGCTGGGGGCTGGATGTGGCCATGGATCAGATCGCAGACCGCACGACACCGTCGCGCACGGGCCGGCAGCCCACGGCCGTCTCCCCGCCCGTCGCCCGGCCCGGCCGGTTGGCCGCCGTCGCCGGGTAACTGCCCCGCAGCGTCGGCGCGATGAACCCGTCCTCCGTCCTCTGACCCCCTCGTGCCCCATGGGCCGCCCACCCCGATCCCCCTCGCGCACCATCGGAAGTAGCACACCTTGTCCACCGCGTTCCCGGGCATGGACGATGAGGGCGGAACGGGGAGAGGTGGCGCAAAACCATCAAATCGGCCGCACGGCCGGCACAGCCGCACTCCCTCCCATGTCAGCGAACTGCACATGCCGGGCCACCCGCGGACCCAGGGCCCGCACTTCCCGGCAGAACGAGAGGTACTGGCGCCATGCAGCACAGCACGATCCAGGGCCACCTGCTGATGAACCTGGTGGTCTCCCCCGAGCTCTCCTTCCGCATCGTGGTCGACGTCGGCTACGACCCCGTCGACCCGTACGCGCTCCGGTGCACCTTCCACATGCCCGGCGACGAGCCGGTCACCTGGGTCTTCGCCCGCGAGTTGCTGCTCGACGGGATCAGCGGGCCGGCGGGCGAGGGCGACGTGCACATCCACCCGGTCGGCGAGGAGCTCTCCGAGGTCTGCATCGTGCTGCACTCCCCCGGCGGGGACGCCGTGCTGCGCGCCTCCGCGCCCCCGCTGATCGCCTTCCTGGCCCGCACCGACCGGCTGGTGCCGATGGGGCAGGAGCTCACCGGCGGCGAACTCGACGCCCAGCTCGCGGACATCCTCAGAGGGTGTGAGCGGTGACCGGTCGCCCGGCCGGAACGGCGGAAGGGGCCCGAACCCGGTGAGAACCGGGTGCGGGCCCCTTCGCACGGGGCGCTGCTCGTACGGGCCGCCACGGGCGGCGGCTCAGTCGTCGTCGCCGAGCGCGAGGTTGAGGCCCCAGGAGACCAGGCTGATGATCAGCGCGCCGAACAGCGCGGCCCAGAAGCCGTCGACGTGGAAGTCCAGGTTGAGCTTGTCCGAGGCCCAGGAGGTCAGCCAGAGCATCAGGGCGTTGATGACGAAGGTGATCAGCCCCAGGGTGAGGATGAACAGGGGCAGTGAGAACAGCTTCACCACCGGCTTGATGAGCCAGTTCACCACGCCGAAGACCAGTGCCACGGCGATCACCGTCAGGGTCTTGTGCTGCCAGTCGTCGCCGGTCAGCGTGATGCCGGTGACGATCCAGGCGGCCACCCAGATGGCGGCCGCGTTGATAAGTGTCTTGATGACGAAACCCTTCATGGGGCCAGCGTCGCAGGCCGGTCGGGCGGGGGGAAGGTCTGGACCGGCATGTTTGGTGTTGAATGCCCCAGGACCCGGGCCAGGACGAGGAAGGCGCCCCCGATGAAGCTGTTCCGGCTGGACGAACTGGACGCCGAGCGCGCCGCCAACGACGGCGCCTATCTGCGCTTCCTGCGCGAGCCGCGGATGTCCGCCGGCCTCTACGCGCTCTCCCCCGGCGACACCGATCCCCAGACCGCGCACGCCCAGGACGAGATCTACCAGGTGATCAGCGGCCGGGCCGAGTTGACCGTCGGCGACGAGACCACGACGGTGGCCCGCGGGACGGTGGTCTACGTCCCGGCGGGCGTGCCGCACCGGTTCCACCACATCACCGAGGAGCTGCGGGTGCTGGTGGTGTTCTCCCCGCCCGAGGACTGAACGGGTCCGCGCCCGAGGACTGAACAGCTCCGCGGCCGGGGGCTGAACGGCTCCCCGCCCGAGGACTGAACGGCTCCGCGGCCGGGGGCGGCGGCCCGGTTAGGGTCGGGGTATGAGCCTGAGCCTGACGGAAGAACTCTGGGCGGCGATCGAGCCGGTCTACGCCAAGATCCTCGATCACCCCTTCATCGGCGGTCTCACCGACGGCACCCTGCCGCGCGAGGCGTTCCGCCACTTCGTCGTCCAGGACTCGCACTACCTGCGCGACTACGCCCGCGCGCTCGCCGTCTGCGCCGCCAAGGCGCCCGGCGAGGAGGACGTGCGGGCCTTCGCCGACGACGCGGTCGGCGCGCTGGCGGCCGAGCAGGGCATGCACGCCGACTTCATGACCGCCTTCGGCGGCAGCGCCGAGGCGGCCGCCGCCGAGCCGGTGCTGCCCACCACCCGCGCGTACACCAGCTATCTGCTGGCCACCGTCTACGGCGGCTCCTTCGCGGAGGCCGTCGGCGCGGTGCTGCCCTGCTACTGGATCTACGCCAGGGTCGGCGGCGAACTGCTCGCCAAGGGCTCCCCCGACCCGCTGTACGCCAAGTGGATCGCCACCTACGGCGACGAGGCGTTCCAGTCCGTGGTGCGCCGGGTCCTCGCACTCACCGACCGGCTCGGCGAGGAGATCTCCCCGGCCGAACGCCGCCGGGTGGTGGAGCACTTCACCACCACCTCGCGGTACGAGTGGATGTTCTGGGACGCCGCCTGGCGCGGCGAGACCTGGCCGGTCTGACCTCGTTCCCTCCCCGCGGCGCGCGGGGAGGGAACGCACGGATGCGGTCAGCCCGCGACGAAGACGCCGGTGAGGTCGGCGATCACGTGGGTGTAGCCGTCGTTGTTGTAGATGCTGACGAGTCCGCCGTCGGTTCTGGTGGTGACGGAGTTGGCCACGGTCTGGCCGGCGGTGAAGTTGAGGCTGGACGTGTCCGGCCTGGACGCCGCGGCGGGGTACACCGTGAGGTGGCCGTCGGTGGTCGGCTCGGTGACGGTCACGTTGAGGGCCGCGCCCATGAGGTGGTTCTGGACCACGGGGACGGTGCGGGTGCCGCCGGGTTCCAGGGGCGTCGAGCTCCGCGTGTCGTACGCCCGGACCGGGGTGGTGAGCGCGCTGAACAGCCCGGCACCGGAGGGGCCGTAGAAGCCGACGAGGTCGACGACGACGTCCACCGAGCCGACGTGGTTGAAGATGTCGATCTTCCCGTCGGCGCCGACCGGGACCACGACCTGGTTCGCAACGGTCCGTCCCGGGGCGAAGTTGACGTTCGAGCCCACGTACGGCCGCTCCCTGCCGGTCGGGTAGACCGTCAGGTAGCTGTCCATGGTCCCTTCGGTGGCGGTGACGTTGAGGATCACCGCGCGGGCGTCGGCCGTGCCGAGCTCCGGCTTGGCGACCTGGACCGAACGGACGCCGCCCCAGCCGAGCCGGCCGCCGTCGGTACGGCTGTCGACCAGCCGCGAGGGCGTCAGGGGCGCGTACTTGTCGGCCGCACCGGGCCGGTAGTAGCCGACCACGTCCAGGACGACGTCGGTGGTGCCGGCGTGGTTGTAGACGGTGATCGCCGGATTGGTGCCCGGGGTGACCGCGACGGTGACCAGGTTCGACACCGTCTTGCCGGCCGTGAAGTTGAGGCTTGAGGTGGCCGGGACGGTACCGGGGTGGCCGGCCGCGCTGAGCGAGAGGTAGCCGTCGGCGGTCGGGTCGGTGGCGGTGACGTTGACGACCACCGCCGTCGTGTCGGCGGGCACGACCGGGTAGGTGGTCGGCGGCATGTGCGAGCTGAACGCGACGAGCGGGGTCGTGTAGTACTCGTCGGGGTTGAGCGGCCGCTGCTGGCCGTTCGGGATGAACAGGGCGTCCCGGGTGTCCAGTACCCGGGTCGGGCTCATCCCGGTGAAGCCGGCCGGGGTGGTGAAGTCGTCCGCCGGGGCGGCGACGACGGCCGGGGCGGCGAGAGCGGCCGGGGCCGCGAGGACGGCGGGCCCGGTGAGGACCAGTGCGGTGAGGACGGCGAGGGCGGTGGCGGGTCTTGCGCGCATGCGGACTCTCCCTGCGACGACAGCCTCCGGCCTCGACCCGGAGGTCTCTGCCTGGGTAGACCGACGGGCGGGGAAAAGGTTGTGGGGCTCGGGCGAACATTCACCCGGCCGCGCCGGGCGGCCCGCCCCCACCGGGGGAACGGGCCGCCGGGCGGATCATCGCCGGGGCGGCGTGAGGGGCGGCGGCCGGAGCGGCGCCCGCGGCGACGGGCGCGGTCGGGCTCAGGGCCGTGAGCACGGCCACGGAGAGGGCGGGTCGAACACGCATGACGGGAATCCCCTCGGACAGTGACCTCCGAACTCCCCCCGGAGGTCCGTGTACTGAGAGACGTGCGACCCGCCGGTGGGTTGCCGCCGGTTTCGAAGATCTTTCCGGGGTGTTCCCGCGCACATTCCGGGGGTTTCCCCCCGGGGCGGGGTCAGGGGCGATCTCCGGGTTCTCTCCGGGCCGTTGGCTCTCGTTCCGGCACTTGCGTCCCCGTACGATCGAAGTATCGAAAGCAAGCGGGATGCGGCACCGGACGGCAGCCGGCCCGAGGGGAGAGAAGGAACGGACATGGCTGAGTTCTGGAAGTCGCTGCCCTCGTGGGTGCGCAACATCGTCGTCCCGGTGCTGGTGCTGATCCTGGCCTGGAACGTCATCGGATTCGTCTTCGGCGTGGTGGGCGCGCTGCTGAGCCTGGCCTTCAAGCTGCTGGTGGTGGTCGGGATCGCCGCCGCCGTCGTGATCCTCGTGAAGAAGGCCGCCAAGAGCTAGCCACCGGCCCTTCGGACGCCCGTACCCCCTCGGCGGGGGTGCGGGCGTCAGTCGTTCGCGGGCACGCCGGTGCGGGCGGCCCGGTCGAGCAGCAGCACCGTGTCGAGGTCCCAGAACGGCTGCCAGCCCTGGGTGCGGGCGCGGGAGAGGTTGAGGGTGACGCTGTGGGTGAGCTGGTCGACCGCGTACGGGGTCAGACCGGGGAGACGCCCGGTGCGGGCGGCCAGCCGGGCCAGCGGTGCGGGCACGTGGCCGATCCGCGCCCGGACGCCGTGCGCGGCGAGTACCCTGCGGACGGCGTCGTCGCGCCGGTAGTGCCGGCCGTCGGCGATGTTGTACGCGCCCGGCGTCCAGGCGGTGCGACCGGTCAGGCCCAGTGCGGCCAGGCAGGCGTCGGCGAGGTTCTGCACGGCGGTGAGGCTGATCCGGACGTCGCCGCCGGGGAGCAGCAGCAGACCGCGCCGGGCGCGGGCCAGCAGCTGCGGGGCGAGGTGCGGGTCGCCCGGCCCGTAAACGGCGCGCGGGCGCAGCACGACGGCGCCCGCCGCCAGCGCGATCCGTTCACCGGCCGCCTTGGTGCGCCCGTACGCGTTGAGGTGACCGCCGTCGGTGGGGTGGTGCTCCATGACGGACTCGCGGCCGATCCGGGGGTCGTAGACGCTGGCGCTGCTCACCCAGACGACCGGGCGGCCGGCGGCGGCGCGCATCAGGCGTTCGGTGCCGGTGACGTTGACGGCGTACTGGCCGGCCTCGTCGGGGGAGCCCGGGGGCAGGTCGGCGACGGCTGCCGCGCAGTGCACCACCACGTCGACGCCGGTCAGGTCCGGCTCCTCGACGGTGGCGTCCCAGCGGACGTGCCGGCCGACCGGCCCGGGGGAGCGGCCGTAGCAGTGCACGTCGAGGCCGAGTGCGGCGGCGGCGAGGGCGACGTGCGAGCCGCAGAAGCCGCCGGCGCCGGTGACGGCTATCCGCATCGGCCGGCTCCCGCGTGGACGGTGAGCTCCGCGTAGCCGGGCAGGGCGGAGCGGCGGTCGACGCGGGCGCGGGCGACCACCGGGCGGTGGGGGGCGAGGGCGAGCAGGAGGTCGGCGAGCTGGGCGCGGGCCAGGCCGGCGCCGGGGCAGGCGTGCGGGCCCGCGCCGAATACCGCCTGGGTGGCGGACGCGGTGGTGGCGGGGGCGGTCCGGTGGGCCTGGGCGGCGTGCCGGGCGACCAGGACCAGCCGGTCGCCGGCCCGGACCGGGCAGCCGGCCACGGTGGCGTCGGCGGCGGCCACCCGGGGGAGCAGCGGTGAGGGGGCGGTCAGCCGGAGGAGTTCGGCGGCCAGCCGGGGTGCGGTCGCGGCGTCCACGGCGGGCCAGAGGCCGGCGTCGGCGCACCAGGCGGCGGCCCGGGGGAGGGCGGCCACGGTGGTGTTGACGGCGGCGACGGTGAGCATGGCGTGGAGCGGGTCGGGGAGCAGGGCGGTGAGTTCGGCCGCGGCTGAGGTGGCGGCGGCGCGGCGGCCGGGGAGGCGCGGGCCGGGCAGGTGGTCGCCGGCGGCGGCCGCGGCGGCCTCGGCGGCGGCCCGGGCGAGCGTGCGCGGGCCGGCGTCGGAGCCGGTCAGTGCGGCGGCCGTCACGCCGGCCAGCTCCCTTGCGAGGCCGACGAGTTCGAGTGAGCCGGTGGCGAGGTCCGGGACGCGCTCGGCGAGCACGGCCTGCCAGTGCGGGCGGATCCGGTCCAGCGCTCCCCCGGCCAGGTCGGCGGCCAACGCGCGGCGGCCGGAGCGGTGTTCGTCACCCTCCTGGTCGAAGAGCAGCCCGCCGTCGGTGAGTTCGGCGGCGGCTCCGCCGGTGGTGCCGGGCGCGGTGCGGTCGAGCGGGACGCGGGTGAGCGCCTCCCGGTAGGCGTCGGTGCCGTGCACCAGGACGGTCCGGCCGAGCCGGACGACCGGGCGGCGGCGGGTGCCGCAGAGCAGCGCGAACAGGACGGGATGGCTGCGCAGGTAGACCCGGCGGTCGCGGCGGCGGGCGGCCCGGGAGGAGGCGGCGGTCAGGAGGGAGGCGACGGTCGCGGCGGAGGCGGTGGTCGCGGCGGAGGCGGTGGTGGTCGTCGTGGAGGCGGTCCTCATGCGGTCAACTCCCGTGCGCAGTAGGCCGAGGCGGCCGTCCGGTCGGGCTTGCGGGAGCGGCCGGCCAGCGGCACCTCGCCGAACAGCACCGCGTCCGGGCGGGCGGAGCCCATCCGGTCCAGCGGGCCCTGCAGCGCGGTGCGCAGCCCGTGCGGGTCGGTGCCGGGGCGGGGCTGGACCAGGGCGACCAGCCGTTCGTCACCCGGTGCGCCGGCGCGCGGGACGCCGACCAGGACGGCGAGTTCGACGCCGGGCAGGTGCAGTGCCGGCTCGTACAGGCCGGGGTAGATGTTCTCGGCGCCCCGCAGCACCATGTCCTTCAGGCGTCCGGCGAGCACGATCCGGCCGTCCGCGGCGAGGGCGGCGCGGTCGCCGGTGCGGACCCACGGGTCGGGCTCCTCGCCGAGGTAGCGGTGGCGGGCGCCGGGGCCGGTGAGCAGCAGCTCGCCGTCCGGGCCGAGGTCGGTGCGGACGCCCGGCAGGGGTGCGCCGACGAGGTCTCCGGGGCCGGTGAAGGCGCTCTTCTCGGCCTCCTCGACGGCGGCGGCCGGGAACAGCTCGGTGAGCGCGTACACGCCCCAGGCCTGGTCGGCGCCGGCCTCCTTGACCCGGCGCAGCAGGGCGGCGTCGGCGGGCGCGGAGCCGGTCCAGACGCGGCCGTGGAAGCGCGCCCCGGAGCGGAGGGCGGCGCGCAGCTGGGGTGGGGTGAGGTAGGTCTGGGCCGGTGCCGACCGGGTGAGCTGGCGGGCCAGTGCGGCGGGCGTCCGGGCGGGGAGGGCGACGGTGGCGCCGGCGGCGAGGGAGGGGACGAGGACGAAGAAGGTGCCGCCGAGCACGGTCGTGCCGGGGCGGGGGCCGACCAGTTCGGTGACCGTCCGCAGGCCGGCCGCCAGCCCCTCCCGGGTGTGGACGACGGCGCGCGGGCGGGCGGTGGTGCCGGAGGTGAAGACGATCACGGCGTCGGTGTCGCGGCCGCCGGTGCGGGGCGCGGGAGCGGTGGTGGCACCGGTCCGCAGCCGGGGCGCGCAGCCGGGCAGCCGGCGGCCGAGGGTGGCGACCGGGCCGAGTGAGGTCAGCCGGGGCAGGGCGAGGTCGGCGCGGCGGGCGAGCGGACCGGCCCAGCCGGCCACCGCCTGGGCGGCGGCGTCGGCGAGCACCAGGTCGGGCCGGGCGAGGGCGAGGCGGGCGGCGAGGACGTCCGGTCCGGCGGCCGGGTCGAGGACGGCGATCCGCAGGCCGAGCCGGTGCGCGGCCAGCATCACGGCGAGTGCCCTGGGGCCGGGGCGGACGGCGACGCCGAGGGTGGCGCCGTCGGTGAGGCCGCGGGCGTGCAGGGCGGCGGCGTAGACGTCGGCGAGGTCGGCGAGGTCGCCGCGGCGGATCCGGACCCTGGCCGCGCCGGTGCGGGTGTGGTGCAGCACGGCGGGCCGGTCGGGGTGGACGGTGCGCAGGGCGTGGGCGAGCCGGTCGAGCACGGTGTGTCCTCAGCGGAGCGGGATCGGTGAGCGGGCGGTCGGCGGGCGGTCGGCGGGCGTTGGGCGGGCGCTCGGCGGGCGGCCGGCGGCGCCCAGCGGGCCGGCGAGCGGCGGCGGTTCAGCGGACGTCGGCGGAGCGCGGGCCGGCGCCGCGCTCCAGGTACCAGCGGGCGGTGCCGACCACGCCGTACGCGCGGATCCGGCGGGTGGAGTTCTGCACCACCATGTCGCGGCGGCGGACGATCGCGGTGGTGTGCCGGCGCACCCGGTTGATGAACATCCGGTCGGTGGGCGAGGGCCGGCGCGGCATCCCGCCGACCGCCTCGTACAGCTCGGCGGTGATCGCCATGTTGTTGCCCGCGTGCATCCGGTACGGGGTGAGGTAG
Organism: Kitasatospora sp. NPDC032757; assembly: GCF_055579305.1. Classification (NCBI taxonomy): domain Bacteria; kingdom Bacillati; phylum Actinomycetota; class Actinomycetes; order Kitasatosporales; family Streptomycetaceae; genus Kitasatospora; species Kitasatospora sp. NPDC032757. The sequence continues at coordinate 67,264 of NZ_JBVINN010000019.1, read as the reverse complement.
CCGTGCCGGCGGCGGTGCGCGGGCCGGATCCGGCCGAAGAACGCGCCGACCGCGACCAGTGCCAGGAAGACCGCGCGCCCGGCGGGCCCGTGCTCGTCCCGGCGGGCGGTGACCCGGCCGCAGACCAGGCCGCGGGCTTCGAGCATCCCGGCCCGGGCGGCGGCCGTCCAGCCGGGTTCGGGCAGGCAGTCGGCGTCGGTGCGGGCGAGCAGGGTGGCGCCGTGCGCGATGGCGTGCCGGAAGCCGGTGTCGATCGCCGAGCCGACCCCCTTCTCCGGCTCGACCAGCACCTCGACCGGGAACGGCGCCCGCCCGGCGAAGGCCCGGACCTTCGCCACGGTGGCGTCGGTGGAGCCGTTGTCGGCCACCAGCAGGGTGAACTCCCGGTCCCGCTGGGCGGCGAGGGCGTTCAGCGTGCCCTCGATCCGGGCCTCCTCCTGGTAGGCGGGGACGACCACCCACAGGTCGGTCATGACGCCTCCCAGACCATCGTCATCAGGCTGACGCCACCGCCGAGGCCGATCAGCAGCACCTTGTCCCCCTGCTCCAGCTCCGGTCGTATTCGGTCGAGTTGGACACCGATGGTGGCGCTGGCGATGTTGCCCAGCTCCGGCACGGTGAGGACCAGCTTCTCCGCGGGCACCCCGGTCAGCTCGACGAAGCGCTCCAGGTACGGGACGGTGACCTGGTGCACCAGCACCCGGGCGTAGTCGTCCCAGCCGAGGCCGGTGCGGGCCGCCACCCGGGTCAGGATGGCGCCGCCGATCTTCTCGAAGACGCCGCGCAACTCCTTGCCGCCGCCCCGGAAGTAGCTGTACTCGTCGCCGCGCGGGTGGCGCGAGCCGCCGCCGGGGATGCCGCCGGCCTCCCAGTGCTCGGAGGCGGTCTCGGTCTCGACGTCGAGGATGCCGCCGCGCTCGACGGCCTCGACGACGACGGCCGCGCCGGCGTCCCCGAAGGTGTAGCCCGCGAAGCCGTCGCGGAAGTCGGCGAGCCCGCCCGGGTCGCGGCGCATCGCCCGGCTGGGCGTCTCGCCGGTGACCACCAGGGCGCGCCGGGCCCGGCCGGCCAGGATCATCGCGCGGGCCAGGTCGATCCCGTTGAGGAAGCTGTTGCAGGCGTTGCTGACGTCCAGCGCGTGGGCGTGCGAGCCGAGTTCGGCCTGGACGAGGTGGGCGGTGGCCGGCTCGCAGATGTCCCGGGTGGCGGAGGCGTAGAGCAGCAGGTCGATGTCGTACGGGTCCAGGCCGCGGGCGTCGAGGGCGCGCCGGGCGGCGCCGACCGCCAGCGTGGAGGCGTACTCGCCGTCGGCGGCGAAGTGCCGGGTGACGATGCCGGTCGCCTTCTCGAACATCCGCTCCGGCAGGCGGAGCCGGCCGCCGGCCGTGACCTCGTCCTGGAGCTGCTGGGAGGTCAGGCGGAGGGCGGGCAGGTGGGATCCGACGGCGGTGATGCCGATCCGCGCGGTGGCTGCTGGGTGCATGCCTCCATGCTCCGGCGGGCAGCGCAGCGCCCACCTGAGTACGGGTACTCAGGTGGGCGCGGGCGGGCTACTCGATCGGGCGGGCCGTCCGGTGGGAGGGCCCGCCCGCGGGGCGCTACATGTTCTTGTAGTACCCGAACAGGTCGGCGATCACGTGGGTGGAGCCGGCGTTGTTGTAGAGGTCGAAGCGGCCCTGGCCGTCCACCGGGACGGTGGAGTGGTTGGGCACGTCCAGGCCCGGGGAGGCGTTGAGGTTGCTGGTGTCGGGGCGGGCCGAGCCGGTGGCCCAGGCGATGAGGTGGGTGTTCGTGTCGGTCTCGGTGGCGGTCAGGTTGACCGCGGCCGCGACGGCGCCGGCCGGCACGCCGGTCACGGTGCGGGTGCCCCCGGGGCCGAACTTGGCACCGCCGCCGTCACGGGAGTCCAGCAGCCGGCTCGGGACGACCGGGGTGAACCGGCCCCGGGCGTTGGGGCTGTAGTAGCCGAAGACGTCCACGATGGCGTGGGCGCTGCCGGCGTGGTTGTAGATGTCGACGGAGCCGTCACCGCCCACCGGGACGACCACCTGGTTGGGGATGTCCCGGCCCGGTACGGTGTTGAGGTTGGAGCCGTTCACGGGGAGCGGGGAGCCCGCCGGGTGGACGGCGAAATAGCTGTTGGCGGTGGACTCGGTGGAGGTGACGTTGAGGACCACCGAGGTCGCGTCGGCGGGGACGCCGCCGACTCCGGCCACCTTCAGCCGGCGGGAGGAGTCCGGGCCGAGGGGGGCGTTGGTGCTGCGGGTGTCCATCAGCCGGGCGGGCGTGACCGGCTGGTACCACTGGTTGCTGGTCGGGTCGAAGTAGCCGAGGACGTCCCCGACGACGTGCACCGAGCCGGCGTTGTTGCGGATGGTGACCCGGCCGTCGGGGCCGACCGGGACGGTCACCAGGTTGGCGACGTCCTGGTCGGGGCCGAAGTTGACGTTCGAGGTGATCGGCCGCGTCCCGCCGGTCGGGTAGGCGCTCAGGAAGCTGTCCGCGGTGCCCTCGGTCGCGGTCAGGTTGAGGACGACCGCCGTGGCGCCGTACGGCACCAGGGTCGCGCCGCCGTTGGCGACGGGGTGGCGGACGTCCAGGTCGAGCGTCTCGCCGGAGCCGAGCTTGTGGTTCTGGGCGCCGGCCCAGCGGGTGTCGAGCACCCGCGTCGGGGAGAGCGCCTTGAAGCCGGCGGGGTCGTAGTCGACGGTGATGGGGAGGTTGCCGCTGCGGCTCTGGCCCGAGTCGTCGGTCACCGTCACCTTGACCGTGTGCCCGCCGGGCTGGGCGAAGGCGTGGTACGCCTTGCCGGTGGTGTTGGTGACGGGCGCGGTGCCGTCGCCGAAGTCGAAGGTGTAGCCGGTGATCGCCCAGGGCGAGGTGGTGCCGGTGGCGTCGGCCTCGAAGCCGAGCGAGTCCTGGATGTTGTTGACGCGGCCGGTCAGCAGCAGGTTCATCTGACCGTCCTGGGTCACGCTGACCGGCGAGTCGACGGCGTCGGTCTTCCGTCCGCCGCGGCCGTCGATGACGGTGACCTTGGGGGTGTAGCCGCCGGCCTTGGTGTAGGTGTGCCGGACGGTCTTCTCCGGGGTGGTCACCGGCGCGCTGCCGTCCCCGAAGTCGAACGTGTACGTGAGCGCGCTGTGCCACCTGTCGTCGGCCACGGCGGTGAGGTCGACCGTCAGCGGGCCGGGGCCGGTGGGCTCCGGGTGGACGGTGCCGGCGGCCTTCAGTTCGACGCCGAGCAGGCCCTGCACCTCGTACGCGCCGCGGTCGCGGAAGCTGCCGTTCGGGCCGCTGTTGGCGACGAGCGGGTGGTCGGTGGCGTAGTTGCCCGCCAGGTCGACGTTGCCGCGGGGCGGCACCGGGTCGCCGGAGTCGATCACGGAGCTGCTGTTGTCCAGGGTCGGGACGGCGAGCGGCAGGAAGGCGTTCTCGAAGGTGACCGCGGCGTTGTTGTCGTGGGCGCCCTGGCCGGTCGCGGCGAGCAGCTCGGCGGCCGACTGGTAGCCGGTGCCGGCCCAGCTGTAGGCGGGCAGGCCCTGGACGGGGTGGACGACGTTGTAGTCGACCTTGGCGTCGGCGGCGGCGCCCGCCGAGAGCGACACGCTCGACCCGTTCACGATGTTGTTGACGACCGCCGAGCCCGTGGAGGCGCCGTTCAGCGAGAGGCCCATCGTGATGCCGTTGGTCAGCGTGTTGTTGGTGACGGCCGTGCCGGTCGCGTCGGTGACGTCGATCGCGGTGGCGGTCGACTGGCTGAACTGGTTGGCGGAGACGGTGGTGAACCGCGCACCGGCGCCGACCGAGAGCCCGCGGGTGTGGTAGAAGACCGACCGGGTGACCGTGACCGCCTCGCTCTGGCCCTTGACGGCGACCGCGGGCGCCGGCGGCCCGGCGGTCTCGACGGCGTCCTCGAACCAGTTCTCGGACAGCTCCACGCGGGCCGAGCCGGCGATCTCCGTGTGCGCCAGGCCGATACCGGTGATGACCACGTCGTGGACGTTGGTGAGCCGGATCGGGGTGCCCGAGGACGGCGTGATCGACGGCTGCTGGTAGGCGCTCAGCGGAGCCAGCGTGCTGCCGCGGAAGGTGATCGGCTTGCCGATCTCGCCGGAGCGGGTGATGACGAGGTCCCCGAGCTGCTCGCTGTTCGGGGCGAGTTGGACGGTCTGTCCGGGCAGGGCCGCATCGGCGGCCGCCTGGACGCTGCAGTACGGCTTGGCCGAGGTGCCGGTGCCGTGGTCGTCGCAGCCGGCGGACCGGCCGTTGTCGACGTAGAGGACGGTGGCGGGCTCGGCCGCGACCGCCGGGAGCGGCAGTCCGACGACTGCGGAGACCACGGCGGCGCTGACGCCGACGGCATGACGAAGGCGCACTGTGTGCTTCCCCCTGGATTGTGAATGTCTGTTGCTGCTCGACGCGTTCGTCACCTGCACCGGTGGGGCGGTGGAGAAGTATCTGCGGAGCAGTTGTGAGCATTATGGTGCCAGGGATGATCGTTTCGGTCACCGGGTGGCTGATAACGATCGACGGCGCACGCGTGCCCGCCCGCCGGTACGGCGGACGGGCACGTGAGGAGCCCCGGTCAGTCCGTGACGGGGATCTGCTGGACGGGCACCACCGCGCTCGCCGGGGCGGCCGGCTCCGGCTGCGCAGGGCGTCCGGTCTGCTCCGGCCGGTCCGGGCCGTTCATGCCGGCGAGCAGCTGGCGGGCCAGGCCGAGGCCGGTGCCGCCCATGGTGAGGGCCTTGGCGAACATCTCCCCCATGCCCTCGGCGCCGTTCAGCAGCACCATGTGCTCGACGTTGCCGAAGGCCTCCGCGCCGGCGCGGACGATCTCGGGCCACTTCTCGGCGAGCTGCTGGGCGACGACGGCTTCCTGGTTCTCGGCCAGGGCGGCGGCCCGAGCCTTGATCGCCTCGGCCTCCGCCAGACCGAGGGCACGGGTGGCCTCGGCCGTGGCCAGACCCTTGGCCTCGGCCGCGGCCGCCTCGGCCTGGCCGGTCGCCCGGGTGGCCTCGGCGGAGGCCAGGCCGCGGGCCTTGGTGGCCTCCGCCTCGGCTCCCGCGGCCACCTTCACCCGGTTCGCCTCGGCGGCCGCCTTGAGCTCCGTCTCCTTGGCCTGCGCCTGCGCGGCCGAGATCCGGGCGTCGCGGTCGGCCTCGGCCTTGGTCCGGGTCTCGTACGCGCGGGCGTCGGCCGGCTTGCGGACGTCCGCCTGGAGCTGCTGCTCCTTGCGGTGCGCCTCCAACTCGGCGACCTTGGTCTCCTGGACCACGACCTCCTGCCGGGCGGCGGCCTGGGCCAGCGGTCCCGCCTGCTGGGCGCGGGCCGTGGCCGTCTCCAGCTCGGCCTGGTAACCGGCTTGCTGGATACCGCTGTTACGGGTCGCCTCGGCCTTGCGGGCGAAGGCCTCCTGCTCGGCCTCGGTGGCCTGCCGGTCCGCCTCCGCCTGGGCGATGCGGGCGTCGCGCATGACGGCGGCGGCGTGCGGGGCGGCGAGGTTCTGGATGTACCCGGTCGGGTCGAGGATCTCCTGGATCTGGAGCGAGTCGATGATCAGGCCGAGCTTCTCCATCTCGGTGCCCGACGCGGCGCGGGTCTCCCCGGTCAGCCGCTCGCGGTCGCGGATCATGTCCTCGACCGTCAACCCGCCGACGATGGAGCGGAGATGACCCGCGAAGACGTTGTGGACCCGGTGGCCCATCATCTGCTGCTGGTCGAGGAAGCGGCGGGCGGCGTTGGCGATCGACACCGTGTCGTCGCCGACCTTGAAGATGACCACGCCCTTGACGTGCACCGGGATCCCCTGCGACGTCACACACTCGACGTCCAGGTCCGCCTCGTTCAGGTCGAGGGAGAGCTTGCGCACCACCTGCACGCCCGGGGTGACGAGCGTGCCGCGGCCGGTGACGATCCTGAAACCCATCCCCTCGCCGACCCCCTCGGCGCGGTGCCTGGAACCGGAGATGACCAGGGCCTCATTGGGCTCGGCGACCCGCCACATGAGCTTGAAGAGAACGACCAGGATGACGATGGAGGCGACGACCGCCCCCGAAATGCCGATCAGCATCGGCGAATTCCCCCTTCAGGGCACACCGGCTCCGTGGCTGCGCTCTGTTTGCAGGATGGCGCGGAACGCGGTGGCAGCAGGAGATTCTGCGCCTCCCGTGGATCAGTTGGAAGGACATTTCGTCCCGAGTTCGCACCAGGACCGTCAAGATCGCGTCAAGGGGGCGTCAGAACGGCGCCAGAAAGGCCGCCGGAAGCACGTGGGAGGCCGCCGGAAGCACGTCGGAAGGGCGCTGGAAGGGCGCTGGAAGGACGCCGTGGACGGCCCGGAGCGGTGGGGCGCGTCAGCCCAGCGCGTGAGCGACGTAGACCGTGCGCGGCGGCTGGTACTCCACCACGACCACCGGTGTGCCGACCGCCAGCACCTCGCCGGGCACGGCCGGGTGGGCGAGGAACGCCTCGGTGCTCTGCCGCTCGCGGACGTGGACCAGCACCTCGCCGACCAGTCCTGGTCCGATCTTCCCGGTCACCCGGCCGGTAGCCCCCACCATGCCGCCAGTGTGCCACCCCTGCCCACTGGCTGGAACCCGTCTGGACCAGCGGCGATCCGCTCGCTACGGTGTTGGACGTCATGCGCAGGCAACACCGCCTGCGGACACGGGAGCTCGGAGCACCGGGCTGAGAGGACGCTGACCGGTACGTCGCTGGACGTGCCGACCGCTGCGTCGACCGCAGGAACCTGACCGGGTAATGCCGGCGTAGGGAGTAGAGGGTCTGATGACCACGTTCGACGCACAGCCGCAGTCTGCCCAGAACACCGCCGTCAGCAGCGCGGGCACCGGCTACCCGACCCCGGCCTGGCGCAAGGCCTACCGCGACGGGTCCCGCCCCGACCTGCGCGTTCCGTACCGCGAGGTCGTGCTCACCAACGGCAGGACCGTGCCGCTGTACGACACCTCCGGCCCGTACACCGATCCGTCCTACGAACCCGACGTCCGGCGCGGCCTGCCCGCGCTGCGCGACCCCTGGATCCGCCAGCGCGGCGACGTCGAGGAGTACGACGGCCGCGAGGCCCGCCCCGAGGACGACGGGATCAAGCACACCTCGCCGCGCGGCGGGAACCTGCGCAACCTCGACGCCGTCTTCCCCGGCCGCCCGCGCCGCCCCCTGCGCGGCCGCGGCGGCGCCGCCGTCACCCAACTCGCCTACGCCAAGCGCGGCATCGTGACCCCGGAGATGGAGTTCGTGGCCCTGCGCGAGGGCCTGGCGCCGGAGTACGTCCGCGCCGAGGTGGCCCGCGGCCGCGCCGTCATCCCGGTGAACGTGAACCACCCCGAGGTGGAGCCGGCCATCATCGGCACCAACTTCCTGGTGAAGATCAACGCCAACATCGGCAACTCCGCCGTCACCTCCTCGATCGAGGAGGAGGTGGAGAAGATGACCTGGGCCACCCGCTGGGGCGCCGACACCGTCATGGACCTCTCCACCGGCCGCAACATCCACACCACCCGCGAGTGGATCCTGCGCAACTCCCCCGTGCCGATCGGCACCGTGCCGCTCTACCAGGCCCTGGAGAAGGTCGACGGCAAGGCCGAGGAACTCAGCTGGGACGTCTACCGCGACACCGTCATCGAGCAGTGCGAGCAGGGCGTCGACTACATGACCGTCCACGCCGGCGTGCTGCTGCGCTACGTGCCGCTCACCGCCCGCCGCAAGACCGGCATCGTCTCCCGCGGCGGCTCGATCATGGCCGCCTGGTGTCTGGCGCACCACCAGGAGAACTTCCTCTACAGCAACTTCGAGGAGCTCTGCGACATCCTCGCGGCCTACGACGTCACCTTCTCGCTCGGCGACGGCCTGCGCCCCGGCTCCACCGCCGACGCCAACGACGAGGCGCAGTTCTCCGAGCTGCAGACGCTGGGCGAGCTGGGCCGGATCGCCCGCGAGCGCGACGTCCAGGTGATGATCGAGGGCCCCGGCCACGTCGCGATGAACAAGATCAAGGAGAACATGGATCTCCAGAAGGAGATCTGCGACGAGGCCCCCTTCTACACGCTGGGCCCGCTCACCACCGACGTCGCGCCCGGCTACGACCACATCACCTCCGGCATCGGCGCCGCGATGATCGCCTGGTGGGGCACCGCGATGCTCTGCTACGTCACGCCCAAGGAACACCTGGGCCTGCCCAACCGCGACGACGTGAAGACCGGCGTCATCACCTACAAGATCGCCGCCCACGCCGCCGACCTCGCCAAGGGCCACCCCGGCGCCAGCGAGTGGGACGACGCCCTCTCCGACGCCCGCTTCGAGTTCCGCTGGGAGGACCAGTTCAACCTGGCCCTCGACCCGGAGACGGCTCGTGCCTTCCACGACGAGACCCTCCCGGCCGAACCCGCCAAGACCGCCCACTTCTGCTCCATGTGCGGTCCGAAGTTCTGCTCGATGAAGATCAGCAAATCCATCAATGAGAAGTTCGGCAACGGCCAGGCCTCGCCGGAGTACGACGAGACGGCTGTCGAGGGCATGAAGGCCATGTCCGAGGAGTTCAAGGCCCACGGCAACAAGGTCTACTTGCCGATGGCCGACTGACCCAGGACACCTGAGCGCCGCCCCGATCACCTCGGGGCGGCGCTCTGCTGTCTCCGGGCACCCGAAATCCCGTGGACGAGGCGGGCGGCCGGGTGCTGCCATGGTGGGACGGTTCTCCGTGCTGGGAATGGGAAACCTGTCGTACAGCCATAGTGGCTGCGCAGAGCTGGTTTTGGGGGAAGCGCATGGTCAGATCAATGGCGAAGGCGGGAGCGTTCGTGACGCTCGCGGCACTCTCACTCACCGCGTGTGGAGGTTCGTCGGGTCCAGGTGATCCCAAGGAGTCCCGGACGCAGACCTCGGCTGCCGTGCCGTCCCAGTCTGCCGTGCCGTCCCGGTCTGCCGTGCCGGCCAAACCGATTCCGGCGGCGTTTGACAGTACAAGGGGATGGGAGGTCGAGGCGGGCAAGGACGGGAACCTGCGTGGTCCGGCTGTCGCATCCGACGCGGGACTGGTCCTGTTCCGTTCGATCTCCGAGGACAAGAAGACCGCGAGCGTCCTCGCCTACGACGCGAAGACCGGCGCGATCCGCTGGCGGAGCAAGCCGGTCGCGAATCCCACGCGCGACAGCCTGGACGCCGACGCCATGGTGTTCGTCACGCACAAGGCCGGTAAGGAATACGCGGTCCTCGCGGTCACGGGTGCCGAAGGCGGGGACGGCGTGAACCGAGCGAGCGGCGTCACACGGCTTGCCGCGTACGACACGGCGTCCAGCGGTGAGGCGGCGCCGGTCAAGGAGACCACGGTCCCGGACAAGGCCACCGGTTACGGCGTTCAGCGCGACGGCGGCCTCACCGCGGTGCAACTGGGCCGGTCCACGGCCGTGGTGGACGTACTCTCGGGCCAGGTCACCACGTACGACCGGAACAACGCCGCCCTGAACGCCCCCAAGCCCTGCGAGCTGGCCTTCGGCTCCTGCAACACCGGTACGGGTGTCACAGCGCTGACCCCGGCCGGCCCGCTGGTTCAGGGCCGGGGCGCCTTCTGGGCACTCGGCGGCTGGTTCAGCGGCGACGTGGTACCCGCAGGGGCGAGCGCCATCGTAGGCTCCAGCACAGTGACGGCCTACGGATCACCCGATGGCCATGTCGTGGCCGCGTGGCCGCCCACCGGGCACGACAACGACAGGTCCGTCTGGGCCGTGCACGACGGCGGGACCGGCCAAGTGCTCGCCACGGTCGAGTGCACGGGGAAGAAGGCCACGCCCCGACTGTCGTCCGACGGCCGCTACCTGATCGCCGACTTCGCGGTCTTCGACCTGCAGGCGAAGAAGGGCTACTGCTTCGAGGCGACCGGCGCCCGCAACCCCGTTCAACTGACCACGGTGGACAAGGACGGAACGGCATACGGCAACGCCAAGACACCCGACCAGAACACCGGCGGCCTGAGCGATACACCGACCTCGGTCGTCCTGGCCACCGGCCAGGCATCCGCGCTCCCGGCCGGGACACTCGTCCCGGACCTGATCGGTGCGGACGCCGCGGTCTTCGGCGACGACACCGGCATCGGCCCCGTCCTCGTCTACCCGCGGCGCTGACCCTGCCACGGCACGCCGAGCCCCCCGAGTCGCGCCTCGATGCCGCTCAGAAGGCATCACGTCGGCGCATTCAGACGCGATGTGCTGGTTTCGGACTGAAGTTGTCGTCGATGAAGATCTCGCAAAAGATCCGGGACGAGCACGGCGACGGCTCCAGCGCGGTCCCGAGCGACTTCGACGCCGAGGCGCTGGCCGGCATGCAGGCCAAGTCCGATGAGTTCGCCGCCCAGGGCAACCGGGTCTACCTCCCGCTCGCGGACTGACCATTCCGGACGACACCGGCCCGCGCTTCGGAGGGAAAGGCGCGGGCCGGTGCCGTGCCGCGGGGTAGCGACCGTCGACCCGGGGCGAGGCGCACCATCTCGTGAGGCGAAGCGGACGAGCCCCGGTGGGGCTGCCTCTTGCCCCTGCTCACTGACTGACGTCACGTCACTCGCGCGTGCCGGCCCGGAGTGTCTCCGGGCCGGCACCGCCGTGCTCCGGTGCCCGGTCGCTTGCGCCGTCACGCGGCGGCGCGGGCGGCCGTCATGGCGGTGACGCGGTCGGCGGTGAGGATGCCGAGGAGGTAGCCGTCGTCGTCGATGACGGGCCAGACCGCGAGGCGCTTGATCCGCATCGCCAGGGCGGCACTGTCCAGGGCCATGGTGGGCCAGGCGAACGGGCCGCGCTGGTGCATGGTGTCGCGGACAGGGATGTGCTCGGTGTACCAGGAGCGGGCGAGGAACGGGCGGAGCCCGATCCGGGTCACCAGGCCCGCGCAGAGCCCGTTGTGGTCGCGGACGACCAGGTAGGCGACGTTCGCGCTGTGGAAGATGTCGTTCGCCTGGTCGACGGTGATGTCGTCGGTGATCTGGTACTCGTACGGCTCCATGGCGTCGGCGACCGTGAGGGCGGGGCCGGCCGGCCGTGCGGGAGGGGTGCTTCTGATGGTCACGGTCATGGTGTCGCCCGAGCCCGCCTCCGGGCGGCCCGTCTGCGGCTGCCCGGTGCTGTCGTTCACCCAGAACGAGGCCGGATCGGTGACCGGGATACGAGTTGCCCTGGATAGGTCCAGGCTACTCCCGGCGGGGCCTCCCCGGGGGTCCGGCCGGAGTAGCCTGGGAGGCAACCGAGGACATGTGGAATGCCGGTACTCGCACCGGTGTCGCCCTGGGTCATGATGCGGTCCTTCCCGAAGGGCCTGACGGGCGGCTCGTGATGATGCCGATTCCTCTTCCCATCTCCGCCGCGGGGCCGTGGTCGACCCCTGGGGTCCCGCTGCTGCCGCGTCTCGTGCTGGAGCCGACGATGTCGCGCGCGGGCGTGTTCGACGGGGCCTGGTGGCCCCGGTCCAACGACATCCAGGCCGAGCTGCCGGATCTGATCACCGCGCTCGGCGTCCACCTGGGCCGGATCGTCCGGGTCGGCCTGGACTCCGCGGCCTGGAACGACATTCCCCGGTCGGTCCTGGTGGACGGGCTCGTGGTCCGGATCGGCTGGTTCGCCGCCAGCGACGAGACCATCAGCCTCACCCGGGGCTTCCAGGACCACTTCCTCCTGCTGGTGGTCCCGCCCGGCACCGACCCGGGGATCGCGGCGTTCGCGATGGCGGGCGCCGCGGCGGCCGGCAACCACACGCCGGCGGCCGAACTGCTCGCCTGAACCGGGGGGCGCGAAGGAGGCCGTGAAGGAGGCCGTGACCTGGACGGGCCGTGAAGGAGGCCGCGAGGAGGCGCGGGGCCGGCTACTGCGCCGCGTCCTCCGGGTACCAGCGGAGCTCGACGGTGTTGCCGTCCGGGTCCTGGACGTAGACGGAGGTCGCGTTGCCGCGTGCGCCGTAGCGGGAGACGGGGCCTTCGAGGACGGTGAAGACGCCGGAGTCGATGACCTCCTGCCAGTCCAGCGGGTCCACCGTCAGGCAGAGGTGGTCGACGTTGGACTCGCCGCGCTCGCGGTGGCTCAGGTCGATGATGGTCTCCGGGGTGATCCGCACCGAGGGGAACGAGACGCGCCCGGCCCGCCACTCGTCGACCCGGACGGGCTCCAGGCCGAGCAGGCCGACGTAGAACTCCAGCGAGCGCTCGACGTCCTGGACGTTGAGGACGAGGTGGTCGAAGGCCTTGATGCGGACGGCGGCCATGGTGGGCTCCCGGGGGTGGGCGGTGGTCCTGGTGACGTGTTCCATGATCTGCCGTTCGGGGGGCGTCATCAACGCACGTCTGCACTAGGATCGTTGAGTCGGACTCAACGATCGGATGTCGGGGTATGTGGGAGCGGCACGAGATCGAGGCTTTCCTGACGCTCGCCGAGGAGCTGCACTTCGGGCGGACCGCCGAGCGGCTGGGCGTGACCACCGGGCGGATCAGCCAGGTCATCGGGAAGCTGGAGCGCCGGACGGGCGCCCGGCTCTTCGAGCGGACCAGCCGTACCGTCCGGCCGACCGCGATCGGGCGGAGGCTGGCGGACGACCTGGCGCCGCTGGTCGTGGGGTTCGAGGAGGCGGTGCGGCGGGCCGTGGACGCCGGGCGCGGGGTGACCGGGGAGCTTCGGGTCGCGTTCCTCGGGGAGTGGACCGCGCCGGTGCTGCTCAGGGCCGTCCGGCTGTTCGGCGAGCGCCACCCCGGCTGCCGGGTCGACGTGCGCGAGGTGCAGCTCTTCAACTCCCGTCCGAGCCTGCTGGACGGCTCCGTCGACCTGCTCATCGCCGCCTATCCCTTCGACGGCGACGGCCTGGTCTGCGGGCCGGTGCTGCTCTCGGAGCGGCGGGTGCTGGCGGTGGCCGCCGGGCATCCGCTGGCGCGGGAGGCCCGGGTGTCGGTCGAAGTCCTCGGCGACCATCCGGTGGTGCAGTACCCGGCGGCCACCTCGGCCGGGTTCAAGCGGGACCGGACGCCCGACCGCACCCCGTCCGGCCGGCCGGTGCCGAAGGGGCCGGTGGGCAACACCTTCTCGGAGATGCTCACCCTCGTCGCACTGGGCCAGGGCGTGCTGCCCGTCGGCGAGCACTCCCGGCGGTACTACCCCCGCCCCGACATCGCCTACGTGCCGGTCCACGACGCGCCGCCGATCGAACGGGGGCTGGTCTGGAGGGAGAGCAACACCACCGAGCGGGTCCGCGCGTTCGTCCGCGCCGCGACGGATGCCGCCGCTGCGGATGCCACCGCGACGGATGCCACCGCGACGGATGCCACCGCGACGGACGCCACCGCGACGGACGAGTGATCGATCAGGCGGCCCGTCCGCCTGCCGCGGCGCAGTGACCGAACGGCCCGGCCCTGCTGCGGACGCACGCCCCGGTCCGCCCCGCCCGCCCCGGTGCGGCCGGGGAGGGTCCTCGGCCTCAGACGTCGTCGGGGCTGGTGAAGGCCGGCGGCGTGTAGCCGGGGCCGGTGAAGTCCGGGGTGGTGAAGGTGGCGCTGCGCGGCTCCCGGCCCTCCTGGTCGGTGAGCCCCTCGGCGCCGGGGCTGCTGAAACCCGGTCCGGTGTAGCCGGGGCTGCTGAAGTCGGGGCTGCTGAAATCGGGCCGGGAAGGGTCGGGCCGGGGTGCGTCGGGCCGGGCCGCCTCCCCCGCCTGCGCCGGTATGACGGCGGCCGTCGGTGGTGCCGGGTCGGCGCGCAGGGCGGTGTGCAGGTACGGCAGCAGCGCCCGGTCGCGCAGTGCGCGCTGCCACTCGCGCCGGGCGTCGGCCAGCTCGGCGGCGAGGTCAGGGTCGGCCCCGGCCGGGGCGGGCACGGTGGAGCCGTCCCGCAGGGCGGTGAGGATCAGCCCGACGATGCCGACCGCCATCGCGGCGACCCCGGCGGCCAGGGCGAGCCAGCCGGCGGTCAGTACCGAGCGGGCGAGCGCCATCTCGGGGTCGGCGGCACGCAGCCCGTACCCGAGGAGCAGCAGGATCAGTGCGGCGGTCCAGGCGAGGATCGGGGTGAGGACGGTGAGCACCGGGAAGAGCCCGGCGCCGCCGTTGGCGGAGCGCAGCTGGGTGAGCAGCCCGGGGGCGGTGGGTTCACCGTCCTGGGCGGGCGGAGGTGTGCTGCGCAGGCTCTCCCGCAGCCGGAGGTAGTGCTGGTACTCGGTGGCCGCCGCTGCCGCGACGCCGTCGGCGGCGCGCAGGGTCTGGATGCGCAGCTGGTCGCCGGTGAGGGCGCCGGGCGTGCGCAGGGCGGTCAGGATGGTGCCGTCGCGCAGTGCTTCGTCGAGGAGGCGCTCGAAGTCCGGGCGGTCCTCGGCGAGCAGGTGCGGGGCGTTGTTCATGGGGACCCCGTTCATGCGAACCCATCCCCCGGCCTCCGGCCGGGGGGACCCCCGTGCCCAGGCCCGCGGGCGGGCAGGGACGGGCACGGAGACGGCCGCCACACGGGCGGCCGGGTGTGGTGTGCCTCGATGGTAGGGGCGGGTGCGGTCGCGCTGACAGTAACTTTCCGGAATTTCGCGCCCCGGTCCGCGCGTGCGGTCCGGCCCGGGCGCCGGGAACGGGTGTTCGGTGGGGCGCCCGGGCGGACTTCAGGCCCAGCGGGCCGGTAGGACTGTCTGACCGTCAGATCGGCAGTCGCGCGACCAGCAGGCGTCCCTCCATGGTGACGCCGCCGTCCATCGCCACGGCGAGGTCGTCCGCGTAGATGTACGGGCCGGGGATGTGCAGCGGCGCGCCGTCGTCGGCGTGCACCGCGCCGGTGAGGTACGGGATCGGGCTGTGCCCGTGCACGATGCGCGAGCCGCCGTAGGTGTCGAGCAGCTCGTGGACGGCCTGCGGCCCGGCGTCGCCGCGGAAGGCGAAGCGCTTGGTGAACCGGCGGAAGCAGTCCCACCACTCGTCCACGCCCTCGTCGGCGAGCAGGTCGTGGACGGCGTCGTTGACCTCGGCGATGGACTCGCCGTACTCCAGGTACGCGGTGGTGTCGGAGTGCAGCAGCAGGTGGCCGTCCTCCAGCGCCATGGCGGGGAGCCGGGAGAGCCAGCTGACGTGGTGCGCCTCCAGCCGGTCCAGGTCGTGCTGCTGGCCGCCGTTGAGCCGCCAGGCGGCGAGGAAGGAGGCGGTGCCGGCGGTGGACTGGACGGGCTCGTCGCCGTACCGGGAGGCGCCGAGGAAGAGCAGTTCGTGATTGCCCATCAGGGCCCGGCAGTAGCCGCCGGCGGCGGCGGCCTCGGCGGCGAGCTGCATGACCAGGTCGATGACGCCGATGCCGTCCGGGCCGCGGTCGGTGAAGTCACCGAGGAACCAGATCCGGGAGCGGCCGGCCGACCAGTGGCCGTCGGCGTCGATCAGGCCCTGGTGGCGCAGCTCGGCGAGCAGTTCGTCGAGGTAGCCGTGCACGTCGCCGACGACGTAGAGCGGGCCGGGCGGCTCGTTCGGGGCGGGCGCGGGGTAGGGGTGGTACGGCAGGCCGGGCTCGGGGAACGGGGGGCCGAGCTCGATGGTCGGCGGGTCGTCGCTCTGGTGCGCGGGCGAGGGCCGGTCGGGGAGCGTCGGCTCGTACCCGGCGTGCGCGGCCTGCGGGCCGTGGTGGTCCTGCGGGTGGTGGTCCTGGAGGCCGTGGTTCTGCGGGCCGTGGTGGTCCGGCAGGCCGTGGTCCTGCGGGTGGTGGTGCTCCGGCCGGCCGTGGCCGTCCCGCT
The DNA here is from genome assembly GCF_055579305.1 of Kitasatospora sp. NPDC032757. Classification (NCBI taxonomy): domain Bacteria; kingdom Bacillati; phylum Actinomycetota; class Actinomycetes; order Kitasatosporales; family Streptomycetaceae; genus Kitasatospora; species Kitasatospora sp. NPDC032757. The sequence goes on along the minus strand of NZ_JBVINN010000019.1, from coordinate 51,532 downwards.
GCGGATCGTGGCCGTTCTCCGGGTGCCCGGTGCCCGGCCAGTGCTGTTCGAGGTAGCGGGCGCCGCCGTAGCCGCTGTACGTCTCCGACTCGTACGCCGCCTCGGCGTACCCGGCCGGCTCCGGTTCGTAGTAGGTGCCGTAGGGCAGCACGTCGAGGTCCGGCTGGTGGCGGCGGCCTGAGTCCGGGTGTTCAGGCCCGGGGAAGCGGTCCTCGGGTGTCATTCGCCCATCATAGGAAGACCACTCTCCCGGCGTCGTCACCTGGTGGGTATCCAATCCTCCGGAGCGTCAGCCGGGTGGTCCGTCAGGTCCGTTTTGTCCCGGCTAGGTATGGTCTAGACCGCCTCTGGGCTCGTCGCACGGGTGCGGGCGGCGAGCCCAGGGCGCTCCTACACCTCGCCCGGCGGACGCGGCGGGCTGACCGTGGTGCGCGGGCTCCGGCGCTGGGAGGACGCGCGGACGATCAGCTCGGTGGGCATCAGGGTGCCGGGCGGCGGGCCGTTGCCGGCGGTGCGGAACCGGGGCGGGAAGAGCCGGGCGATGTCGACGCCCGTCCCGGAGTCCACTCCCTCGATGGCGTCGATGAGCAGGTTGACGACGGTGGTGCCGATCCGCCGGGGCTTGAGAGAGAGCGTGGTGATCGGCGGCTCGGTGGCCGCGTAGACGTCGCTCTCGCTGCAGCAGACGAGCAGCAGGTCGTCCGGCACCCGCAGGCCGTACCGGCGGGCGGCGGCGAGCAGGTCGGTGCCGTTGGGGTCGAAGAGGCCGTAGACGGCGTCGGGCCGGTCGGGGCGGGCGAGCAGCCGGTCGGCGGCGACGGCGCCGGCGGCCGGGTCGTGCGCGGGGTAGGCCTCGTAGACCGGCTCCTGGCCGACCTTGGCGCACCAGGCGAGGTAGGCCTCGGTGGAGAGCCGGGTGTAGGTGTCGGTGCTGGTGCCGGTGAGCAGGCCGATCCGGCGGGCGCCGGCCTCGGAGAGGTGGTCGAGGATGCCGAGCACGGCGGCCTCGTGGTCGTTGTCGACCCAGGCGGTGACCGGGCAGTTGCCGGGCTTGCCGTCGCTGACCACCGGGACGCCGGACCGGTAGAGCTCGCTGACCAGCGGGTCCTGGTCGGGCGGGTCGATCACCACGGTGCCGTCGAGGGCGATGTTGCCCCAGACGTCGTGCCGGGAGGAGGCGGGCAGCACCACCAGCGCATAGCCCCGGCCGAGCGCGGCACTGGTCGCGGCGCGGGCCATCTCGGCGAAGTAGGCGAACTCGGTGAAGGTGAAGGGTTCCTCGCCGTACGTGGTGACGGTCAGTCCGATCAGGCCCGAGCGCCCGGTGCGCAGGGTGCGGGCGGCGGCCGAGGGGCGGTAGCCGAGGCGTTCGGCGACCTCGCGCACCCGGCTTCTGGTCTCGTCGGGCAGGCGGCCCTTACCGTTCAACGCGTCGGAGACGGTGGTGATCGACACTCCTGCGGCTGCTGCCACATCCCGGATGCCGGCCCGCTCCAGACGCCGTGAGGTGGTGGGTCGCCGACCGCTCTGGTTGGCTGCTGCTGTCATGGCGGACCGATCGTATGGCTCCTGACAAGGGTCTGTGACCGGCGCATCGGGGGCCCTTGGAGATACGTTTCTCCAAGAGTGAGCCTCTGCGCGCCCCTTCGATACCCGCACGAAACCAGCCGTCTTACCTCTGACATGTGCCAATGGAACCCGCCAGAATGGCTGATCTGCGCCCATAACCCGACCGGGCATCTCACTCCTACGGGTGACCGCGGTCGGTATCGTTCAGGGCACCCGACCGGGTGGTCCGGGTGCGTTGCGAGTTCCCGGGCCGGGCGGCGATCCCGTCCGAGACGGGCGTGGACGCGCCGGAAGCAGCTCGAAGCGGTGAGAACGCCGCGAGCTCGACCGAGCTCGACCGAGTGGAAGAGAAGGAGCAGGACCGTGAGTGGAACGGCACCGCAGGGGCCCCGGCTGAGGCCGACCCTGGACGGCATCCCCACCTACAAGCCCGGCAAGCCGGCCGGCGCCGACGCCTACAAGCTGTCCTCCAACGAGAACCCGTACGAGCCGCTGCCCGGCGTGCTCGACGCGGCGGTCAAGGCGGCCGGCTCGTTCAACCGGTACCCGGACATGGCGGGCACCGAGCTGACCGCCGAGCTGGCGGCGCACTTCGGCGTCCCGGCCGAGCACATCGCCACCGGCACCGGCTCGGTCGGCGTCGCCCAGTCCCTGATCCTCTCCACCGCCGGCCCCGGCGACGAGGTGATCTTCGCCTGGCGCTCCTTCGAGGCCTACCCGATCATCACCCAGGTCGCCGGCGCGACCCCCGTCCCGGTCCCGCTCACCGAGGGCGGGGACCACAACCTGGACGCGATGCTGGCCGCCGTCACCGAGCGGACCCGGCTGATCTTCGTCTGCAACCCGAACAACCCCACCGGCAACGTGATCCACCGCGCCGAGCTGGAGCGCTTCCTGGACGCCGTGCCCGCCGACATCCTGGTGGTCGTCGACGAGGCGTACATCGAGTTCATCCGTGACCCCGAGGTCCCCAACGGCATCGAGCTCTACCGCGACCGCCCCAACGTCTGCGTGCTGCGGACGTTCTCCAAGGCGTACGGCCTGGCGGGCCTGCGGGTCGGCTTCGCGATCGCGCACGAGCCGGTGGCCACCGCGCTGCGCAAGACCGCGGTGCCGTTCGGCGTCACCCAGCTCGCCCAGGACGCCGCCGTCGCCTCGCTGAGGGCCGAGGAGGCCCTGATGGTCCGGGTCGAGGCGCTGGTCGAGGAGCGCACCCGGGTCGTCGCCGGGCTGCGCGCCCAGGGCTGGGAGATCCCGGACTCGCAGGCCAACTTCGTCTGGCTGGCGCTCGGCGAGCGCTCGCAGGAGTTCGCGGCCGCCTGCGCCGCGGCCGGCGTGATCGTCCGCCCGTTCCCGGAGGGCGTCCGGATCTCGATCGGCGAGGTCGAGGGCAACTCGATCTTCCTCGCGGTGGCCGAGGCCTTCCGCAAGGAGCTGTAGGACGCGCGAGGGGCTCTGCCACGCACCACGACGGAGTGGGAAGTCGGTCGGTCCGACTTCCCACTCCGTCGTTCTGCGGGCGGCCTCACCCGCGCCGCAGGAAGAGCGCCGAGGCGGCGGCGGCCAGCAGCACCAGGGCAGCGTTCACGGCGATCGCCCAGCCGACGCCGGTGAGCACGGAGGTGCCCGCGGCGGCCGCGGTCGCGACCGCGCTCATCACCGGGGTGCCCAGGGTGATGCCGACCTGCTGGGTCATCGTGGCGACGCCGGTGGCCAGCCCCTGCTCCTCGTCCGGCAGGCCCGAGGTGGCCGTCACCATGAAGCCGACGATCGCCAGCATGTTGCCCACCCCGCCGACGAAGGTCGCCGCCAGCAGCAGGCCCAGCCAGGCCCGGTCCGCGCCGAGCAGGACCAGCGAGGCGGTCGCCACCGCCTGGACGAGGAAGCCCGCGATCAGCGCGCCCCGGCTGCCGAGCCGGCCGATCAGCCGCGGCGCCGCCACCCCGCCGAGCACGGTGCCCGCGCCCAGCACGCCGAAGGCCAGGCCGGTGGCCAGCGGGGAGAAGCCGAGCACCCGCTGCAGGTAGAGGGTCAGCAGGAAGACCAGCGAGGTCTCGGTGGCGAAGGCCAGCAGCCCGGCCGCGTTGCCCCAGACCACCGTGCGCCGCCGCAGCACCCGGACCGGCACCAGCGGGGCCGCGGCGGACCGCTCGACGAACCAGAACGCCGTCAGCAGCACCGCGGCCAGAGCAAGCACCCCGAGTGCCAGCGGGTCGCCCCAGCCGTGCTCGCCGGCCGTCGTCAGCCCGTAGATCAGGGCGAGCAGGCCGCCGGTGACGGTGACCGCGCCCGGAAGGTCCATCCGGCTCCGCCCCTCCGGCCGGCTCTCGGCGATCAGCCGGGGCGCGACCAGCAGCATGGCCAGGGCGACCGGCACGTTGACGAAGAAGGCCCAGCGCCAGCTGAGCAGGTCGGTGAGCAGCCCGCCGAGCACCGCGCCCGACGTGAAGCCGGCCGACATCAGCGCGCCGTTCAGGCCCAGCGCCCGGGCGCGCAGCGGCCCCTCGGGGAAGGCCGTGGTGAGCAGCGCCAGCCCGGCCGGGGTGACGGCGGCGGTGGCCAGGCCCTGGGCGACCCGGGCGGCCAGCAGCATTCCGGGGCTGGTGGCCAGGCCGCCGACCAGGGACGAGACGCCGAGCACGGCCAGGCCGAGCAGGAAGACCCGGCGCCGTCCGAGGAGGTCGGCCACCCGCCCGAAGAGCAGGGTGAAGCCGGCCGCGGCGAGGGCGAACGAGGTGGCGATCCACTGCAGGCTGCCGAGCCCGAAGCCGAGGCCCTGGCCGATCACCGGCAGGGCGACGTTCAGGATCGAGAAGTCCACGGCCAGCATGAACTGGGCTGCCAGCAGCACGACCAGGACGAGCCGCTGCCGGCCGGTCATGCCGGTGGTGGTCCTGGGGACTGATGGTGTTCCGGGTGTTCCGGTTGCTTCGGGTGTTCCGGGGGCTTCGGGTGCTTCGGGGGCTTCGGGTGCTTCGGACAGGGTGGCGGTCATCGGTCCGCTGCCTTTCGACTCGACGAGGTCTCGGGGTGCGGCATCAGCCTGCGCGGCGGCGCCCGGGGTACCCAGACCCCCGCGAAGGGTGGCACTGACAGTGACAGGCTCCGTGGCGCCCGGCGGTGTTGACTGGAGTCCATGACCGCAGCCACCGCACCCGAGACACCGACCGAGCTGGGCGAGTTCCTGCGCACCCGCCGCGCCCGGTTGCAACCAGAGGACGTCGGCCTGACCACGTACGGGACGAGGCGGCGGGTGCCCGGCCTGCGGCGTGAGGAGCTGGCCCAGCTGGCGGGCGTCAGCATCACCTACTACACGCGGCTGGAGCAGGGGCAGAGCCGCAACGTCTCCGACGAGGTGCTGGACGCCATCGCCCGGGCCCTGCGGCTCGACGCCGACGAGCACGCCCACCTGCGCAACCTGGCCCGCCCGGGCCGTTCGGCGAAGGGGCGGGCGGCTGCCGAGCGGTTCGAGCGGGCGAGGCCGGCCGTCCGGCAGCTGATCGCGGCGATGGTCGACGTTCCGGCGGTGGTGGTCGGCCGCCGCAACGAGGTGCTGGCCTGGAACCCGCTCGGCCACGCCCTGCTGGCCGGGCACGTCGACCTGGCGGCCCCCGGCCGGCCGGCGGACCGGCCGAACCTGAGCCGGCTGCTCTTCCTCGACCCGCGCACCCGGGAGTTGTACCCGCACTGGGAGACCGAGGCGCGGGCTCAGGTGGCGTTCCTGCGGCTGGCCGCAGGGCGTTACCAGGATGATCGTCAACTGGCCGAGGTCATCGGAGAGTTGTCGATGAAGAGCGCGGAGTTCGCGGCGCTCTGGTCACGCCACCCGGTGCACGACTGCTTGTTCGGGACGAAGGAGTTCCGGCACCCGGTGGTGGGGGAGCTGGAGTTGGACTTCGAGGCGCTGCCCCTGCCGGAGGCGTCCGGCCACCGGATGCTGCTCTTCAGCGCGGCGCCCGGTTCGTCGTCGGAGGCGGGGCTGCGACTGCTGGCGGCCAGCGCCGCTGCGGCGCCGACCGCCGCCCTGGGCCTCCCGAACTCCGCGCCTACCGCTTGACGATCCGGTCGAGGACGGCGGCGACGCGTTCCTTGACCGCCGCCGCGTGGTGGAGGGCCTCCGGCGCCGCGTCGGCGCCCGGCGGCCGGACGCCCCGGTCCGCGAGGACGTAGAGCAGGCGCAGCGTGCGCAGGCAGTTGGTGACGTGCGCGGGGACCGGGGTGATGATGCGGTCGGAGCCGAAGCGGGCGGCGATCGGGTCCAGCCACGTGGTCACGTCGTGCTCGCTCAGGTCGGTCCGGGTGAGCACCCGGGCGATCGCCCGGGCCAGCCGGTCGTCCTCCAGCTGGTCGAGCACGTGATCGGTGGGCGCCGTCAGCCGGGCGGCGGCGAGGTGCAGCATCCGCACCGGATCCACCTCGGGGTGGCGGCCCAACCGGTCCAGCAGGTCCGCGCCGTGCGCGACGGCATGGAGCCAGCCGAGCTTCTCGTCATGGCCGCGCAGGTCCTGCTCCGCCGGGTACCAACGCTCGAACGCGTCGACCCAGGCCGAGTTGAAGTCCCCCTTCTCCACCAGCATGTCGAGCACGAGGGGGGCGAACGTGCGGGCCTGGATCTCCCGGTCCTGGAACCGGGCGGCCATCTCGTCCCCCAGCGCCAGCCGGCGGGGTGCGTCGATCACCCCGCGCTCGATCCAGGTCGAGAGGACGGCGTAGGGCGCTCCGTCCCGGACCGACGGATCGGGATCCGCCAAGGCGGCGGAGAGTTCGCGGACCAGCTCCTCCAGGGGGCGGTCGGCGGGTACGGCACAGTCGTCGGCTTCGATCCTGCTCCAGTCGGTCACGGCAGGCAGGATAGGCCCGCACTGCCGTACGGCACCGGGAATTTTTTTCCGTGCGGCGAGGCCCTCGCCCAGGAGCGGACGAGGGCCTTCGAGTGCGTGCTCAGCTGGGTTTCCGGTGGCGGCCGCCGGGGGCGTGGCCGGAGTTCCGCTCCCGTGTCTTCCGCTGCATCTCCTGGAGGATGGCCAGGGTCTCGGGGTGAACCGTGGCCTCTTCCTCGTCCTCGTCGTCGTCATACGCGTTCTGCTGCGGATTCCGCCGTGCCTGCGCGAGCAGCTCGTCGTAGCGGGGGTCCCCGGGCGCGATCTTGTGCCACCCGTCGTAGAAGTACCCCTCCGGGGCCCTTCCGCCGTACTTCTGCCAGATGGTGACGCCGTCGGCGTCGAGCGTCGGATGCGCGGTGACCTCGTAGCTCTCGGAATGCTCGCTCAAAGTACTCCTCCAGGATCTGCGCCACTTTGCGGTCGGCGGACTTGATGGGTGTCAGGTCTTCTTCCGGAGCGCTTTGCGAATTCTCGGGTCTGCAGATCTCGGCCCCGCGTCGGAGTGTCAGCCGGTCGGAGCCAGTCGTCCAGCTTGCCCTTGCTCATGCTCGCGTCCGCGTCGATGTTGATCATCCCCGTCCCGTCGAGGGCGAAGCCGCCGCCGTTTTCGAAGAGGGAGACGAGCGGTTCGAAGGGGTTCGGGCGCTGGAACGGGACTCCGCCGGCCTCTTCGAGAGCGGCGAAATGCAGCGCCCATTCACAGCTCCGCTGAACGGCCGACTGCTGCTGGACGCAGCTCCGTGAGATGCGCTCGACCACATCGGAATCCGCGCGTACGGACGGATCGATCAGGGCGGCCACGTCGAAGAACGGCCATGCGTCCGAACCGAGCTGTTGCGCCCAGAGCGCCGAGCGCCGCAGGAACTCCCGCATCAGCGAGATGCGCAGGCGAGTGTCCCAATCCTCGGGGGACCATTCGACGTCGAGCAGTCGACCGGCCAGGCCTGCGGGTGTCCTGAGGCCGTTCAGCGGGCTGTGTCGACGGCATCGAGGGCGTCGAGGGTGGTGTGGTCGAGCGTGACGGCGGGGGCGGAGGAGAGGTAGTGGGACAGTCGGCGCAGGGGGATGGCGATGCCGTCCAGCTCGATCATTTCCTCGACGTAGAAGCCGCCTCCCCGCTCGAACATGAGCAGCAGCGGTTCGTAGGGGTCGGGCAGATCGGGAAGGTCGGCGGTCGTCTCGCGGCAGAAGGCGGGCCAGTGCACAGCGCCGCGGCAGGTCTCCTCAAGCGTGCGCCTGCCAATGGTGTTGTCGACGAACTCGTCGAGTTCGGCCATGACGTCGGGAGCGGCGCGGACGGTCGGGTCGATGTGTTGGCCGATGTCGAAGAATGGCCAAAGCTTCTCGGCGCCGAAGGCGTTCGCCCAGCAGGCGGACCGGCGCAGGTACTCGCTCATCAGATGCGCCCGGGACCGGGCGTGGCTGTACGCGAGGTCCCAGTCACCCCAAGGGGCGGCCTGCAGACGGTCCAGCACGACGCGCGACGGATCCTCTGTCACTTGAGCTTCACTCCGTTCTTGCGCAGCTCCTGCTTGATCTCGGAAACCACGCTATCAATGTTCGAAAGATCGCCAGCAAGGGTGGAAGGTGGCTCCAATCCGAGCTTCGGCCAGTGTCTGAAGTGGCCCTCGTCGGAGTGTGGAGCCAGGTCGTGGGCGCCGGCGTTGTCCAAATCCCTCGGGAACTGCTTCCAACCCGTCTCGTCCCAGACATCCGGATGTTTCGACACGTAGGGCAGACCGGCCTTCATCAACTCGCTTTCGATGTACTCGTGGGCCAGCAGTGCCTTGAACTGCTCGAGCTTTTTGGGCTTAATCGTGCCCGCCTGGGCGTCCAGCCAGTTCTGGGCGATGTCGTCGCGGGGGGTGAAGAGCCCCTTCTTCGTGGTGAGTGGGCCGGTTGCGACCTCGTGCTGCGATCGGAAGAGATGGGCCTTGATCTGGCGGAGCACGGTCTCGTCGACGCCCGTGGTCTTGGCGATCTTCGGCAGGTCGACCTTGTTGTCGGTCGCGCGGATCTGCTCGTACGCCTTGCCGGCGAACTCCGAGGGCTCGGCGACCCATCCCGCGCCGGCCCAGCCCTCGGTGTCGGTGTGCGGCGTCTTCGCGCGACCGGGCGCCGCCGCGCCGCCGACGGCGCCGAGGACGAGGTCGAGGGGCATGACGGGGCCGGTCTGGAACACCTCGCCGGCGCCGGCGGTGAGGGCGGCGCCGGTGACCATGCGGCCGGGGATGGTGTCGGCGGCGGCGGCGAGTTTGCCGGCGGCGGCGAGGGCGACGGAGGCGCTGTCGGCGCTCTCGGCGGCGGTGGCGACTACGCGGCCGCCGGCGCCGAGGCCGCTGCCGGCGCCGCCCATGACGCCGCCGGTCTCGGCGGCGGAGAGGGCTTCGGTGAGGCTGTAGCCGCCGTCGCCGAAGGAGACGCGGATGGGCTGGGCGACGGCGAGGTCGACGGTGACGGCTTCGACGGCGCCGAAGACGACGCCGGTCAGGACGGTTCCGGCGATCGCGGCGATGGTTTCGGAGACGGCGACGCCGAGGGCCTCGGCGGCGGCGATGACGCCTGCGGTGGCGACGCCTGCGGCGGCTTCGGAGAGTCCGGCGGTGAAGAAGGCGAGGGCGGTGCCGGCGACCAGGGAGGCGCCGACGATGGCGGCCTCCTCCTCCAACTTCTTGACGGCCTTGTCGACCTCGTCGGCGAACTTCCGCAGCGCTTCGGCGAGGTTGCGGCAGGCCTTGGCGCTGTCGGGGAGCCAGCCCTTGCCGCCCTCGTAGTAGCGGTGCCAGAAGGTGGCGAAGGCGTCCATTGCGGGGCCGTGGTTGTTCTCGATGAGGGCGGCCGCGGCCTGGCTGGTGGGGGCGGTGACGTTGTCGATCGCGGTGGCCATCGCGTCCCATGCGGCGGCGGCCTTGCGGAGCTTGCCGGGGTCCGCGTCGGGCCACCACATGCCGGTGGTCTTGCGGACGATCTTCGCGGCTGCGGATTCACCCATGGTCCGGCTCCCCCTGCGACGGCCGGCCGCCTGTCGGCGCGGTCATGCGGAGAGGTCCTTGTGGACACGGCGGTCGGCGTCGAGGTGGTTGTCCGCGTGGGCGACCAGGCCGTCGTGGATGCTGGCCAGGCCCTTCACGAGGACGTCGAGCGCGGAGAGCACGTGGTCGTGCGGACCCTGGTAGGCCTGGGCGAACTCCTTGCCCTGCTTGTCGTCGCCCCAGGGGCTGCCGGCGTCGGCGAGGCTGTGCTTCAGCTTGTCGAGCGCGGTCTTGAGGTCCTGACTCTGTTTCGCGAAGGCCGGCGCGGCCGTCTTCAGGTCCTGTGGCCGGACGTTGAACCCGGGACCTCCTGCTGCTGGCCCATCCGCCATCTTCTCCCCCTGATATGGCCCTGACGATCCGATCGGTCAGGGGATCTGATGGGTCGACGGTCCGACGTGGTTTCCATCCGGGGGCGTGCCGTCTGTCACATTGAGCGCCCTTGGTCGCTGCGGGGGGCTCCGCGATCGGCCTGGGGCCGATGCTGATCCCGCCGCCGCCCATGACGCCGCGGTCTCGGCGGTGTCGAGGGCTTCGGGGAGGTTGTGGACGGCTGGGAGCCCGCCGGGAGCCCGGTCAACGGCTGACGGCGGGCGGTGGCCGGGCGGTTGGCTCCGACGCGGCGCGGTGAAGTAGTTGGACGCCGACGACCCCCAATCCCGGCCGGGCGAGAAGGGCAGGACCGATGCCGTACCGGGCGTGGTCCGCCGCCACACGCCAGGCCCACTGCAGCGTGGACCGGTCAGTCCTGGCCGTCCTTGATTCACTGGCGGGGTGCCATCCGTCTCCGGAAGTCGGCCCAGCCCTTCGCGTCCACCGCAGCCAGAGCCGCGTCGTCCAGTTCGATGACGGGGGTCGGCGACAGGTGCTGTCGCCAGTTGCCACGCGGGATCATCGTCACTCCCATGTCTATGAAGCCATTCTCCAGCCGGAACGCAATGCCGCCGAGTTCGTAGAAGCGGATGAGAGGTTCGAACGGATCCTCCAGCGGCATGAGTCGGATCTCCGGAGATTCAAGCAGCGCGGCCCAGTGGACGGCGGCAACGAAGCTGGTGAGGACGTAGTGGTTGTCCACGTTCTCCTCGATGAAGTCCTCGACCTCCGCGATCAGCTCCGGGGCAGCACGAAATGTGGGATTGACAACGGCGGCGAGGTCGAAGAACGGCCACCAGTCCGGCTCACCGTAGGCGTTGAGCCAGAGTGCGGCGCGGCGGAAATACTCCTTGATGAGGGCGGCCCGAGAGAAGGCGCACTCGTCCGCTCGCTTGAAGTCCCTCCACTCGATTGCCTTGAGGCGGTCCACGGTGGCGCGCGCCGCGTTCGTTGGGGGTGTCAATTCTTCTCCGGAGATGGTTAGTTCTTCACCCCGTGGCGGTTTGCCGAAGGGGGGCCGGGTCCCGCGTTCCCGGGACCGGCCTGCGAGATCAAGGTGTTGTCATTCTCTAGTCGGGCGGGCCACGGAACTTCCTCGCTGTTGAGGAGGAGGTAGGCGTAGACCTTCGTCTGGTATGCGTACATCTCCTCGTCGGTCTCGAACTCGACAAAGGTGTGGCTGCAGAATTCGCCCGTGGTGGCATCCCGATTCGCGAGTGGGCGGCCCCTGGTCTGGGCCGCCCACTCGGAGGGGGCGTCATTCGTCGGGTGGGAGCGAGATTTCCTCCGCACCGAGGAAGAGGAAGGCAGAGAACTCGCCCATGGTGTCGAACTCGCCTGCTCTACGTCCTTCCTCGTTGTCCAGGGCGTCCAGGGCGTCCAGGCCGAGGGCGATCGCGGGCTCCGCGGAGAGGTGTTCACGCCAAGGCTTGATCCGTACTCGCAGGCCGGCAAAGTTGAAGGCCCAGCTCTCGTCAGCGATGACTTCTCCGCCTCGCTCGTACAGGAGGACGAGGGGCTCGAACGGATCTGGCAGGTCCGGAAGTCGCACTTCCGGCGTGTCCCGCAGCGTTGCCCAACGCACGGCCGCGCGGCAGACGTTCTCGGTCGAGATACCGCCGACGTGTTCCTCAAGGAACTCCTCAAGCCGCTCGGCCACATCGGGGTCCACCCGGATTTCCGGGGCGAGGGCTCCAGCGATGTCGAAGAATGGCCACTTCGGCGGACCGCCCAGCACATCGGCCCAGAGGGAGGCTCGTCGAAGGTACTCGATCATCAGCCGGGATCGGGAGGCGGCATGCTTGTTGCGGCCTTCCAGGTCGGTCCACTTGATGTTGACCAAGCGTTCCGTCATTGCATCAGTGAGCTTAGTGCTCATTCGTGTGCCACCACTCCAGGGCTGATTTGGACCAGCAGATCGCTATCGGACTCTGCTTCGCGAAGGCCGGCGCGGCCGTCTTCAGGTCCTGCGGCCGGACGTTGAACCCGGAACCTCCAGCTGCTGGCCCAATCCGCCATCTTCTCCCCCTGATGCGGCCTGACGATCCGATCGGTCAGGGGATCTGATGGGGGAACGGGCCGCGTGGTTTCCACCGCTGGGTGTGGCGTCCGTCACGCGGCGTGGTCGCCGATTCGTGCGGCGGGCCCTCGCCTGGGAGGCGAGGGCCCGGGTGCCGTGCTGCGGTGGGTCAGTTGGGTATGCGGTGGCGGCCGGGTCTGGTGGACGGTTGGCGGATTTCGGGGCCGTAGTGGCCGGCCTGGCGGGCGATCCAGGCGTATTCGTGGGTGCCGTCGGGTAGTTGGCGCAGTTCCCAGCGGCCGTGTCGGGTGATGGGGGGTGGGGATTGCCGGTCGTCCTCGTCGTTGACTCTGAGGGCGGTGACGACGCCGAGGGCGACGGTGGCGAGGGCGAGGGCGAGGAGGGTGAGGAGGGCGGTGGCGACGAGGAAGTTCGCGGTGCCGGTTCTCATCGGTGGATGCCGATGACGCGGTGGCCGAGGTGGGCGGCGAGGGCGTGGAGGAGTTCGTGGGCCTGGTCGTGGGTGAGGGGGAGGGCGAGGTGTTCGCCGGGGGTGGCGTGGATGTCGAGGTCGACGGCGGCGCGGAGCTGGAGGGCCGCGTCGGGGACGCGCTCGACGGTGAGGTAGGCGAGGGTGGTGCGTTCGGTGTGGACGGCCTGGGTGGCCATCGGGATCAGGACTCCCACGGCTGGTCCCTTTCGGTGGCGCGGAGGAGGTGGAGGAGGTTGAGGAGGGTTGCGACCGGGGCGTGGCCGAAGTTGACGAGGATGCGGCCGTCGACGGTGCTGTGGTGGGTGGTGGCGGAGCCCCACTGGATGCCGAACCAGGCTCCGCGGTCGTGGAGTTCGCGCAGGAGGGCGGTGACGTGGGCGTCGGTGTAGTCGTGCATGCGGGGGTCGTCGGGGGAGAGCGGGATGCGGGGGCCGGTCACGCGGCGGCCTCCAGCTCGAACCAGACCACCTTGCCGCCGTGCTTGCGCGGGTCGGTGCCGAAGCGGTGGGTGAGCGAGCGGACGAGGTGCAGGCCGCGGCCGGACAGCTCGTAGGGGTCGGCGCAGGTGCGGGGTTCGGGGAGGGTGGGGCTGTCGTCGGCGACGGAGACGCGCAGGGTGCAGTCGGGGTTGAGGACGACGACCACGGTGGGGGCGGGGCTGCCGCCATGGCGCCAGGCGTTGACGTACAGCTCATGGAGGGCGAGTTCGGCATCCTGGATGAGGTCGTCCGGCCAGGAGGCGCAGGTGAGGGCGGAGCGCAGCTCCTCGCGGGCGGCGGACCAGTCGGGCGGGTTGAAGGCACGCATGAGGAACCTCCGGATGAGGTCGTGTGGAGTGGGGTGTCGGCGAACCGGCGGAATCGTCGCCGTGAGCCAGGCCAGGGCGGAGCTGGTTGATGCCACGCGTGGCTGCTCTGCGGTGCGAGGGCAGCAGGCGCCTACTGCCCTGGAAACAGGCGTTACTGACGATCCGTCGGATCGATGTCAGAACGACCATAACGCACGCCGCCAGAAATTTAAGCCCGATGCGGCAAGGTTCCCTCTCCGGTGGGATGCCGGCCCCCGGCGAGGCGGCCCGTCCCTCGATGGACCCCTTCGCAGCCAGCGCGGCACACTGACCTCAGCAGAGCAGAGAGGACGCCATGGCCCTTCGCCCCAACCCAACCCTTCGTCAGCGCCGGATCGGCGCCGAACTGCGAAGGATGAGAGAGCAAGCCGGCTTCGGAGGCAGCCACCTCGCCCGCACGCTCGGGGTGACCCCTGCCCAGGTGACGCAGATGGAGAACGGGAAGACCGGCGTCAGCGTGGAACGCCTTCGTGCGATCGCGGCGGCCTGCATGTGCGCCAATCAGCCCCTGATCGACGCACTCGCCGACATGATCGGGGAGCGAGGGAAGGGCTGGTGGGATGAGTACCGCCCCAGCCTGACCACTGACCTGCTCGACGTGGCGGAGATCGAGGGTTACGCCGAGAGGATCGCCACCTACACCATTACCTTCATTCCAGGGCTACTTCAGACGCCCGCATATGCAGCCTCGGTGTTTGCTCGTGCGATCCCGCCGCTTCCGCGATCGGATATTGAGCTCAGGATGGCCTTCCGGCTCCAGCGGCAGCACATTGTTCGATCGGGCTCCACGCCCTACACCGCGTTTGTCCATGAAGCCGCACTTCGCATGCAGTTCAGCGGGCCGGAAGTCCTTGCCAAGCAGCTCAGTGCCCTCATCCAGGATTCCGAGAGCCCAGGAATTTCAGTTCGAGTTGTTCCGTTCGACATCGAGTCGCTGCCCGGCCCCAGCGAGAACTTTACCTACATCAACGGCCCGGTGCCTGAACTGGACACCGTGCAAATCGACTTCAGCTTTGGCTGCCCGCTCTTTGATGCGCCGGCCCAACTGACGAGCTATCGGGAGATCCTGGCTCGAATGAAGTCCGTAGCCCTCTCGGAAGAAGATTCCCGAGACTTCATCCGAACTGTCATGAAAGAGATAGAGAGCAAAAATGGGTAGCCCAGCATGGCAGAAGTCCAGCTACTCCGGCTCAAGCAATGCGTGCGTTGAAGTCCGCAGGCTGGGTAGCCTGGTCGAACTCCGCGAATCCGATGACGGCGACGTCGTCCTCCGCGCCTCCGCAGCCAGGTTCGCCACGTTCCTCCGGGGCATCAAGGCGGGCGACTTCGACCGCCACGCCCAGCCCACTCCCTGAACCCATCGGCCCCTCGCTCACCCGAGCGAGGGGCCGACTCCTTTGGTTCATCCTGCTCAGATCGGTAGGTCCCAGCCCGGGCCGTTCTCCGTGCCGATCCAGACGCGCTGGCCCGCTCCCGACACAGTGATCCCGAACCCTTCCTGATGCGGCGCGCCGGCCTCCTGCCACTCCTCGACCGCCCGCTCGACCTGGTCCCAGAGCCGCAGAGGCCCGCGCTGGCTCACGGTCCAGCCGCCGCCCGGGTCGGGCATCGTCCGGGCATGCGAACCCGTGGCCACGTCCACGAGAACCTGCGCTCCGCCCGCCCCCATCCGTTCCGCCGAGGGTGCGGCCAGCTGGGCGACCCAACTGCCCGTCCACGTGCCGATGATCGCGGGATCGATCCGGCTCGGCCGTTCCTGGCCGGGCAGCAGGGCGAGGGCCGGGCGGGGCGGGCGGTCGTGCGAGCGGGCGATCATGAAGCTGGTGTAACCGGGCAGGAACCGGCCGGTCGCGCTCCCCGGCCCGGTGACCGCCAGCAGCGCGAGCCCGGACGCGTAGCTCCAACCGGACAGCGTGACCAGGATCCGGCCGCCCGGCTTCACCTGGTGCAGCCACGGCATCGGGATGTACCGGACCGAACAGGTGGCAATCAGCCGGTCGTACCCGCCACCGTGTGGATCCCCGCGCAGGCCGTCCCCGGTGATCAGTCGAGGCGCGTAGCCCGCCTCCTTGAGCGCCACCGCTGCGGCCGCGGCCACCATCGGGTCGTACTCGATGCTCGTCAGATTGGCATCGCCGAGCCGGTGCGCGCCAAGGGCCGTCGAGTACCCCGTCCCGGTGCCGACCTCCAGCACCCGGTGCCCGTCTGCGGCACCGAGCTGCTGCCACATCCCTAGCACCAGCGACGGCAGGGTGGACGAGGAGGACGGGGAGCCGCCGACCGGCTCCCCGTCCACATCCCCCGGACGGATCGCGCCGTCGAGCTGCGTGATCAGCGTCCGGTCGTCGTAGACCCCCTCCAGCCAGCCGGGTTCGCTCCGCCGCACCGGGCGGTAGACGGTCGGCGAACTCTCCGGCACCGGCTCGAAGTACGAATCGACGAACACCTCACGTGGTACGGCTTCCGCCGCTCTGCGCCACGTTGGATCGGTCAGCGTGCCGTCCTCGGCCAGCCCGTCGACCAGGGCGGCACGGAGTTCTGCGGATGGGCTCATGTGTCGGGGCCTCTCTGCAACTGGTCAGCGATGGCCTGGGCGATCGCGTCGGTGGTCTCGGGCAGCTGCCATGCCCATTGCCCGTTGGGGTTGCACTCAAGGAAGTACCACTCACCGGCTCCGGTCACGGCGAAGTCGAACGCGCCGTACACGAGCCGGAGTTCACCGAGGTAGCCCGCGACAGCGCGCGACACCTCCCCGGGCACCACAACCGGTGCACACTCCATGAGGCCCTGCCGGTGACGCCAGTCGAGATCGGGGCTGTCGATTCGGATGGCGAAGAGCCGGTCACCGACTGCCGTCACCCGCACGTCGAAGGCCTTGTCCACCTTGGCCTGGAACAGGTGCGGGCAGACCTCCACCCCGGCGGTCAGCTCGTTCCCGCGCACCTCCCGTACCCACACCTGGCGCGGTAGACCGTCCACCTCGTACGCGGTGTTCCACAACGGCTTGTAGACCACCCCGCCGGCCTGGCCCGCCACGAACTCCTGTGCAGCACTCAGCTCGTTGGTGATCAGCGTGTCCGGCACCGGGAACCCGTGCCGCCGCGCGACCGCGAGCTGTGCCGGTTTGTACTCGGCCCCCCGGTTGGCCCACGGATGGTTGACGTAGTGCGCCCCCGGAAGCGAGGCAAGGATCCCTCCGGCACCCCACAGTGCCTGGGCGGCCGCGAACCGCCGGTCCTGCTCCTCCAGTTGGGCGGGACCCCCGTACGGAGAGGCCCGGCGCACCCAAACGGACCGGACCCGCGTGAGATCCAGCTCCCGACTCCGGGTGCGTAGGCTGCCTCGCTGACCGCCCATGCCGTACATGGCGGTCAGCGAGGCACCGGCGTGGAGGTCTGCACCGGGATCGAGCCGGACCACTGGAACGCCACGCTCGGCCAGGACGCGCAGCACCACATCCGCGGTGACATCACGGGAGTTGGTCATCACCAACACCGACCCGCATCGGTCGGCCATCAGCCGGAACTCTGGTCCTGGTCGTACGACTCCGTGGAATCCGCATCGGTCGCCCCGCCCGGCCCCGACCCGTCGCCGGGGCTCGTCATGGTGGGCGTCAGGCCGCTCGTACTGGTGCCGTGGCTCCCCAACTCGACCACGCGGCCGTCGTCGTCCACGATCACGGCAACCTGGGTCCCGGGATCGATCACCGGCGTGAACGCCGGAATCGCGACGGCCTCCGCGAACGGCTGCATCCTGGTCGTGCCCCACGGGGGTACGAGCGATTGCTTCATCGGTCTGCCTCCTTGTGTCCGTCGGCGCAGAACTTCGACGCCTACCGGCCTCTCTGTGCAGATATCAACTTAAGTAGCCAAGGTCGATCCATCAACGGAATTCCCGACCTCGAATAAAGATCCCACCGGCGGCAGTTCACGCCCGATATGCGGCCGACCATGCGGCCAGCAGGCTTCTCGCTTCCTCGCCGAATATTGCACGCTCCTCGAACATTGCGAAGATGTCGAGGTGCCGAGCAACATCTCTGGGGTCGCGGAAGACCATTCGGCCGGTGAAGGTCTCCACCGTTGCCAGTCGATCGTCATAGACCGTGAACGTGTTCATCGGGCCACGCGTCAGCGATCTGCCCAGCGGCAGCACACCGATCCGGACGGACGGCAGTTGGGCCACCGAGGCGAGCCGATCGATCTGCAGGGCCATGGCGAGGGGCGGCAGCAGAGCCCACCTGGCCGCCTGCTCGGTCAGGATGAAGGTGAAGGACTTGGAGTCGTTGTAGAGCACAGGCTGCCTTCCGAGCTTTCGGTTGACGACCGCTGACCTGTCGCCCGTCGAGTGCCCGAGGCTGGCGTGCATGTACTCCGGCGTGGCAAGCAGACCGGTGATCATCGCGGGGAGGAAGTAACGCATCTCGGTGGCGCCGGCCTCCAGGGCCGACAGCTCGGCCTGTCGCTTCTCGATTCCGCGACGCCACGAGGACCGCTTGTCCTGCCACTCGGTGTTCGCCATTCTTGCAAGTGAGGTTATCTCCTGGACCAGATCCTTCGGAGCATTTAGCGCTCGCAGAATGCGTTCCACATCGACCAGGCTAGGCGTGGTTCTACCGGTCTCGATCTTGCTGATCTTGCTCTGACTTATGCCACAACGCACTGCAAGTCGGTCTCCGGTGAGACCGGCTTGCAGCCGCAGCTTCCTCAGGCTCCCGGCCAGATCCTGCTTCGATCGGCCGAGCTGATCGGGATCGAGCGTCACCCGTGGTCTTTCACGTAGTCGGAGAAGGGCACCGAACGCGCGATTGCCAGCCTCTTCAACTCCTGGCACTCGACCGCCCGTTCGTCAATCAACTCGCGGTTGATCTGCGTGCCGTCCGGGCGGAAGTTGAGATGCACGACCGACTTCTCGTCGAACATCCACCAGTCCTGGTCAGGGATGCCGTAGTCCTCTTCGGTGGCATCCAGAATCCGGATGTCCTCACCAGCCGCAATGTTGCCCGGGATCCCCCAGGCGAACTGATATCGCTGGTAGTCCGTCAGCGGTTGGCGCACCACCCGGACGCGGCCGATCGTCCTGCCGGACGACACGAACCCCTGAACCCGCTGATGCCAGGCCGCATTGTGGCTCTCAGGCTTCGGCTCGCCACGCAGGAACCTCGCGAGATTCTCGGTCTCGCGCGGCATTGTGTACGCGGGCTGGGCCTCAAGCCGGAACGCGTCGCGCCGGTACCCGTCGAAGTGTCGGCGCCACTGGTCACCATCCAAGAGCACGGACAGCCTCCTCCAGAACGTGCCGAGGGATCTCCACCGCGGACTCGCCCTTCGGAACCGTGAGTGCCGCGAAGTGGTCGCCCTGGACCACGAACGTATCGCGGTCGGTGGCGTAGACGTTCGGGCAGTCGTCGTCATCGCAGTTCGGACCGTTGTACGTACCGGTCAGCCGCGTCAGAGTCGGGCTGTCGGTCATTGTGATCGCCCCCTTCGCACTGGCCCGAACGGGCCGTCAGGTCCTGACGCTAGGGAGAGCTGGAAGGCGTGTCTACGCCGACCCGGCAACTTTCCCGTGTTGGACTAAAGATCAAGCTCAGCGGACGCCCGGCGCACGTCAGCTGACGATGTTGACGACGCCGCGGACAGCGGAACATCCAAGCCGGCAGTCAGATAATGGACCACAGGTCGACAAGGACGGGAGCGCCGCAGCGTGTCGTGAGCGCTGCGGCCAGAGCATCCAGGTAGGCCCGCATGTCAGCCTCGGCCTCGTGCCAGGCCCGGCCGTCCTCGTCATCGCAGAAGTCCCGACTGGTCCGCAGGATGCGCACGCGATATTCCGGGTCGCCGCACCCGGTGGCGTCGTCGACTCCCAGGCGCCGCTCCGGGCCGGGGTTGTGCAGTGTCCGGCCCGGAGGCCGATCGGGTTTGCCACGGGGCGGTTACACGCCGGTCGGCACGCCCGCGTTGACGAGGATCTCGCGCGCCGGCAGGGCGACGCTCTGGGCGGCGGTCAGACCGGAGGCCGCCAGGTGTGCGTCCACGATCCGCAGTCCAGTCGAGTACCCGGCGAAGTCCGGCAACCCCACGGGTTGATGCCCCATGAGCTGTGCGGTGGCGTCGCCGAAGACGTACGCGGGCAGGTTCTGCATCCCGGCCACGTCGATCCCGGCCGTGACCTTTTCGTAGGCGCTGTCGAGCTCGGTGCCGGTCAGCCCCTTCGTCCACGGGCCCATGGCCTCCTCGCCGGCCAGCTCCCGTACGAACGCCTCCGCCAGCCCCTCGGCGACCACCTGCTCGCCGACCGTGACGGTCGCCGGGTTCCAGACCACGTTCGCGTAGCGCACGTTGTGATGGAGCTCGTGTGCGGCGGCGGGGCCGATCTTCTTCAGGCTGGTGTCGGTGGGCCAGATCGTCAGCTGGATCGCGCCCGGGAATCCGCCCGAGCCGAAGAAGCCGGCACTGCGGACCGTCAGGTGGTGATCGTCGGGGTTGCCGAGCACCACCACGACGTGCACGGTCTCGGCGTGTTTCACGCCGGGCACCGCGCGGCTGATCCGCTCCCACGCGGCGGCGAGGGAGTTCTCGATCCGGTTCCACACCCCGGCGTCCTGCATCTGACGCACGGCCGGCAGGTACCGTGCGTCCTCACGGTCGATCCGGAAACCACTGCCCAGCTGCTGGTGCATCTGAACGAGATCCACATCGCCCATCACCTTGGACATCACGCTCCGGAGCGGGCTGTAGATCTCCCGTAGGGCGTCGGGACGTTCCTCCACCGGGCGTTGCAGGAGGTCGGTCATGGCGGACGCCGTGTCGTGAACAACGATCTTCATGACTCGGGACCGTAAGGTCTTCCGTTGCGTGAGGGTCAAGAGCCGGGTTGACCGTGCCGGCGATGGCGGAGCGTGGCGAGAGCACCGGTCGTTGGCAGATCCCTGCGGCCACCTGTGCCGAGTCTGGTGATGGCCGTCGCCGCGCTGGGGGGCGACCTGAGCACCGGCAGGGACGGCGCCTCGCGGCTCAGGCGACCTGGTGGGCGGGGGTGACGGCGATTTCGCGCACCGCGTCGGCGACGGCTCGGAAGTCGTTGCGCAGGATCTTGGAGTGGTTGCTCGCGACCTTCGCGCTGACCCGGATGTTCGGGTGGCGGGCGAGCACCGGGTCGAGGTTGGCGCGGATCTGTTCCATCAGCTTCGGGTCGCCGCCCAGGTTGCCGCCGGTGGCGAGCACGTACCGGGTGGGTACGGTCAGACGGTCGAAGACCGGGTCGAGGGCGGCGGGCGCGCAGAGCTCGTTGGCCTCGATGTTGATCTCGGCGTGTTGCGCGGCGCTCATCCGCGCGGCCAGGCCGAGCGGGCGGGCGATCGGGAACAGCGGGCTCATCCGGCGGAACAGCTTGCGGATCTGCTCCCGGGCGGCGTCGTCGAGCCACTCGTGCGGCAGGGCGCCGTCCACGGACACCGCCCCCAGGGCGCGGTCCGGGTTCCGGGCGGCCCAGTGCATGGCGAGCATGGCGCCGTAGGACCAGCCCACCAGGATCGGCCGGTCCACGCCCCTGGCGCCGAGGACGGCGTCGAGGTCGCGCAGGCACGCTTCGAACGAGTAGTCCGTGGCGCGCTTCGACTTGCCGCGGGCGCGCTCGTCGTAGGTGATGTGCCGGTAGTCGCCGCCGAGGTCGGTGATGACGCGCCGCCAGTGCGACTGGTCGGCGTAGGAGCCGTTGAGGTAGACCACGGGACGGCCGGTCCCGCCGGTGTCGGTGACGGCCAGTGCGGTGTCATCGATCGCCACCATGCCGGTCCAGGCGGACTGCTTGCTGGTCATGATGTGCCTTCTTCCAGGGGCGGAGATGGATCAGTAGCGGTCGATGGTGATGTCGCGGTAGGAGGTGCGGCCATGCAACTCGACGGTGTCGTCGGCCTTTTCGGGCCGGCCGTCAGATGCTGCGGGCGGTGATGTCGCCGTAGGAGGTGGTCGCGTGGATGGTGAGGCCGGGGGTGCCGTCGGTGTTCTTGAGCGCGTTGTGGATGCGGCCGTGGGCGGTGCCGGCGTCCAGGGAGGCGGAGACGCCGCGGGCGGCGCCGACGGTGATGTCACCGGCCTGGGTGCCCAGTTCGACGGTGCCGTGGATGGCTTCGGTGATGTCGATGTCGCCTCGCTGGGTGGTGATGCGGGCGGGGCCGGCGAGGCGGCCGACCGTGATGTCGCCGTCCTGGAGGGTGAGGGTGGCGTTGGCGGTCTCGTCGAGCTTGACCGTGCCCTGGGCGCTGGCGTAGGTGACGTCGCCGAGGCGGCCGACGCCGCGGAGTTCGGCGGTGGCGGTCTTCGCCTCGACGCGGGAGCCGGCGGGCAGCTGGATGGTGACCTCGACGGCTCCGGAGTTGCCGAGGATCCGGTTCTTGGCCGCGGGGGCCTCGATCCGCAGGACGCCGTCGCGGTAGTCGACGGTCATCTGCTCGGCCGCCTTCACGTCGCGGCTCTTGGCGGGGTTGGCGGGGAGGATCTCGACGTTGGTGTCGGCCCGGTCGGCGGCGATGAGGCGGATGCGTCCGGCGGGGATGTCCAGGACGGCGGCGATCGGGGCGGCGGTGGCGAACTTCTGCATGGTGTCTCTCCTGCACTCGTTGTTTCTGACTTCGCAAAAGCTACGTTGCGTTCGAGTATCAGGCAACAAGCTTGTTGCGCACAATCAGCATCAATGCAGGTCATGGCACGAATATCGTTGCAATAGGCCTGCAACTAATGCAACGGCGACCACCTGTTCGTTGCAATGAATTGAGGGTGAACGCTACGCTGGAGCCCCTCCTGGGGCACCGCCACGCCGCCTCGGGCTCGTGGAGCGCGGCCGGCCCCGGGGTGGGAAGTCGGAGGGGCTGACTTTCCACTCCGGGGCCGGTGGCCTGCGGGGTGTCTCAGGCCTGGGGATGGGCCAGGCGGCCGAGCAGGGACACCGCCTCGTCGACGGGGACCGGCTGGAAGAAGTGCGCGTCCGCGAGCTCGACGGCGGCGATCGCGCGGGGGGCCAGCTCGGCGCCGGTGTCGGTGACGCGCAGGCGCTTGGCGCGGGTGTCGGCCGGGTCGACCTCGCGCTCGATGAGGCCCTTGCCTTCCAGGGTGCGCAGGACCTGGGAGGTCATCTTGACGTCGGTGCCGGCCTGGCGGGCGACGGCCAGTTGGTTGGGGTGCTCGCCCTGGGTGTTGAGCCACCAGGTGCAGGCGAGCAGCACGAACTGCACGTGGGTGAGGCCGAGCGGGGCCAGGGCCGCGGCGATCTCGCGCTGCCAGCGGAGCGTGGCGTGCCAGAGCAGGAACCCGGGGCTCTCGCCGGGGCTGAGGGGCATCAGCGCAGCGCCAGTTCGGCCAGCGAGGCCATGGTGTCGGGCCAGTCGGCGGTGATGGCCGGGCCGATCCGGGGGCCGGCCTCGTCGGCGCCGGCGCCGGTGATCTCCATCCGGTACACCACGCGGATCCGGTCGCCGTCGATCCGGTCGATCCGGTGGGTGGTGCGCAGCAGCAGGTCGCCGAAGACGGCCTCGTCGACGAAGAGTTCGTTCTCGACCGCCTCGGCGATGCGCAGCAGGACAGGGTCGTCACCGGGGGGCGTCATCGTGATCCGGCTGTCCGTCGCGAACGGGCCGCTGATCTCGATCTTCTCGATCTCGGCGTTCCAGGCGCCCCAGTTCTCGACGTCGGCCCAGAGCCGCCAGATCGCCGAAGCGGTGGCGCTGGTTTCGATGGTGTGCTCGTACTCCCACATGGGGGCCTCCTCCGGCGGATGATGTATCCATAGATTATCTGCGCGACGACTATCTGTCGAGTGGTGAGCGGTGCGCGCCCTCCCGGATGCCTGGGGACGGCTGGGAGTCTGCTGGGAGTCCGGTCAACGGCCGGCCAGGCGGTGGCCAAAGCGACTGCCCGGGCAGGGTGGCCTGCCCCGCAATGCCCGGATTCGGACGGTCAGCGTTCTTCCAGCTCGCGCCCAGGGCTCCGCAAGAGCGCCCCGCGAAGCTGTGCGGCATGAAGGTGTTCCCGCGACGGCGTGGTGCCGTCCTCGTCAACTCCGCGCTCGGCGTGGCCCTGGTGGGCGCCGCGGCCCTGGCGTACACCACCCTGGACAGCGGTACCAGCACGCCGGCCGGAAAGGCGCAGGTCCGGACGGCGACCGTGGCCAAGGGCACGGTCCTGGCCACCGTGTCCGGAACAGGCACCCTGACCTCGCCCACCGACGCGGCCCAGGACTTCACCACCGGCGGCAGGCTGACCGCCGTCAAGGTCGCGGTCGGCGACGCCGTCAAGAAGGGCCAGGTGCTGGCCACCGTCGACACGACGGCCGCCCAGCAGCAGGTGGACGCGGCCCAGGCGGCGCTGACCACGGCGAACGCCAACCTCACCAAGGCCCAGGCCGGGGTCACCACCACGACCACCCAGCAGATCCCGGGCACCGCGCAGCCGTCCAGCGGTGGCGGCAGCGGCGGCAGCGGCAACGCCGGCAACGGCGGCGCCGCGGCTGGTGGGGAGCGCGGAGCGGGCGTGAGCAGTACGCCCGCTCCGCAGACCACCACGATCACCACCACCAAGGTGGACGAGGCGGCGGTCGCCCAGGCGCAGCAGCAGGTCGCCACCGCGCAGACCAACCTCGCCAACGCCCGGGCGGCGCTGGCCGGGACGACGCTCACCGCCTCGGTGGACGGCACGGTCGCGTCGATCACGGGCAAGGTGGGCGACACCCTCGGCGGGGGCACCGCGAGCGGCTCCTCCACGGGCAAGTCCGGCGGGACGGCGGCGACCTCCGCCACCCCGAGCGGTTTCATCGTGCTGACCAACCCGACCGGGATGCAGGTCAGCGCCAACTTCTCCGAGCTGGACTCGCTCAAGCTGAAGAAGGGCGAGGCGGCCACCGTCACCCTGAACGCGCAGTCCGACACCAAGCTCAACGCCACCGTCCTCTCGGTCAGTTCGCTGCCCACGAGCAGCGGCGGCACCGGCGGCGCGACCGCCGTGCAGTACGCGGCGACGCTGCAGATCACCGGGGACACCAGCAAGCTGCGGACGGGCCTCAGCGCGACCGTCTCGGTGGTCACCGGCGAGGCCGACAACGCGCTCTCGCTGCCCACCGCGGCCCTGGCCGGCACCGGCGCGGAGCGGACGGCGACCGTCGTCCACCCGGACGGGGCCACCGAGCGGGTCACCGTCGGTGTGGGCGTCGAGGGCGACACCACCGTGCAGGTGGTCTCGGGGCTGCAGGAGGGCGACAAGGTCGAACTCGCCACCACCAGCGGCAGCAACGGCTTCCCGAACGGCTCCTTCCCGGGCGCGAACGGCGGCCAGGGCGGCCGCGGCGGCGCCGGCGCGGGCGTGGCCGGGGTCGGCGGCAGCACCGGCGGCGGCGCGGGCCGAGGCGGTAACCGCGGATGATGCGTCACGTCATCGACAAGCGGGTGCCCTCCGAACCGCCACCGGTCATCCAGATCCGCCGGCTCACCAAGGCCTACGGCCACGGCGACGCCACCGTGCACGCGCTGCGCGGCCCCTCCGACCCGGCCACCGGCGAGCCGCAGGGCGTCAGCCTGGACATCGAACAGGGCGACTTCGTCGCGGTGATGGGCAGTTCGGGCTCCGGCAAGTCCACCCTGATGAACATCCTCGGCTGCCTGGACGTGCCCACCGCCGGCCGCTACCTGCTGGACGGCATCGACGTCGGCCACCTGGACGAGCAGCAGCTCTCGCTGGTCCGCAACCGCAAGATCGGCTTCATCTTCCAGTCCTTCAACCTCGTCCCCCGCACCACCGCGCTCGCCCAGGTCGAACTGCCGCTCGCCTACGCGGGTGTGCGGGCCGCCGAGCGGCGTCGCCGGGCGCTGGCCGCGCTGTCGCTGGTCGGCCTCGCCGAACGCTCCGGGCACAAGCCCAACGAGCTCTCCGGCGGCCAGCAGCAGCGCGTCGCGGTGGCCCGGGCGCTGGTCACCGCCCCGGCGATGCTGCTCGCCGACGAGCCCACCGGCAACCTGGACAGCCGCTCCACCGACGAGGTGCTGGCCATCATCGACGGCCTCAACGCGACCGGCCGCACGGTCGTCCTGATCACCCACGAGGACGAGGTCGCGCTGCACGCCAAGCGGGTGATCCGGCTGGTCGACGGCGCGATCATCAGTGACGTCCGGCAGGCCCCGGTGGACGGTCCGCCGCCCGCGCTGCGGCCGGCCGCAGGACTCCAGGGGGTGCTCGCGTGATCCTCTGGCAGATGCTCCGCTTCGCCGTCGGCGGCCTGGCCGCCAACAAGGTGCGCTCCGTCCTCACCATGCTCGGCGTGCTGATCGGCGTCGCCTCGGTGATCCTGCTGCTCGCCGTCGGCAACGGCTCCTCGGTGGCGGTCAAGGAGTCGATCACCTCGCTCGGCACCAACTCGCTGACGGTCAGCGCCGGTTCGTCCTTCGGCGGCTCGCGCACCGCGTCCACCGCGAAGAAGCTCACGGTCGCCGACGCCAAGGCCCTGGCGAGCGACACGGAGTCGACCGCGATCAAGTCCGTCGCGCCGGTGGTCACCACCAGCGGCACCGCGCTGTACGGGGACATCTCGTACAGCCCCGGCTCGATCGTCGGCACCTACCCCGCGTACTTCGAGACCGCCAACCAGAAGATCGGCCACGGCGAGTACTTCACCGCCGACGACGTGCTCGGCTCCCGCAAGGTCGCGGTGCTCGGCGCCACCACCGCCAAGCAGCTGTTCGCCGCCGCCGACCCGGTCGGCAAGCAGATCACCGTCGGCGGCACGCCGTTCACCGTGGTCGGCGTGCTCCAGGCCAAGGGCGGCACCGGCTTCACCGACCCGGACGACGTGGTGATCGCGCCGCTGCCGACCGTGCAGAACGCCTTCACCGGCTTCGGCCCGGTCAGCCAGATCCTGGTTCAGGCCACCTCCGCCGACAGCACCACCGCCGCCCAGGCCGAGATCACCCGGGTGCTGCTCGGCACCCACGCGATCGCCGACCCGAGCAAGGCGGACTTCCGGATCGGCAACCAGGCCTCGCTGCTCACCGCCCGGGAGTCCACCACCAAGACCTTCACGGTGCTGCTCGGCGCGGTGGCCGCGATCTCGCTGCTGGTCGGCGGGATCGGCATCACCAACATCATGCTGGTCACCGTCACCGAGCGGACCAGGGAGATCGGCATCCGCAAGGCGCTCGGCGCGCCGCGCGGGGTGATCCTCGGACAGTTCCTCACCGAGTCCACCCTGCTCTCGGTGATCGGCGCCGGGCTCGGCGTGCTGGCCGGGATCGCCGGCTCGCACTTCAGCATCGTCGGCATCAAGCCGGTGGTGATCCCCGAGTCGGTGATCGGCGCGTTCGGCATCGCCGTCGCCATCGGGCTGTTCTTCGGCAGCTACCCCGCCAACCGGGCCGCCTCGCTGCGCCCGATCGACGCCCTCCGCCACGAGTAGCACGAGTAGGACGTGACACCCATGAGCAACGAGATCGCCCCGGTGACCCCGGGCACCCCCGCCGAGCAGGTCGTCCTGCTCGCCACCCCGCCATGGGGGTCCCCCCGGCCGGAGGCTGGGGGAGCCCGGGACGTCACCGCCGAGCTGGCCGCGCCGCCGCGCCGGAAGCTGCCCTGGCTGACCCTCGCGCTGGCGGGCGCGGTGATCGCCACGGCGGCGTTCGCCGGCGGCGTCTGGTACCAGCAGGGCCACGGGTCCGGCGGCTCCGGCAAGGCGGTGGCCGCGGGCGGGCAGCAGCAGCGGGCCGGGGCGTCCGGGGGCACGGCCGGTCCCGGGCAGAACGGCTCCCGCCGCAACGGCGGCCAGGGCCAGGGACAGGGCGGCGGCCAGGGCGGCGGGCAGGGCGGCTTCACCCGCGGCACGGTCAAGGCCGTCGACGGCACCACCGTCTACCTGACCGACGCCAACGGCAAGACCGTCAAGGTGACCACCGGCGACGCCACCAAGGTCCAGCTCAACAAGGAGGGCAAGGTCACCGACCTGCAGCCCGGCCAGAGCGTCACCGTGGTCGGCACCCCGGGCGCCGACGGCGGCTACAACGCCACCCAGCTCGTCGAGGGCGCGACCGGCTTCGGCGGGGCGGGCGGCTTCGGCGGCGGCGCTGGTGGGGGCTTCGGCGGCGGAGGTGGCACCCGAGGATCGTCCGGCGGCTGACCCCGCAGTCTCCGGACGTCCGCGCGGCCCGGCCGAACACCTCCGGCGGCCGGGCCGCGCGTTTTTCCCGATCCGGGGGCGCCTCGTGGCGCGCCCTCCGGCCCGCGCCCGGGCCGGTAAGGCCTGTGCGGGCTCCGTGCCGGGGGCCGTCGAGGCCCGTGCCGGCTCCGCGCCGGGGGCCGTCGAGCCTGTGCGCACACCACCCAGCCCGGCCCTGCGGGCCCGTCGGCCCAAATCCGCCCGATAAGGTGTTAATCCAACATTCATCGATGGCGCATAGCCTCCCCGGGCTAGCCTCAAGCTGAACGCCATCGTCCGACCGGGAGGCGGAACCCCCGTGCAAGGCACTGTGTCCACACCAGGAACCTCCGCGGTGGCCGGCGGCCCGGGCGAGGCGTTCCTCCTCGTCGTCGACGACGAACCCAACATCCGCGAGCTGCTCTCCGCCTCGCTGCGGTTCTCCGGCTTCCGGGTCGCCTCCGCCGCCAGCGGCACCGAGGCGCTCGAACTGATCGCCGTCGAGCGCCCGGACCTGGTCGTCCTCGACGTCATGCTCCCCGACCTCGACGGCTTCACCGTGGTCGAGCGGCTGCGCGAGCAGACCAGCCGCGGCCAGATCGCCGGCCCCGCCCACGGCCACCCCGGCGACCACCTGCCGGTGCTCTTCCTCACCGCCAAGGACGGCGTCGGCGACAAGGTCCAGGGCCTGGCGGCCGGTGCCGACGACTACGTCACCAAGCCGTTCAGCCTGGAGGAGCTGATCGCCCGGATCCGGGCCATCCTGCGCCGGGCCGGCGGCCCCGCCGAGGACGGCCGGCTGGTCGTCGCCGACCTCACCCTCGACCCGGTGGCCCACGAGGTCACCCGCGGCGGCACCCCGGTCGCGCTCTCGCCCACCGAGTTCAAGCTGCTGCACTACCTGATGGCCAACGTCGGCCGGGTGGTCTCCAAGGCGCAGATCCTCGACCACGTCTGGGCGTACGACTTCGGCGGCGACCTCTCCATCGTCGAGTCCTACATCTCCTACCTGCGCCGCAAGCTCGACTCCGGCTCCGCGCACGGCCCCAAGCTCATCCACACCGTGCGCGGCATCGGCTACGCGATGCGCCGACCCCCGCAGAACTGACGGCCCCGCCCCGATGCCGATGCTCACCCGGCTGTCCCTGCGCGCCCGGCTGCTCGTCCTGGTGCTCGCCCTGGTCACCACCGGGCTCGCCGTCAGCGACACCGTCGTGCTCGGCACCGTCCGGGTGCAGCTGGTGCAGCGGCTCGACGAACAGCTCCAGCGCTTCGCCGAGCCGCTGTCGAAGCGCGCCCCCGGGCGGGTCACCTGGCCCGAGAACAGGCAGCCGGCGGTCACCGGCAAGCGGGGGGCCCCCAACTACCTGGCGGCACTGCCCAGCCAGTACTTCGTCCAGTACCTCTCGGCCGACGGCAAGGTGCAGCAGGTCGTCCGCCAACCCGTCTCCGAGAACGACCCCGCGCCCCAGCTGACCGGCCTCGACCCGGCCGCCTCCACCGCCGACACCCCCTTCGACCTGCCCGACCAGCGCGGCAACCGCACCTGGCGGGCGCTGGTCCTGCCGCTTCAGCGGCCCCCCGCCCCCGCCAGCGCCTTCGCCGCGCCGGCCCCCACCGCCTCGTACCTGATGGTCGCCGTCTCCCGCGAGGACATCGACGCCACCGTCGGCCGGCTGCGCGCCGCGTTCCTGGCGATCGGCGGAGCGGTGCTGGTCCTGATCGGGGCGCTCGGCTTCTTCGCCGTCAGGGCCGGTCTGCGGCCGCTGCGCCGGATCGAGGAGGGCGCCGAGCTGATCGCCTCCGGCGAGCTCTCCCACCGCATGCCCGCGCTCCCGCCGCGCACCGAGGTCGGCCGGCTCTCCATCGCGCTCAACGGCATGCTCACCCAGATCGAGGCCGCGTTCGCCGCCCGCGCCGAGTCCGAGGCCCGGATGCGGCGGTTCGTCGCCGACGCCTCGCACGAGCTGCGCACCCCGCTCGCCGGCATCCGCGGCTTCGCCGAGCTGTACCGGATGGGCGCGCTGCCCACCGACGCCGACGTCAAGCGGACGATGTTCCGGATCGAGAGCGAGGCCGTCCGGATGGGCACCCTGGTCGAGGATCTGCTGGTGCTCGCCCGGCTCGACGAGGAACGCCCGCTCGACCTCGCCCCGATGGACCTGCGCACCCTCGCCGCGGACGCCCTGCACGACCTCACCGCCCTCGACCCGTCCCGCCCGGTCGCCCTCACCGGCCCGGCCGGCACCGGCGCCCCCGGCCCGGCGCCCGTGCTCGGCGACGAGGCCCGGCTGCGGCAGGTGGTCACCAACCTGGTCGGCAACGCCGTCAAGCACACCCCGCCCGGCACCCCGGTGCGGATCGGCGTCGGCACCGCGGGCGGGCTCTGCCTCCTGGAGGTCGCCGACTCCGGCCCCGGCCTCACCGCCGACCAGGCCGCCCTGGTCTTCCACCGCTTCTACCGCGTCGACGCCTCCCGCAGCCGCCACGAGGGCGGCGGCGCCGGCCTCGGTCTCGCCATCGCCACCGCCCTCACCCACGCCCACGGCGGCACCCTCACCCTCCACACCGCCCCCGGCGCCGGCGCGACCTTCCGCGTGGAGCTTCCGCACCAGCGCTGAGGGGCCGCGCGGAGGGGCCGGGTTGCGGTCCTGCGCGGAGGGGCCGGGCATGACCGGCAGGCAGGTCGTCGGTCCCGTCACGGATCGGGAAGTCCGGAGGCCGTTCTCATTGCCGGAAGTCGGCATGGAGCGTACGGAATCCGTCTGCATATGATCAAGCCGCTGAGCGGTAACCACCGTTCTCACAACGGCTTTTGCTGTTCCACGATCCGAAAGGGATCCCCGTGAACCTCCGCCGTACGCTGGTCTCGGCCGCCATGGTCGCCGCAGTGATCTCGCCCGCCGCTGTGTTCTCCGCGGCACCCGCCTTCGCGGCGTCGGCCCAGGCCCAGGACGACGTGTCCATCGCCGCCCTGGAGCAGGCCGCCGCCGACGCCGCCAAGGCGTACGACACGGCCGCCGCCGCCGAGGCCGCGCAGCAGGCCAAGGTCAAGGCCTTCTTGAACGACTCGCAGCCCTACCTGGGCAAGCTCGAAGAGGCTCGGGCCGCCGCCAAGGAGACCGCCGCCGCCAAGGCCGCCGCCGACAAGGCGCTCGCCGACGCCAAGGCCGCCACCTCCAAGCTCGACGACCCGGCGACCCCGGAGGACGAGCGGGTCGCCATCCTGACCCGCCTGTACAAGGCCACCGAGGCGGCCAAGGCCGCCGACACCGCCAACGTCGCCGCGGAGAAGGCCAGGACCGCCGCCGTCAACGCCCTCGACGACGCCAGGGTCGCCGAGCTCCGGAAGCTGCACACGCTGAGCGAGGCCACGAAGGCCGCGTCCGCCGCCAAGACGGCCGCCGACAAGGCGCTCGCCGACGCCAGGGCCGCCGCCGCGCAGCAGCCCGCCAAGGGCACCGATCCGGCCCCCGCGGCCCAGCAGCCGCCCGCCGCCGTCACCCCGGTCGCCGACACCACGGCCGTGGCCGCCGGCACCACGGCCGCCGGCACCACGTCGTCGACCACGACGACCGCCGCGAAGACCGGTGTCAGGAACACCACCTCGACCACGTCCTCGACCACGTCCTCGACCACCGCGTCGACCACCGCGTCGACCGCGACGGGGGCCGAGCTCGCCGACACCGGCTCCAACCCGGCCACCCCGTACCTCGCCCTGGGTGCAGGCCTCGCCATCAGCCTGGGCGCCGCCGCCGTCTACGTCTCCCGCCGCAAGGCCGGCCAGCCCGCCTGACCATCCGTTCGCGCCCGATCGGGAGGCGGCCGCGAACCCAACCCCGCGGGGGAGGCCGGTGATCCGGCCTCCCCCGCGGCGTTTCATGCGGAGCTGTGGCAGCGGTAAACCACCTGATCGGGTGAACTGCGGGCCGGCGAGGAGGCCGTGATCCCGGAGGGGCCGGCGAAGGGGTTCGCGATCGGTCCCGGGGTCACCGGCGGGCGGCGGGACTGACTCACTCCTCCCGCAGGCCCTGGGCCAGCAGGCCCAGCTGGAAGCGGGAGGTGGCGCCGAGGGCGGTCATGACCTCGGCGACGCGACGGCGGTAGGTGCGCAGCGAGAGCCCGAGCAGCCGGGCGCCGGTCTCGTCGGTGTGGCCGGCGGCGAGGGTGCGGAGGATGTGCCGGGCCTGCTCGGTGAGGTGCGGCGGGCGGGCGCAGTCGGCGAGTTCGGTGGCGGTCTCCCAGGTGGCACGGAACAGCGAGCGCACGCCGTCGACGACCTCCGGCGAGCTCACCACGGTGTACGTCCGGACGCCGCGCACCGGGGCGCCGGCCAGGATCGCGGTGCGCCGGTCGATGATGATCGCCTCGCGGGCCAGCGGCCCGTCGCAGATCCGGATTTCGACGCCGGAGGCGGCGATCCGCAGCAGCCGCCGCTCCGACTCCGGGTCGGCCAGCGCCCGCCGGGTGTACAGCTTGCGCATGGTGAGACCTGGGACGACGTGCGGCCGCTTGCCCTCGCGGAAGGCGGCGTTGACGCCGGTGGACCAGGTCATCAGGTCGGCGGCCGCGACCAGGAACTCCTCGCGGGAGCCGACGAAGAGGTGGCCGGCCTGCCGGACGAGCTCCTGCTCGCCGTGCAGCGTGATGATCCGATCAGTACTCATGGCAGCAAGCTGCCAGATCGGACGGCCGGTTGGCGAGCGGACCGGAGGCTTGATGCCATGACGACCTCACCTCATCTCACCGCATCCGGCTCCCTGCTCCTCGGCGGCGACCTGCCGGTGACCCGGATGGGCTTCGGCGCGATGAAGCTGCCGATGCGGGACTGGCAGGGCCCGGCCTGCGACCCCGAGCAGAGCCGCGCCGTGCTGCGCCGGGCGGTCGAGCTCGGTGTCGACCACATCGACACCGCCTGGTTCTACTTCTACAAGGACCTCTTCGCCAACAACCTGATCCGTGAGGCCCTGCACCCGTACCCCGAGAACCTGGTGATCGCCACCAAGGTCGGCCCGGGCCGGTACCCCGACGGCACCTGGATGTACCCGGCCGGCCCGGCCGAGGTGCGCGAGGCCGTCCACCGCAACCTCCGCGAGCTGGGCGTGGACCGGCTCGACCTGGTCTACCTGCGGCGGATGCCCAGCCAGTCGTCGATCAGCGAGCCCTTCGCCGCCCTGGCCGAGCTGCGCGAGGAGGGGCTGATCCGGCACCTCGGCGTCAGCAACGTCAACGAGGCCCAGCTCGCCGAGGCGGAGGCGATCGCGCCGGTGGTCGCGGTGCAGAACAAGTTCAGCGTCCTGGACACCGAGCACGGCGACGGGGTGCTGGCGGCGTGCGAGGCCAAGGGCATCGGTTTCGTGCCCTTCTTTCCGCTCGGCGGCACGGGTGTGCCCGAGCACCCGGCGCTCCAGCGTGTCGCCGACCGGCACGGCGCCACCCGCGCCCAGGTGATGCTGGCCTGGCTGCTCTCCGTCTCGCCGACGGTCCTGGCCATCCCGGGCACCTCCTCCCCGGCCCATCTGGAGGAGAACGTGGCCGCGGCCTCGCTGCGGCTGGCGCCGGAGGATCTCGTGGAGCTGGAGGGGCTGGCCCAGGGTCAGTAGCCGCAGTCGGTAGGTAAATCCGTCTAATTCTGTCGGAGTTTCGCCGTCGAGCCAGCGGGAAGGCCGCCGCCGACGCGGAAACTCACAGAATCACGGGGGCTTTTCCATGCCACTGTCGTCGTCCGGGCCGAGCGCTTCCTTCCGCCGGGATCTCAGCGAATGGCGGATCGCGCTCGTCGCCTGGCGGCTGCTGGTCCTCCAGGCCTCCCACCCGGTGGTCTCGGCCGGGATGACCGAGCACTCCACCTACCGCGGCCACCCGTGGCGGCGGGTCGAACACACCATGGGCAGCGGCCAGCGGCTCTTCCAGGCGGACGAGGAGGCGCTCCACCGCGAGGTCGGGCGCCTCGACCGGGCCCACCGGCGCATCCGCGGCACCGCGCCGGGCGGCCGGCCGTACGACGCCGAAGACCCGGCCACCCGGGCCTGGGTGCTGCTCACCCTCTTCGAATCCGTCGTCACCATGCGGGAGTTGAGCGGGGACCCGTATGCGGCGGACGAACTGGAGTCGGTGTACGGGGAGTTCACGGCGACCATCGCCGCGTTCCGGCTGCCGGAGGGCTCGCTGCCGCGCACGGCGGCCGAACTGCCCGGCTACTTCCGCACGATGGTGCGCGAGCAGTTGGAGTTCACCGACCAGGCCCGCCACCTGCTGTACGAGATGCTGCACGAGGCGCCCTGCCCGCGGCGGCTGCACTGGCTCGGGCCGGTCGGCTGGCGGCTGCTGCGGGCGGTTGCCGCCCGGGTCGTCACCACCCTCACCGTCGCCGACCTCCCCGCCGTCTACCGCGAGCGCTTCGGCCTCGTCCGCACCCGCCGCGCGGCCCTCCTCTCCCGGCTGCTGCACCACGGCGGGCGGGCGCTGATGACCCGGCTGCCCGAGCGGCGCCGCTACCGCTTCCAGCGGCCGCCGGTTCCGGCGCAGCGGCGGCGGCCGCCCCGGCGGGACACCCGGCCGCCCCGGCTGGACCGCTTCTTCGACCAGGTCCTCGACCAGACCGGCGACGGCTACCTCACCGCACCCGACCTCCAGGCCATGGCGCACAACGTCTGCTGGCAGCTGGAGCTCACGGAGGACGCCGAGGGCCGCGTCCGCGCCGCCTTCGACGGCTGGTGGGAGCAGCTCCGCTCGACCATGGACGCCGACGGCGACGGGCGGATCGGCCGGGGCGAGTTCGTCGCCGCCACCCTGGCGGGCTGCGACCGCGACCCCGACTACCTCGAACGCGGCCTGCTGCCCGCGCTGCGCGCCGTCTTCACCGCCGCCGACACCGACGGCGACGGCACCCTCGACGCCGCCGAGTACCGCGCCGTGTTCGGCGGCCCCCGCGTCCACCCCGCCGACCTCTCGCACGGCTTCCGGCAGTTGGACGTGGACGGGGACGGCACCATCACCGAGGCGGAGTTCCTCCGCGGCTTCACCGACTACTTCACCGCCCGCAGCCCCTCCGCCGCCGGCACCCAGCTGCTGGGGCGGCCGTAGGACGCGTCCGGGCGTCGCCGGGAGGCCGGACGTCGAAGGGCTGCCGGGGGCTACGCCTGCGGGCCTGCCCGGAGCGCGGCGACGGTGTCGGCGACCAGGGTGCGGGCGTCGGCGACGGTGGCCGTCAGCTCCTCCCGGGTGCCGCCCGGGGCGGCGAGAAGGCGGCGGGCACGAGGCCCGAAGCCTGCCGGGGCGGCGGGCAGGCCCGCGGCGACGTCGAAGGCCCCCTTCTCGTTGAGGCACCAGCGGCGCGCGTCCGCGTGCAGGGCCTGGACCAGGATGCCGACGGCGCGCGAGAGGCAGAGCGCGACGTACAGCGTGTCCGCCCGGGCCGCGCCCTTGGCCGCTCCGGCGAGCAGGAACTCCGCCTCCCAGGTGCTCGCGGTCAGCGCGGCCCGCAGCGGCTCGGGGTACTCGGCCAACTCCGCCTGCAGTGCTGCCAGTTCGCCGCTCGGGTCGGCCAGGATGCGGCCGACCGCGAGCTCGCCCGGGTAGCACGGCGACCAGAAGCCGAGCGGGTGTCCGGCCTGGATGCCGACCTCGTAGCGGCCGGCGCGGCAGTCCGTCCAGACCCGGCCGACCCGGTCGAGGTCGCGCAGGATCCAGTCCACCGCCGTCCCGTCGACCTCCAGCCAGGCCCCGCCGTCGACCCACGGCCCCCACGCGCCGGGGCCGGCCACCTCGACGCCGGGGCCGGCGAGCTCGCGCAGCGCGTCGAGGTCCGGCGCGCCGCGGTAGTAGACGCCGAGGTCCCAGTCCGACTCCGGCCGGTGCTCCCCGCGGGCCCGGCTGCCGCCGAGCGCCACGCCCACCACGCCCGGCACTCCGGCCAGTTGCCCGGCCATTGACTCGATGATCGTCTGCATCGTCCGCACGGGAAGGAGTCTGGCACGGGCCGGAACCGGCCCTTGCGGGGGAGCCCGGGGTCCGTTCTAGGATCGGTGGTACGGCATCGCGTGTCGGTCACCGTCCGGGTGAGGCATGGAGGTAGCCCGTGAGTGCCTTACGGAGGCATTCGAAGCATGGCAGTCCAGTTCAATCACACGATCGTCCACGCCCGGGACAACCGGGAGTCAGCCGAGTTCCTGGCGGGAATCCTCGGCCTTGAGGTCGGGGCGGAGTGGGGGCCGTTCGTCCCCGTGGCCACGGACAACGGCGTCACCCTCGATTTCGCGACGGTGCCGGCGGAGTCGATCGTCCTGCAGCACTACGCGTTCCTCGTCTCGGACGAGGAGTTCGACGCGGCCTTCGCCCGGATCGAGGCGGACGGCATCGCCTACTACGCCGACCCGCAGCTGAAGCTGCCCGGCGAGATCAACCACCACCACGGCGGTCGGGGGCTGTACTTCCTCGACCCGGCCGGTCACGGTCTGGAGATCATCACCCGGCCGTACGGCAGCCACTAGTACCAAGAGGACGGTCCGGCGCCTGTCAAGCGCCGGATCGTCCAAGATCGCCGCGACACTCGCCCGGCCGCTCGTTGTGGCGCCCACGGGCGGCTCCGCAGACTGTGCGCACGGCACCGCCGGTCAATCCCACCCCGCCTGCAAACCACTCGTAAGCATGATGGATACTGAGCTTGTGAACGTGTTCACGTTCACAAGCGGACAAGCTTGCGCTGGTGTGCAGCGGTCTACGGATATAGATGAAGTTTGTCCTGAACATGCCCTTATGGGCCGGTTGGAGAGAGGGCGACGTGGAACTGGCAATCGCTCACGAGACCATCGCGCGATGGCAATTCGGCATCACCACCGTCTACCACTTCCTCTTCGTCCCGCTCACCATCAGCCTGGCCGCCATCGTGGCCGGGCTGGAGACCGCCTGGGTACGGACGAACAAGGAGAAGTACTTCCACGCCACGAAGTTCTGGGGGAAGCTCTTCCTGATCAACATCGCGATGGGCGTGGTCACCGGCATCGTCCAGGAGTTCCAGTTCGGCATGAACTGGTCGGACTACTCCCGGTTCGTCGGCGACGTCTTCGGCGCCCCGCTCGCGATGGAGGCGCTGATCGCCTTCTTCTTCGAGTCGACCTTCATCGGGCTCTGGATCTTCGGCTGGGACAAGCTGCCGAGGAAGCTCCACTGCGCCTGCATGTGGATGGTCTCGCTCGGCACCGTGCTCTCCGCCTACTTCATCCTGGCCGCCAACTCCTGGATGCAGCACCCGACCGGCTACACGATCGACCCGGCCACCGGCAAGGCGCAGCTGACCGACATCACACGCGTGCTGTTCCAGGACACCACCGTCACCGTCGTACTGCACACCCTGACCGCGGCCTTCCTCACCGGCGCGGCCTTCATGGTCGGCATCGCCTCCTTCCACCTCTGGAAGGCCAAGCGCCGGCCGGACACCGCCGACCCCAGGAAGACCGCCGTGATGCGGACCTCGCTCCGCCTCGGCCTCGTCCTCGCCGTCGTCTTCGGCCTCGGCACCGCGCTCAGCGGCGACTCGCTCGCCAAGGTGATGTTCCGCCAGCAGCCGATGAAGATGGCCGCCGCCGAGGCCCTCTGGGACACCCGGGCGCCGGCGCCGTTCTCGGTCTTCGCGGTCGGCGACGTCGGCAAGGGCCACAACTCGGTGGAGCTGGAGATCCCCGGGATACTGTCCTTCCTCGCCAACAGCGACTTCAGCTCGTCCGTGCCCGGCGTCAACGACACCGCCAACGCGGAGGCCGCCAAGTACGGCGGCGACCCGAAGGACTACATCCCGAGCATCTTCGTCACCTACTGGGGCTTCCGCCTCATGATCGGTTTCGGGATGACCTCCTTCGTGGCCGGCGTGATCGGGCTCTGGACCACCAGGAAGCGGCGCTTCCTCGCGCCGGAGTTCCGCACCGGCGACACCGAGGTGCCCAGGCTGATGCTCACCCCCAAACGGGAGCTGGGCCCCTTCCTCACCAAGTGGAGCTGGCGGATCGGCATCCTCACCATGGGGTTCCCGCTGATCGCCAACAGCTTCGGCTGGATCTTCACCGAGATGGGCCGCCAGCCGTGGGCCGTCTTCGGCCTGATGACCACCGCGAGCGCCGTCTCGCCGAACGTCGGCATCGGCATGCAGATCGGCGCGCTGACCACCTTCACCGCGCTGTACGCGGTCCTCGCCGTCATCGAGGTCCGGCTGCTCGTCAAGTACGCCAAGGCAGGCCCGGTCACCTCCGAGCAGCCGCCCGCCGAGGACCCGTCGCTGCGCGGCCCCTCCTCGGACGACGCCGACAAGCCGCTCGCCTTCGCGTACTGAGAACCGCTGCGGACCACCGAGAACCACTGAGGACCACCGAGGATCGATAGGACCGATTGACCATGGAACTCCACGACGTCTGGTTCGTCCTGATCGCCGTCCTCTGGATCGGCTACTTCTTCCTAGAGGGCTTCGACTTCGGCATCGGCATCCTGACCAAGCCGCTGGCCCGCAACACCGCCGAGCGGCGCGTCCTGATCAACACCATCGGCCCGGTCTGGGACGGCAACGAGGTCTGGCTGCTGACCGCCGGCGGCGCCACCTTCGCCGCCTTCCCGGACTGGTACGCGACGCTGTTCAGCGGCTTCTACATCCCGCTGCTGGTGATCCTGGTCTGCCTCATCGTCCGCGGAGTCGCCTTCGAGTACCGGGCCAAGCGCTCGGAGGCGCGCTGGCAGCGGAACTGGGAGGAGGCCATCTTCTGGACCTCGCTGCTCCCGGCCTTCCTCTGGGGCGTGGCCTTCGCCAACATCGTCCGCGGCGTCGACATCGACGCGCAGAAGAACTACGTCGGCACCTTCTGGGACCTGCTCAATCCGTACGCGCTCCTCGGCGGTCTGGTGACGCTGAGCCTGTTCACCTTCCACGGCGCGCTGTTCGCCGCGCTCAAGACGGTCGGCGGGATCCGGGAGCGGGCGCGGGCGGCGGCGCTGCGGCTCGGCCTGGTGACGGCGGTGCTGGCGCTGGCCTTCCTGCTCTGGACCCAGGCCGACAACGGCAACGGCTGGAGCCTGGCGGCGCTGGTGACCGCGGTCGTCGCGCTGGCCGGCGCGCTGGCTGCCAACCAGGTGGGCCGCGAGGGCTGGGCGTTCCTCCTCTCCGGGGCGACCGTCGTGGCCGCGGTGGCGATGCTCTTCCTGTCGCTCTTCCCGGACGTGATGCCCTCCACCCTGAACGCCGAGTGGAGCCTGACCGTCGGCAACGCGGCCTCCTCGGCGTACACGCTGAAGCTGATGACCATCGTGGCCGCGGTCTTCACCCCGCTCGTGCTGCTCTACCAGGGCTGGACGTACTGGGTGTTCCGCAAGCGGATCGGTGTCCAGCACATCCCCGGGCACGACCCGGCCGCCGCGCTCGACCAGGCCTGACGCCGTGAAGCCGGTCGACCCCCGCCTCCTCGGCCACGCCCGCACCACCCGTGCCTTCCTCGCCGGATCGGTGATCCTCGGCGGGGCGGGCGCGGCCCTGGTGGTCGCCCAGGCGAGCCTGATCGCCGAGATCGTGGTCCGCGCCTTCCAGCAGGGGGCCACGCTCGGCGAGCTGACCACCCCGCTGCTGCTGCTGGCGCTCACCGCGGCCGGGCGGGGGCTGGTCGGCTGGCTCACCGAACTCACCGCGCACCGGTCCGTCGCCCGGGTGAAGTCCACCCTGCGGCGCCGGCTGCTCGACCACGCCACCGCACTCGGCCCGGCCTACCTGGCGGGCCGGCGCACCGGCGAACTCACCACCCTCGCCACCCGCGGCATCGACGCGCTCGACGACTACTTCGCCCGCTACCTGCCGCAGCTGGCGCTCGCCGTGGTCGTCCCGGTGATCGTGCTGCTGCGGATCGTCGGCGCCGACCTCACCTCGGCCGCGATCATCGCCGGGACGCTGCCGCTGATCCCGCTCTTCATGGTGCTGATCGGCCTGGCCACCCAGGCCCGGATGGACCGGCAGTGGGCCACCCTCTCCCGGCTCTCGCACCACTTCCTGGACGTGGTCGCCGGGCTGCCCACCCTCAAGGTGTTCAACCGGGCCCGCGCCCAGGCCGCCGGCATCGCCCGGATCACCGCCGACTACCGCCGGGCCACCCTGCGCACCCTGCGGATCGCCTTCATCTCCTCCTTCGCGCTGGAGCTCCTCTCCACCCTCTCGGTGGCGCTGGTCGCGGTCTCCATCGGCTTCCGGCTGGTGGACGGCACGCTCGACCTGGAGACCGGGCTGCTGATCCTGATCCTGGCGCCCGAGGTGTACTTCCCGATCCGCCAGGTCGGCGCGCTCTACCACTCCAGCGTCGAGGGGCTGACCGCGGCCGACGAGCTCTTCCAGGTGCTGGAGACGCCGCTGCCGGAGGCCGGCACCGTCACCGCGCCCGCCCTCGGCGGCGCCGTCGTCGAGGCCGCCGGCCTGACCGTGCTGCTCCCCGGCCGGACCGCGCCCGCGCTGGACGGCGCCGCGCTGACGCTGCGCCCGGGGGAGACCACCGCGCTCACCGGCCCCAGCGGGGCCGGCAAGTCCACCCTGCTCGCCGTCCTGCTCGGCCTCACCGTGCCGGACGCCGGCAGCGTCACCGTCACCGCCGCCGACGGGCGCGCGTACGACCTGGCCGAGCTGGAGCCGGCGAGCTGGCGGCGGCAGATCGCCTGGGTGCCGCAGCACCCGCACCTGTTCGCCGGCACCGTCGCCGACAACCTGCGGCTCTACCGACCGGACGCCGCCGAGGACGAGCTGCGGACGGCGCTGCGGGCCGCGCACGCGCTCGACTTCGTGCAGCGGCTGCCGAAGGGGCTCGCCACCGTGCTCGGCGAGGACGGCGCCGGGCTGTCGGCCGGCCAACGGCAGCGGCTGGCGCTCGCCCGGGTGCTGCTCGCCGACGACCGTCCGCTGGTGCTGCTGGACGAGCCGACCGCCCACCTGGACGGCGAGTCGGAGGCGGCCGTCGTGGAGGCCGTCCGGGCACTGGCCGCCGACCCGGCGCGCACCGTGCTGCTGGTCGCCCACCGGCCGGCGCTGCTGGCGGCCGCCGACCGGCGGGTCCGGCTGGCCGGGCCCACGCTGCCGGCGGCTGCCCGCCCGCCCGTGCTCGCGCACAGCGGCCGGCCGGTGCCGGCCGCGGAGGACGGCGCGGAGGCCGGCGATGAGACCGGCACCGACGGGCCCGGCACCGAGCCGGTGAAGCCCCGGCTGGCGCTCTCCGTGCTGCTCGGCGCGCTCGCCCTCGGCTGCGCCGTCGCGCTGATGGCCACCTCCGGCTACCTCATCTCCCGCGCCTCCCAGATGCCGCCCGTCCTCTACCTGATGATGGCCGTCACCTCGGTCCGCGCCTTCGGCATCGGCCGCAGCGTCTTCCGCTACGCCGAGCGGCTGGTCTCGCACGACGCCGTGCTGCGCACGCTCGGCACGCTCCGGGCCGCCGTCCACCGCCGGCTGACCGTGCTCGCCCCGGCCGGGCTGCCCGCCTTCCGCCGCGGCGACCTGCTCTCCCGGCTGGTCTCCGACGTCGACGCCATCCAGGACCACTACCTGCGCTGGCGGCTGCCGGCCGCCGTCGCCGCCGTGGTGTCGCTGGCCGCCGTCGCCGCCATGGCCGCCTTCCTGCCCGCCGCCGGCCTGGTGCTCGGCCTCGGGCTGCTGCTGGCCGGGGCGGTGGTGCCCGCACTCGCCGCCCGCTGGTCGGCCGGCGCCGAGCAGCGGCAGGCCCCGGCCCG
Source organism: Kitasatospora sp. NPDC032757 (assembly GCF_055579305.1). NCBI lineage: Bacteria > Bacillati > Actinomycetota > Actinomycetes > Kitasatosporales > Streptomycetaceae > Kitasatospora > Kitasatospora sp. NPDC032757. Next base: position 10,419 of record NZ_JBVINN010000019.1, on the reverse strand, counting down.
CGGCCGGCTGGCGACCGCCGTGGTCGACGCCTTCACCGGGACGGCCGAGCTGACCGTCGCCGGTGCGCTGCCCGGCCGGCTGGCCGCCGTCCGCTCCGCCGACGCCGCGCTGACCGGGCTGGCCGCCCGCTCGGCCGCCACCACCGCGCTCGGCACCGGGCTGATCGGGCTGCTCACCGGGCTGACCGTGGCCGGCGCGGCGGCCGTCGGCATCCAGGGCGTGCAGGCCGGAGCGCTGGCTCCGGTCTGCCTGGCGGTGGTCGTGCTGACCCCGCTGGCCGCCTTCGAAGCGGTCACCGGGATGCCGCTCGCGGTGCAGGCCCGCCGGCGCAGCAGGGCCGCCGCGGCGCGGCTGGCCGAGGTGCTGGACGCGCCCGCCGTCGTCGCCGAACCCGCCGCCCCGGCGGCGCTGCCCGGGCGGCCGCTGCCGATCGCGGTGCGCGGCCTGACCGTCCGGCACCCCGGGCAGGCGGTGGACGCGCTGGCCGGAGTCGACCTCGACCTCACCCCCGGCCGCCGGATCGCCGTGGTCGGCGCGTCCGGCTCCGGCAAGACCACGCTGGCCCAGGCACTGCTGCGGTTCCTGGACCAGACGGCGGGCAGCGTCACCCTCGCCGCCGGCCGTCCACAGGCTGTGGACAGTCGGGAGCTGGCCGGGGACGACGTCCGCCGGGTGATCGGGCTCTGCGCCCAGGACGCCCACGTCTTCGACAGCTCGCTCCGGGAGAACCTGCGCCTCGCCCGGCCCGCCGCCACCGAGGACGAGCTGCGCGCGGCGCTCGCCGCCGCCCGGCTGCTCGACTGGACCGACACCCTGCCGGCCGGGCTGGACACCATGGTCGGCGAGCACGGCGCCCGGCTCTCCGGCGGCCAGCGCCAGCGGCTCGCGCTCGCCCGCGCACTGCTGGCCGACTTCCCCGTGCTCGTCCTGGACGAGCCCGCCGAGCACCTCGACCTGCCCACCGCCGACGCGCTCACCGCCGACCTGCTGGCCGCCACGGCCGGCCGGACCACCGTGCTGATCACCCACCGACTGGCCGGCCTGGACGACACCACCGTCGACGAGGTGCTGGTGCTGGACGGCGGCCGGGTGGCCGAGCGCGGCACCTGGTCGGCGCTGCTGGCCGAGCCCGGCAGCCGGCTGCGGGCGATGCGGGAGCGCGAGCGGGAGGCGGACGGGCTGCTGGAGGAGAGCCTGGCCGGGCGCTGACGGTCGTGCCGTCCTTCGGCAGAAAACCGTACAAACTACGCTCGTCCCCATGGACCCCATGCCCGACCTGCCCGACGCCGCCGCACCCCACCCGGCACCGGACCCGACGCCCCACCGGGTGCCCGAGATCTCCTCGCTCGGGCTGGACACGCTGGTCACCGAGGTGGCGGAGCGCCTCCAGTCGGCGGCCGCCGTCACCGACCGGATGCAGCGGCTACTGGAGGCCGTGGTCTCGGTCGGCGCCGGGCTCGACCTGCACGCCACGCTGCACCGGATCGCCACCGGCGCCGCCGAACTGGTCGACGCCCGCTACGCGGCGCTCGGGGTGATCGCGCCCGGCGGGCACGGCCTGGCGGACTTCATCCACGTCGGGATCGACGACGCGACCGCCGCCGCCATCGGTGAACTCCCGGCCGGCCGCGGCATCCTCGGCGCACTGATCGACCGGCCCGAGCCGCTGCGCCTCCCCGAACTCGGCGCCGACCCCCGCTCCTCCGGGTTCCCGGCGCACCACCCCGAGATGCGGACCTTCCTCGGCGAGCCGATCCGGATCCGCGACGAGGTGTTCGGCAACCTCTACCTCACCGAGAAGAAGGGCGGCGGCGCCTTCACCCCCGAGGACGAGCAGGTGGTGCACGCGCTCGCCGCGGCGGCCGGCGTCGCGATCGAGAACTCCCGGCTCTACGAGGAGGGCCGGCGCCGCGAGCGCTGGATCGCCGGTGCGTCCGCCGTGACCACGGCCCTGCTCTCCGCCGACGAGGCGGAGGTCGCGCTGACCGTCGCGGCCGAGCAGGTCCGGGAGCTGGCCGACGCCGCCCTCGGCATGATCCTGCTGCCGACCGCGGACGGGGGCGAGGACGGGCAGATGCGGGTCGCCCACGCCTCCGGCGAGGCGGCCGAGTTCGTCCGCGGCGAGCTGCTGCCGCAGGACAGCTTCGCCGCCCGGCTCCTGCGGGGCGAGAGCGTCTACCTGGACGACATGTCCAGCGACCCGACCGTGACGATCCGGCTGGCGCGCAGCTTCGGCCCGTCGATGGCGGTGCCGATGGTCGCCGCCGGCCGGGTGCTGGGCGGCCTCTGCGTCTGGCGCCCGCGCGGCGCGCTGCCGTTCACCGACGCGGAGAAGCAGCTCGCCGAGACCTTCGCCTCGCAGGCCGCGCTCGCCCTGCGGCTCGCCGAGGGCCAGCGGGACCAGCAGCGGCTCGCCGTCTTCCAGGACCGCGACCGGATCGCCCGTGACCTCCACGACCTGGTGATCCAGCGGCTGTTCGCCACCGGGATGATGCTGGAGAGCGCCGCCCGGCGGTCCGTCGTGCCCGAGGTGAAGGTCGGCATCGGCAATGCGGTGGACGAGCTGGACGCCACCATCCAGGAGGTCCGCACCACCATCTACGCGCTCCAGCACGACAACCACGGCGACGCGCCGGACACCCTGCGGACCAGGGTGCTGCGCGAGGGCAGCCAGGCCGCGGCGGCACTGGGCTTCAAGCCCTCGGTGACGTTCACGGGCCCGGTGGAGAGCCTGGTCGGTGAGAAGACCAGCCGTCAACTGCTGGCCGCACTGAGGGAGATGCTCTCCAACACGGCCCGCCACGCCCGGGCCTCGCGGGTCGGAGTGGAGGTCGACGCGACCGTGCACCTGGACGACGAGGGCCACCCGGTGAGCGGCGACCCGGAGTCGCTGGACCGCGCCGGGCGCCCCGGAGTGCTGCTCACCGTCACCGACGACGGCGTCGGCATCCCGCCCGGCGGCCGGCGCAGCGGCCTGCGCAACCTCACCCGGCGGGCCGAGGTGCTCGGCGGGGACGCCTGGCACGAGCCGGGGCCGTACGGGAAGGGGACGATGGTGCGTTGGACGGCCCGCCTCTAGGGCGGGTCATCGACGACTCGTCTTCGAACTGCCTGTAACGGAGAAGGGGGTCAGACGGGCAGTTGGTGCGCAGTCGGTGAAAGTTTAACGAGGGAGAACTTCCCGGCCAACGGAGCAAGTTGTGCATTTCCCGCCCTTCCGGCGCGCTCGTGTGCACACATAGCTTTACTCCCGTCTCGGAGAGGTACCGGACTGGGGGAGCAGTGGACGCGTCGGGCCGCGGTCACACCGCAGCAGGGGCAAGTCGAGGAGACCGTCGCCGAGCTGCGCGGGCGGCTCACCATCGTGATCGTCACCCACAACATGCAGCAGGCGCAGCGGGTTTCGCAGTCCTGCGCGTTCTTCCTGGCCACCCACGACACCCCGGGCCGGATCGTCGAGGCCGGCCCGACCGGGCAGCTGTTCGGCAGCCCGCGCGACCAGCGGACCTCCGACTACGTCAACGGCCGTTTCGGGTAACCGGATCACCGGCCGATCAGCTGCTCCAGCACCGCCGCGACGCCGTCCTGCTCGTTGCTCACGGTGTGCAGCGGCACCGCCGCCAGCACCTGCGGGTGCGCGTTGGCGACGGCGTAGGCGGTGCCGGCCCAGGCCAGCATCTCCAGGTCGTTCGGCATGTCGCCGAAGGCCACCACCTCGCTCCGGTCGATCCCGCGCCCGGTGCACCAGCGGGCCAGCGTGCTGGCCTTGGTGACGCCGGGCGCGCTGATCTCCAGCAGCGGTATCGGCGCGGAGCGGGTGATCTCGGCGAGGTGGCCGGCCGCCTCGCGGGCCTCGGAGAGCAGCTTGTCCGGGTCGAGGTCCGGGTGCTTGGCCAGCAGCTTGAACAGGCCGTGCACCGGGCCGCCGGCTCCCAGCAGCTCCTCCGCCGGGCCGATCGGGTGGTCCTCGTTCTGGCCCCACATCGGCACCTCGTACCGGGGCTCGCGGGCGAACCCGGCCGGGTACTCGAAGGCGAACGCGGTGCCGGGCAGCTTGGCCCGCAGCGCCGCCACCACGTCGAGCGCCGTCCCGGCGTCGAGCGGGGACGACTCCAGCAGCTCGCCGCGCCGCACGTCCACCACCGCGCCGCCGTTCGAGCAGATCGCCACCCCGTGGCCGCCGATGTGCGAGCTGACCTGCTGCATCCAGCGCGGCGGCCGGCCGGTGACGAACACCACCTGCACGCCGGCCGCCTCGGCCGCGGCGAGGGCGGCGGCGGTCCGCTCGCTGACGGTGCCGCCGGAGCAGAGCAGGGTGCCGTCCAGGTCGGTGGCGATCAGGCGGGGGGCGGTGCGGGGTGTGGTCACCGGTCCATCTTCGCCTACCGCTGCCGGGAGGTCACCGCTGCTGCGGCGGCCTCCCGGCGCGGACGGGTTCAGCCGGCCCTGAGGGTCAGACCGACGGTGTGCAGCTGCCCGCCGGTCTGGAACTGCAGGAACAGCCGCCAGTCCCCGGCCGCCGGCAGCTCGGCATGGAACGCCAGGGTCGGTCCGCCGGCGCCGCCCGCCTCGGCCTTCGCCTCCGGGTGGAGGTGGGCGAACGCCTGGTCGCCGGCGTGGAAGGCGGTGAGGTGGGCGAAGGTCTCCAGGTAGGGCTGGAGGTCGGTGACCGGCTTGCCGTCCTTGCTGACGGTGACCTCCAGCTCGCCCGCCTTCCCGGCGACCGGGGTGCCCGCGACCGCCACGGTGTACCCGTCCACGGTCGCGGTGCCGGTCGGGGCGGGCAGCTCGGCGGCGGCCGCCGCTCCCTCGCCGGGGACGGTCACCGTCCGGCTGAGCACCAGGCCGGTGCCCCGGCCGGCGCCGCTGTCCGGGACGAACGAGGCGTAGAGGCGCCAGGTGCCGGCGGTGAGCGCGGCCAGCGGGGCGGTCCAGGTGCCGTCGGCGGCCATCTCGGGGTGCAGGTGCTGGAAGCCGGTCAGGTCGGAGCGGATCGCGTAGAAGTGCATCCGCTTGGTCTGGTCGGTCAGGAACGCGGTGACCGGCTTGCCGTCCGGGCCGGTGACGGCGAACCGGTACTCGGCGGGGGCGCCGGCGGTGAGCGTCTCGGTGGCGCCGGTGAGGCGGTAGCCGTTCCGCTCGGCGGCGAGCCCGGGGGCGGTGCCGGCGGGCGTGCCGGCGGCAGGGGTGTCGGAGGCAGGGGTGTCGGAGGCAGGGGTGCCGGCGGCGTCGGCACCGGGCATCCGGTGGCCCTGGTGGCCGCCGGCGGCCGTGCCGGCGGGCGACGTGGCCGCCGCCGGGCTCGCGCCGTGGTCCATCCCGCTCATCGCGTCGGAGCCGCAGGCGGCCAGGGTGAGGGAGAGGGCGGCGAGCGCCAGGGCACGGTGGCGGGTACGGGTGGGGAGGGACATCTGGTGGGTTCGCTTCCGGTGTGTGCGGGCAGGACGCGGCGCGCCCGGACTCCCTTCGCGGGGAGCTCCGGCGCGGGCCCGGTCACGTCCGTGCGACGCACACCCTGAGCAGCAGGTGCCGCCCGGCGGCGGGCGGTGCCCGCGGGCCGTCGGCCGGCCGGCGGCGCGGTCCGGCGAGGGCGGCGAGCGGGAGGGCGGCCGGCGCGAGGGCATGCGGGCCGGGCGCGGGCAGCTGGGCGCCGTCCCGGTCCCGGGCCGACACGCAGGAGACGGCCGGCCGGTCGCCGCCGTGCGCCCGCGGCCCGGCCAGGCTCGGGCCGGTGTCCGGCCCGCCGTGGTGCTGCACCAGGACGGGCGCCGCGACCGCCGCGGAGGGCTCCGGCTCGTGGCAGCCGCCGGCCGAGGTCGGCGAGCCGTGCATCAGGAACAGTCCGGCCAGCAGTGCGCAGAGCAGCAGCAGCCGGGCGGTCGCCCGCCCGCCGTTCTGCCGCACACCCCGCCGCCCGCCAGCCGTCACCCGGCCGACAATACCCCCAACCCGTATGGGGATCGCGTACGTTTCGGCCCCCGGGCCGAGGTTTCCGGCCGATTCGGCCCCACCCGGGGTGTCCCTACCGGTGCGGATGGGCATGACCGCTTACGGCCACCCCGTCGGCAGGAAGAGCCATGCCACCTCGCCACCTCGAAGACGAGCGCCCACCGACCACCGCCCCGGACCGGCCGTGGACGCCGGACACCCGGCGCGATCCCGTCCTGATCGGCGACATCATCGTCGACACCCTCGCCGAGATCGCCCGCCGCCGCGCCACCGCGCCGCCGCCCTTCCCCACCCAGCGCACCCGCCCCCACCCGTAACGGCGGCCGTCCGGCGGGCTGCCGCCGGCGGCCGCAGTGGTGCGCGCGTCCACGGGCGGCCGGGGATTCACCTCCCGGGCGCCTCGATGATCTCGGGTTGTCCTCTTCCGTCCATCCGGTCCTGACCTGCGCGGACATCGCCCGTGTTCGAATCGATGGGACCAGCCCGAGGGCAATTTGTCGTACTGATTCCGGGGTAGACGCTTTATGCCATGGCATAAAGCGTCTACGCCGACCGGCCCGAGTACCGAATTCCGGAGCCGAAGATGGAGCGTATGTACCTCATCCATGTGCGCCTCCGGGCTCCCGGTGGCACGGCCGTTCCGCCCGGCAACCGGCGCCGCTACCACCCGCCTGTCCACGCCCTATCCATCGCACCCGCCCCATCTCCGCACGGGTCGGCGGCAGGATCGGCGGCCGCGCAGGCGGCCTGCGGGCGGACACGCGGAAGGAGCGCCCACCCGGCGGGTGGGCGCTCCTTCCGCGTGTTCGGTCAGGACAGCTGGGCGAGGCCCTCGGTGGCGATCCTCTCGAAGACGGCGAGGTCGTTCTCGAAGATCGAGTCCGGCACGGGCCAGTGGATCACCAGCTCGGTGATGCCGAGCTCCTGGTAGGTACCCGCCCAGTCCACGAAGGCGTCCAGCGACTGCAGCGGCTTCTCCGCCGTCGACCCCTGGAGCAGCACCTTCTCCAGCTCGCCGACGTCCCGGCCGGTGGCCTCGCAGGCCGTCGCCAGCTTCGCCAGCTGCGCCGCGATCACCGCGGGCGCCTGCTCGACCGGGACGTCCGCCGGCCCGCGCGGGTCGCCGTAGGTGACCCAGCCCTGCCCGTACTCCGCCGCCAGCCGCAGCCCGCGCGGCCCGGTCGCGGCGACGTAGAACGGCACCCGCGGCTGCTGGACGCAGCCCGGGATGTTCCGCGCCTCGACCGCCGAGTAGTACGTCCCCTCGCGCGTCGTGGCGTCATTGCGCAGCAGCTCGTCCAGCAGCGGCAGGAACTCCCCGAACCGGTCCGCCCGCTCCTTGGGCGACCACGCCTCCTGCCCCATCGCCGTCGCGTCGAACCCCGTCCCGCCGGCCCCGATCCCCAGCGTCACCCGCCCGCCCGAGACGTCGTCCAGCGTGACCAGCTCCTTCGCCAACGTCACCGGGTGGCGGAAGTTCGGCGAGGTGACGAGGGTACCCAAACGCATACTCTGCGTAGCCGTCGCTGCGGCCGTCAGCGTGGGCACCGCCCCGAACCAGGGCGCGTCGCGGAAGGACCGCCACGAGAGGTGGTCATACGTGTACGCGGCGTGGAATCCGATGTCCTCGGCCCGCCGCCAGATCTTCTGCCCCTCGCCCCACCGGTGGACGGGGAGGATCACTGTACTCAAGCGCATGCCCTCGACCCTACGCGTGCGCTCTGGTAGGTGAGGTTTCGAGCAACCCGCGGCGACGTCACCTGCGTGGCCGCTAACGTGGCGCCATGGGTTTTCTGGGTGAAGCCGAGCTTGAGGCCATGGTCAATGAGGCCACTGTCGACGCCTACACCGAGGACGAGCAACTGACCGGCCTGTTCACGATGATCGAGGAGAACCTCGCGGTGCCGTTCAACGCGACGGTTCTCGGGGCCGAGGTGACCGTGCGCGGCGTCGACCTTGGTCAGGACGGCCGGATCGTCGCACTGTGCTCTCGCGGCCCCGATCGACAGCGGATCGGGATCCTGGACCTGCCGATGCCGACCCCTGCCCCGGGCGGCGCCGAGTGGGTCGAGGCCTACCGACACTGGGCCGGCTGAGCAGCTCGCACCTCTCCTCGGAGCCGGCTTGCAAGGAAGGCGCGACGTGGCGATCGCCGTACGGGACACGAATCACGGCACCGATGAGCGCTCGCTCAGCGATCTCATCGAGCGCAGCGCCGAGTTGAAGGGGGAACTGGTCACCTTCGGGCAGAGCGCTCGCTTCGACCAGTGGTTGACTCCCCTCCTGCTGGAGGCCGCGGGCCCTGAGCGGCGGCTGGACGAGGGTACGGCGGTTCGGATCACCGACCAATTCATCCTGCGGTACCGCCTGCCGGGCGGTACCACCGTGGTGGACCGATTCGTCGCCTCACGGCGAGACTTGAGCGAAGTCGATCGGGAGCTGCTGCTCGGCTGGCGTGGCCCGGTCGAGGGCATCTTCGAGATCCGGCGCAAGGACGGGGATGGCGTCGTCCTGCTGAACCTGGTCGACGACCTGGAGTACCGCGTGTACTCGAACGTCGGGCCGAGGGTCTTCCGTGGAGTGTCCAAGGGACAGTTCCTTCTCGCCTGCTTGGTGTCCATCCACTCGGCCGACGGTGTGTGGCTGATCTCCGGGATGATGTCGTCCTACCCGAAGTCCAGCGCCACCGAGATCGCCCAGGCCGCGCTACACCTGGCCACCAGCCAACCCGAACTGGTCTTCCGCAACCCCGAGAAGATCGAGCAGGGATGGCAGCGGATGCGGGAGGACCGGGCCGCGTTCGTCGAATTCTGCGGCGGCGACGAACTGGTCCTGCCCCCTGCCGAGGCCGAGGCCAGGCTCAACGCCTACTACCGGCACCGGCAGGAGGCCGCCGTCGCCGGGGCGCCCGACCGCGGCAGAGGCAGGCGGCTCCCTGGCCTGGGTCTGCCGTTCTTCGAACTGCCACAAGATCTTGCGGACTCGGCCACCATCGGCGTCATCTACGACGAGGTCGACGGACTCAACTTCTACGCGGACTACGGGCTGTTGCGGGACCTCTTCGCCGACCCGGCCCTCGCGGGCCGCAGGCGGCACCAGGACCTGCTGCGCACGTACCTGCGCGAGGAGTCGATCTCACCACTGCCGTTCCGCCGACTGGCCGCCGCGTTTCCGGAGACAGTCGATGAGGTGTTCCGGAAGCTGCTGCGGAAGCCCGGATTCACCTGGGGTGAGCACGGCGAGGCCCTACTGCGACGACGCAAGTCCTGGTACTACGCCCAGGCGCCCCGACCCAGCGTCTCCGTGATCGGCGAGCGCCTCAGCGAACTCGCCGCCGGCGGCCGACGGCGGAAGCTCCCGAGAGCGCGGCGCGTCTCGGCGGCCTCATCCGGGTGAAATGCTGGCGAGCCTGATGCCCGTACGGGACGATGAAGTAGCGTCGGATTGTCGTCTGGAGCCAAGGAGGTGCCGCATGTCGTACGAGCCCAAACTGGCTGCTGCGTTGTCCGGTGCGACTCTGCGGCAGCTGTCGCACTGGCGGCGGGCCACCGGCGAGCGCGGCGCTGTCCTCGTGCCGGAGATCTCAGCATCTCGTCCGATCCTCTACTCCTTTCGCGACGTGGTCGCTCTCCGAGCCTGTGTCCGCCTTCGCGAGGAGGCATCCCTCCAGAAGATCAGGCGGGCGCTGAGCACGTTGCGCGAGGGCCTCGACGAAAGGGAACACCTCTCGGCCTACCGGCTGGTCGCGGGCGGTGACACGATCTATCTGGCAGACCCGGACCACGCAGTGGACCTCGTGCGGAGCAAGGGCAATGTCGTCATCCACGACATGGTGGACGTGCTTGCGCCTTTCTACCGTGGTGGTCGACGAATCCCGGACCTTCTTGAACCCCGGCCGCACGTGTCCATCGACCCTGCCGTGCGAGGCGGCGAGCCGGTCGTCGAGGGGACACGCATCCCGGCTACGGAGGTTGCCGCTCTCCTACGGGACGGCGTGCCACCTGAGCAGATCGGCGACTACTACCCGGGCGTCACAGCAGAGGCAGCGCGCGACGCAGCGGACTTCGCCGACTACGTCGACAGTTACGAGGACGCGGAAATCAGGCAGGCAGCGTCTTGAAGCTGCTGCTCGACGAGAATGTGCCGCTTCCCATGGCACGGATCGTGCGACTGCTCCTGAAGCACCACGTCGTTGAGCACGTAGCCGAACTCAGCGGCTGGGCGGGAACCAGGGACGTCGACCTCTACGCACGTGCGGCAGCGGACGGCTTTCAGATCGTTGTCACGAACGACACGAAGCAACTTACTGATCGTTTCAGAATGAGTTGAACTGCACTCTTGCGCCTGGCGATCTTGGTCGGCAGGCTGTCCGGGTGCCTGTTGATCTTGTGCCGGATGACCTGTGGGAGCGGGTGGCTCCGCTGCTGCCGCCCGCTCCCGAACGACGCCACCGCCACCCCGGGCGACTA
>NZ_JBVINN010000018.1:0-155110 GCF_055579305.1 Kitasatospora sp. NPDC032757 | reverse complement strand
CGGCACAAACCCGCCCACTGGCACGCCAAGGCCGCCCTCAACGGCTTCGGCGCACTCCTCACCGGCATCGCCGCCGTCGTCGTCACCGGCACCAAATTCACCGAAGGCGCCTGGGGCATCTGCCTCGCCCTGCCCCTGCTCGTCGCCCTCTTCGAGGCGATCCACCGCAGCTACGCCCGGATCGGCGAACGCCTGGAGCTGGGCCGCATCCCCGGCCCCCTCACCCCGCAGCGCAGCCTGGTCGTCGTCCCCGTCACCGCGATCACCCGCCTCACCCGCGACGCCCTCTCCGCCGCCCTCTCCCTCGGCGACGAGGTCATGGCCGTCACCGTCGTCCACGACGGCGCCGAGGCGGAGGCGCTGCGCCGGGACTGGGAGCTCTGGCAGCCCGGGGTGCCGCTGGTGGAGATCCCGGACGGCCACCGCCGGCTCGGCCCGCCGATCGCCGCCCTCGTCAACGACCTCGCCACCGAGCACGCCTACGACCGCCTCACCGTCCTGATCCCCGAGGTCGAACCGGCCCGCCCCTGGCAGCGCGCCCTGCAGAACCGGCGCGGCGCCGTCATCGACCGCGCCCTGCGCCGCCACACCGACGCGGTGGTCTGCCGGCTCCGGATGCGGATGTAGCGCACCGGGACGACGGAGGCGAATTGAGGATATATGTCCCAAATGTTCGATCCGATCGTCATATCTTGACGATGTCTTAACGGGGGGGCTCAATGCCCTCGAAACGCCCCCGACCGGCCCGGTACGGCCCGCACATAGCGGCTTCGACCTGCGGGAACACTCCGCCCAATGGGCGTGCCGGGCCCGCGGGACACTCCGCCGAGGCTTATTGCCAGCCCGTTTCAGGCCCTTACGCTCGCCCATGTGTTCAACGTGCCCCAGGCGCTCAAGCGCCTAGTGATCGGCAAGGCCATGCGCAGCGAGGAGCTGGGCGAGACGCTGCTCCCCAAGCGGCTGGCCCTTCCGATCTTCGCTTCCGACCCGCTCTCCTCGGTCGCCTACGCGACCCAGGAGATCCTGCTGGTGCTCACCGTCGGTGGCACCGCCTTCCTGTACCTGACCCCGTGGGTCGCGGCCGGTGTGGTCGCGCTGATGGCGGTCGTCGTGATGTCGTACCGCCAGGTCGTGCACGCCTACCCGAGCGGCGGCGGCTCGTACGAGGTGGTGTCCCGCAACCTGGGCGCCAACTCCGGCCTGGTGGTGGCGGCGTCACTGCTGGTCGACTACGTGATGACGGTCGCGGTGTCGGTGGCCTCGGGCGTCGACAACATCATCTCGGCGCTGCCCTCGCTGGCCGACTACCGGGTCGAGCTGGCGGTCGGATTCGTCGTCCTGCTGGCGGCGATGAACCTGCGCGGGGTCCGGGAGTCCGGCAAGGCCTTCGCGGCGCCGACGTACCTGTTCATCGGCGGCATCGTGCTGATGGTGGTCACCGGCCTGATCAAGGCGGCCTTCGGGGACACCCCGGTGGCGGCCAGCGCCTCGTACGGGATCCTGCCGGTGGACGGGAAGGACGCCCTGGCCGGCCTCGGCCTGCTGATGCTGGGCCTGCGGGCGTTCGCCTCCGGCTGTACGGCGCTGACCGGCGTCGAGGCGATCTCCAACGGTGTGCCGGCGTTCCGGGCGCCCAAGTCGAAGAACGCCGCCGCCACGATGGCCGTGATGGGCACCACGGCCGTGGTCATGTTCGTCGGCATCACCGCGCTGGCCCTGATGGCCAAGGTGCACATCACCGACGACGCCTGCCAGCTGACCGGCTTCCCCGGGGACTGCCACACCGCGCCGCAGCAGACCGTGATCGCCCAGCTGGCGGCCGCGATCTTCGGCGGGGACCAGAGCTTCCTCTTCTACTTCATCCAGGCCGTCACCGCGCTGGTGCTGATCCTGGCGGCCAACACCGCGTTCAACGGCTTCCCGCTGCTGGCCTCGATCCTGGCCGAGCACCGCTACCTGCCCCGGCAGATGCACACCCGCGGCGACCGCCTCGCCTTCTCCAACGGCATCATCGCGCTCGCGGTGGTGGCCGGCGGGCTGCTCTGGCTGTACGACGCGGACGTCACCAGCCTGATCCACCTCTACATCCTGGGCGTCTTCACCTCCTTCACGCTCTCCCAGATCGGCATGGTGAAGCACTGGAACCGGGTGCTCGGCGGCGAGACCGACCCGGCCGTCCGCGGCTCGGCGCAGCGCTCCCGGGTGATCAACGCGTTCGGCGCGGTCACCACCGCGCTGGTGCTGGTGATCGTGCTGCTGACCAAGTTCACCCAGGGCGCCTGGCTGGCCGTGGTCGCGGCGATCGTGCTCTGGGTGATGATGCGCGGCATCCGCCGGCACTACGACAGCGTGGCCGAGGAACTGGCGGTGGACGACCCGCGGGAGGAGTCGGTGCGGCCGTCCAGGGTGCACGGGATCGTGCTGGTCTCCAAGCTGCACAAGCCCACCCTGCGGGCGCTCGGCTACGCGCAGGCGTTCCGGCCGGACTCGCTGGAGGCGCTGACCGTCGCGGTGGAGAGCGACGCCACCCAGGAGCTGGAGCGGCAGTGGGAGGAACTGGACGTCCAGGTGCCGCTGAAGGTGCTGGACTCGCCCTACCGGGAGATCACCAAGCCGGTCGTCCAGTACGTCCGTGAGTACCGCCGGAGCAGCCCGCGGGAGGCGGTGGCGGTCTTCATCCCCGAGTACGTGGTCGGGCACTGGTGGGAGCACCTGCTGCACAACCAGTCGGCGCTCTGGCTGAAGAGCCGGCTGCTGTTCACCTCCGGCGTGATGGTGATCAGCGTGCCGTGGCAGCTGACCTCCTCCAGCAAGGCGTACCACCCGTCCCGCCGCGCCCCGGGCGCGGTGCGCCGCGGTGAGCCGGCGGCGAGGTCGGAGTACGAGAAGCTGCCGGCGCCCGAGAACGCCTGACGGACAGCCGGCCGGGCCCCGGACAGCACCGCTGTCCGGGGCCCTTCACGTGCCCGGACACGGGCGGAGCCCGCGCGGGGACGCCCCCGTATGGACCTCGTCAACAATCGAACGGGCACCGTATGGAGGGCGTCAAGAACGGCGGTAACGCCCTGTGAGGGCGCTTTGCTGGCTCTGCCGGCCCTCCGCCGGTGCCGCACCGGGCCCGTCGAGGGCCGGCCGCGGCCACCTCCGAACCACTGTGGTGGAGCCCATGTCGGATCTCATCTACGTCGGTGTCACGGTCGCCGTGTTCGCCGTCATCGCCCTGATCGCGCGGGGGGTGGAGAAGCTGTGACCGCCGAGAACGTCGCAGGTCTCATCGTGGCCGTCGCCCTCGTCGGCTACCTCGTCGTGGCGCTGATCTACCCGGAGAAGTTCTGACATGAGCTCCACTCTCGCGGGCTGGCTGCAGGTCCTCGCGCTCATCGGCGCCCTGGCCCTGTGCTACCGCCCCCTGGGCGACTACATCGCCCACCTCCTCACCTCCAAGAAACACCTCAGAGCCGAGCGCGGCCTCTACAAGGTCATCGGGGTGGACGGTGACGCCGACCAGCGCTGGCCGGCGTACCTGCGCTCGGTGCTGGCCTTCTCGGCCGTCTCCGTGCTCTTCCTCTACGGCCTGATCCGGCTGCAGGGCCACCTGCTGCTGAACCTCGGGGTCGAGCAGATGCCCGGCCACCAGGCCTGGAACACCGCGATATCGTTCGTCGCCAACACCAACTGGCAGTCCTACAGCGGCGAGTCCGCGATGGGGCACCTGGTGCAGATGGCGGGCCTGGCGGTGCAGAACTTCGTCTCGGCGGCGGTCGGCATCGCGATCGTGGCCGCGTTCATCCGCGGTTTCACCCGCAACCGGACGGACCGGCTGGGCAACTTCTGGGTGGACCTCACCAGGATCACCCTGCGCCTGCTGCTGCCGATCTCGGTCGTCTTCGCCGTCGCCCTGATCGCGACCGGCGTGGTGCAGAACTTCCACGGCTTCCACGAGGTCGCGACCCTGGCCGGCGACCCGCAGGCGATCCCGGGCGGACCGGTGGCCTCGCAGGAGGTCATCAAGGAGCTGGGGACCAACGGCGGCGGCTTCTTCAACGCCAACTCGGCGCACCCGTTCGAGAACCCGACCGGGCTCAGCAACTTCCTGGAGATCTTCCTCATCCTGCTGATCCCGTTCGCGCTGCCGCGGGCCTTCGGCAAGATGGTGGGCGACCACCGCCAGGGCTACGCGATCGTCGCGGTGATGGGCCTGTTCTGGGTGGCCTCGGTCGCGCTGATCACCTTCTTCGAGGCGCAGCACTCCGGTACGGCGATGCAGGCGGCCGGCGGGGCGATGGAGGGCAAGGAGCAGCGGTTCGGCATCGCGGCCTCCGGCCTGTTCGCGGCGTCCACGACGCTGACGTCGACCGGTGCGGTGAACTCCTTCCACGACTCGTACTCGCCGTTCGGCGGCGGGCTGACGATGTTCAACATGATGCTGGGCGAGATCGCGCCCGGCGGCACCGGTTCGGGCCTGTACGGGATGCTGGTGCTGGCCATCGTCGCGGTCTTCGTGGCCGGTCTGATGGTCGGCCGCACCCCGGAGTACCTGGGCAAGAAGCTGGGCGGGCGGGAGATGAAGTTCGCCTCCCTGTACATCCTGACCACGCCGACGATCGTGCTGGTCGGCACGGGTGTGGCGATGGCACTGCCCGGCGAGCGGGCGGGGATGCTCAACTCCGGTGCGCACGGCTTCTCCGAGGTGCTGTACGCCTTCACCTCGGGCGCGAACAACAACGGTTCGGCGTTCGCGGGAATCACCGTCAACACGGACTGGTACGACACCGCGATCGGCCTGGCGATGGTGTTCGGCCGCTTCCTGCCGATGGTGTTCGTCCTGGCGCTGGCCGGCTCGCTCGCGCAGCAGCAGCCCGTCCCCGCCACCCCGGGCACCCTGCCCACCCACAAGCCGCTGTTCGTGGGCCTGCTGTCGGGCGTCGTCCTGATCGTCGTCGGCCTCACCTACTTCCCGGCCCTGGCCCTCGGGCCGATCGCGGAAGGTCTCTCCTGATGTCGTCCACCCTTACCGAGAAGCCGGCCCCGCTGCCGGAGGCGCCCGCCGCGACGCCGCACAGAGTCTCCGGCGGCCTGCTGGACCCGAAGCTGCTCGTCTCGTCGCTGCCCGACGCGGTGAGGAAGCTCGACCCCCGGGTGATGGTGAAGAACCCGGTGATGTTCGTGGTCGAGGTCGGCTCGGTGGTCACCACCGTCGCCGCGATGGCCGATCCGTCGGTGTTCGCCTGGTCGATCACCGTCTGGCTCTGGCTGACCACGATCTTCGCCAACCTGGCCGAGGCCGTCGCCGAGGGCCGCGGCAAGGCGCAGGCGGACACCCTGCGCAAGACCAAGACCGACACCATGGCCCGTCGGCTGCTCGACTGGCCGAGGAGTCAGGCGGAGGAGGAGGTCTCCGGGACGGCGCTGCGGCTGGGCGACCACGTGGTGGTCGAGGCCGGGCAGATCATCCCGGGCGACGGTGACGTCGTCGAGGGCGTCGCGTCCGTCGACGAGTCGGCGATCACCGGTGAGTCGGCTCCGGTGATCCGCGAGTCGGGTGGTGACCGCAGCGCGGTGACCGGCGGCACCAAGGTGCTCTCGGACCGGATCGTGGTGAAGATCGCCTCCGAGCCGGGCAAGTCGTTCATCGACCGGATGATCGCCCTGGTCGAGGGCGCGGCCCGGCAGAAGACGCCGAACGAGATCGCGCTCAACATCCTGCTGGCCTCGCTGACCATCGTCTTCCTGGTCGCGGTCGTCACCCTCCAGCCGATGGCCACCTTCGCGGGCGCCCCGCAGTCGACGATCGTGCTGGTCGCCCTGATCGTGGCGCTCATCCCGACCACGATCGGCGCGCTGCTCTCCGCGATCGGCATCGCCGGCATGGACCGGCTGGTCCAGCGCAACGTGCTGGCGATGTCCGGCCGGGCCGTCGAGGCGGCCGGCGACGTCAACACCCTGCTGCTCGACAAGACCGGCACCATCACCCTCGGCAACCGCCAGGCCGCCGAGTTCCTCTCCGCCACCGGCGTCTCCACCGAGGAGCTGGCGGACGCCGCCCAGCTCTCCTCGCTGGCCGACGAGACCCCGGAGGGCCGCTCGATCGTCGTCCTCGCCAAGGCGGGCTACGGCCTGCGGGCGCGTGCGCAGGGCGAGTTGACGCACGCCACCTGGGTGCCGTTCACCGCGCAGACCCGGATGTCCGGCGTCGACCTGGACGAATCGGACGTCGTGGGGCGCGGCGACTCGGGCACGGGTGGTGGCGGGCGACGCGCGGGCGGCCTGCACCAGATCCGCAAGGGCGCCGCCGCCGCCGTCACCACCTGGGTGGCGAACAACGGCGGAACCGTCACCGACGAGGTCTCCACCCTGGTGGACGGCATCTCGGCGGCCGGCGGCACCCCGCTGGTGGTGGCGACCAAGGCGGGTGCGGACCCGGCCAAGGTCCTGGGGGTCATCCACCTCAAGGACGTGGTCAAGGAGGGCATGCGGGAGCGGTTCGACGAGCTGCGCCGGATGGGCATCAAGACCATCATGATCACGGGCGACAACCCGCTGACCGCCAGGGCGATCGCGGAGGAGGCGGGCGTGGACGACTTCCTCGCCGAGGCCACCCCCGAGGACAAGATGGCCCTGATCAAGAAGGAGCAGTCCGGCGGCAAGCTGGTCGCGATGACGGGTGACGGCACCAACGACGCCCCCGCCCTCGCCCAGGCCGACGTCGGTGTCGCGATGAACACCGGGACCATGGCGGCCAAGGAGGCCGGCAACATGGTCGACCTGGACTCCAACCCGACCAAGCTGATCGAGATCGTCGAGATCGGCAAGCAGCTCCTGATCACCCGCGGCGCGCTCACGACCTTCTCGATCGCCAACGACGTCGCGAAGTACTTCGCGATCATCCCGGCGATGTTCGCGGCGGTCTACCCGGGCCTGGACAAGCTCAACGTCATGGGCCTGCACAGCCCCCAGTCCGCCATCACCTCGGCGATCATCTTCAACGCCCTGGTCATCGTCGGCCTCATCCCGCTCGCCCTGCGCGGCGTCAAGTACCGCCCGTCCGACGCCAGTTCGCTGCTGCGCCGCAACCTCGGGCTGTACGGGTTCGGCGGGCTGGTCGTCCCCTTCGTCGGGATCAAGCTGATCGACATCGTCGTCCAGTTCATCCCCGGTCTGAGCTGAGAGAGGAGAACCCCAGATGTCCAAGCCCCTGCCCACCACCGTGCGCACGCACTTCACCGCGCTGCGGATGCTGCTGGTGATGACGGTGATCCTCGGCCTCGCCTACCCGCTGCTGGTCACCGGCATCGGCCAGGCCGCCTTCAGCGGGAAGGCCAACGGCTCGATCGTGAAGACCGCCGACGGCAAGGAGATCGGCTCCAGCCTGCTGGGCCAGAACTACGACCTGCCGAAACAGAACCCTTCCGGTTCGACAACGGGGGACGACGCGAACGAGGAGGCCAAGCCGGACCCGCAGTGGTTCCAGCCCCGGCCCGGCGCCCACGATCCGAAGAGCTCCGGCGCCTCCAACCAGGGCCCGAACAGCGAGGACCTCACCAAGACCGTCGAGGAGCGGCGCAAGGCCGTCGCCGCGTTCGACGGCGTCGACCCGGCGACCGTGCCGGTGGACGCGGTCACCACCTCCGGCTCCGGCCTCGACCCGCACATCTCGGTCGCCTACGCCAAGGAGCAGGCCGACCGGGTCGCCAAGACCCGCGGCAACGTCTCGCCCGAGACGCTGAACAAGCTCATCGAGAAGTACACCGAGGGCCCCTCGCTCGGCTTCCTCGGCCAGGAGGGCGTCAACGTCGTCCTGCTCAACAAGGCCCTGGCCCAGCAGAAATGACGGAGGCAGAAGTGACGGCCGACCGGCTGGACCAGTGAGACGGGCCGACCCGGGCCGGGGCACCACCCCGCGCCCGGGTCGGCCGACGTACGCCCTGACCCTCGTACGAAGAAGACGAAAGAGCAGCGCCCATGGCCCGCGACCTCACCCCCGGCACCGGCCCCCGCCGCGGCCGGCTGAGGGTGTACCTCGGTTCCGCCCCCGGTGTCGGCAAGACCTACCGGATGCTGGACGAGGCCCGGCGCAGACAGGAGCGCGGCGCGGACGTCGTGGTCGGCTTCATCGAGTGCCACGGGCGCCGGCACACCGAGTCCATGCTCACCGGCCTGGAGACCGTTCCCCGGCTCAACCGCTCCTACCGCGAGGCCGAGTTCGACGAGATGGACCTCGACGCGGTGCTGCGGCGCAAGCCCACGGTCGCGCTGGTGGACGAGCTGGCGCACACCAACATCCCCGGCGGCCGGCACGCCAAGCGCTGGCAGGACGTCGAGGAGCTGCTCGACGCCGGGATCGACGTCATCACCACCGTCAACGTCCAGCACCTGGAATCGCTGAACGACGTCGTCCAGAAGATCACCGGCATCCCCCAGCGCGAGACCGTCCCGGACGAGGTGGTCCGCCGGGCCGACCAGATCGAACTCGTCGACATGGCCCCCCAGGCGCTGCGCCGCCGGATGGCCCACGGCAACGTCTACAGGGCGGAGAAGGTGGACGCCGCGCTCTCCAACTACTTCCGGGTCGGCAACCTCACGGCCCTGCGCGAGCTCGCCCTGCTCTGGGTGGCCGGGCGGGTCGACGAGGGGCTGCGCGACTACCGGGCCAGCCACAACATCGACCGCGTCTGGGAGACCCGCGAACGCGTCGTGGTCGCCCTCACCGGCGGACCCGAGGGCGAGACGCTGATCCGCCGCGCCGCCCGGATCTCCGACCGTACCGCCGGCGGCGACCTGCTCGCCGTCCACGTCACCCGCAGCGACGGCCTGGCCGGCGCCTCCGCCGGCGCGCTCGCCCAGCAGCGGCAGCTGGTCGAGACCCTCGGCGGCAGCTACCACGTGGTCGTCGGCGACGACATCCCCACCGCGCTGCTCGCCTTCGCCCGCGCCCACGACGCCACCCAGCTCGTCCTCGGCACCAGCCGGCGCGGCCGGATCACCCGCTTCCTCACCGGCCCCGGCATCGGCGAGACCACGGTGGACGCCTCCGAGGACATCGACGTCCACATGGTCACGCACGAGTTCACCGGCCGCGGCCGGCTGCCCTCGCTCGGCCGCCGCCACTCCAAGCGCCGCACCATCGCCGGCTACCTCGCCGGGCTGGTGCTGCCCTGGCTGCTCACCGCCCTGCTCTCGCAGGCGCACGGCACCGTCAACCTCACCACCGACGCGCTGATCTTCCAGCTCGGCGTGGTGATCGTCGCCCTGCTCGGCGGCGCCACCTCCGCCCTGCTGGCCTCGGTCGTCGCCTCGGTGCTGCTGAACTACTTCTTCATCCCGCCCGTCCACACCCTGACCATCGGCGAGACCAACAACATCGTCGCGCTGGTCGTCTTCGCCGCCGTCGCGCTCGCCGTCTCCACCGTGGTCGACCACGCGAGCCGGCTCACCACCCGGGCCGCCCGGGCCACCGCCGAGGCCGAGACCCTCTCCACCCTCGCCGGCAGCGTGCTGCGCGGCGCCGACGCGCTGCCCGCCCTGCTGGAGAAGTCCCGGACGGCCTTCGGAATGGACTCCGTCGCCCTGCTGGAACGCACCGGCGGCGAGGTGCTGGCCCGCTGCGACGACGACGGCCGGACCGACGATGGCCGCGACGGAGACGTTCGGACCGGCCGGGAGGACGGAGTCCGGAGCGGCGAGCCGGCGGAGACCACCGAGATCCCCGTCGGCGCCGACGCGGTGCTCGTCCTCACCGGCCGCCGGCTGCCCGCCGCCGACCAGCGCGTGCTCACCGCCTTCGCCGCGCACGTCGCCGCCGCGCTGGAACGCGACCGGCTCGCCGTGGTCGCCGCCGAGGTCGAGCCGATCAAGGCCGCGGACCGGATGCGCACCGCCCTGCTCGCCGCCGTCAGCCACGACCTGCGCACCCCGCTGGCCGCCGCCCTCGCCTCGGTCGGCTCACTGCGCAGCCCGGACGTCGAGTTCTCGCCCGAGGACCAGGCCGAACTCCTGGCCACCGCCGACGAGTCCCTGGTCAAGCTCACCCGGCTGGTGGACAACCTGCTCGACATGAGCCGTCTCCAGGCCGGCGCCCTCACCCTCCACCTCGCCGAGACCCACCTCGACGAGATCCTGCCCCGGGCGCTGGACACCCTCCCCGACCCGTACGCGCCGGTCCAGCCGCTGGACCTGGACGCGGTGCCGGCCGTGCTGGTCGACCCGCCGCTGCTGGAACGCGTCCTCGCCAACGTCATCACCAACGCGCTGCGGCACAACGCCCCCGGCGCCCCCGTCCTGGTCGCCGCCAGCCACCACCAGGGCCGGGTCGAGATCCGCGTCATCGATCGCGGTCCCGGCATCGCCCCGGAGGACCGCGACCGCGTCTTCCTGCCCTTCCAGCGCCTCGGCGACACCGACAACACCACCGGTGTCGGCCTCGGCCTCGCCCTCTCCCGCGGCCTCGCCGAGGCCATGGGCGGCAGCCTGGAGGTCGAGGACACCCCCGGCGGCGGCACCACCATGCTGCTCACCCTGCCCGCCGCGCAGACCGTTCACGACGACCGTCCGGGAGGGGCGCCGCATGAGTGAGATCCTGATCGTCGACGACGAACCGGCGCTGCTGCGCACCCTGCGGATCAACCTCAGCGCCCGCCGGTACGCCGTCCGGACGGCCGCCAGCGGCGGCGAGGCCCTGGACCGCGCCGCGCACACCGCGCCCGACGCCGTCCTGCTCGACCTCGGCCTGCCCGACCTGGACGGCATGGACGTCATCCGGGGCCTGCGCAGCCGCAGCGACGTGCCGATCATCGTGCTCTCCGGCCGCTCCGGCGCCGCCGACAAGGTGGACGCGCTCGACGCCGGGGCGGACGACTACCTCACCAAGCCGTTCCTGATGGAGGAACTGCTGGCCAGGCTGCGCGCCGTGCTGCGCCGGCTGCCCGGCGCCCCCGCCCCGGCCGCGCCGGTGATCGGCGACCATGCCGTGGACCTCGCCGCGACCACCGTGACCGGCCCGGACGGCCCCGTCCGGCTCACCCCGACCGAATGGCGGATCCTCGCCCTGCTGCTCGCCAACCCGGGCCGGCTGGTGCCCGGACGGCAGATCCTGCGCGAGGTCTGGGGCCCGGCGCAGGAGGGGCACGGCAACTATCTGCGGGTCTACCTGGCCGGGCTGCGCCGCAAGCTGGAACGCGACCCGGCCCGGCCGCGCCACCTGATCACCGAGCCCGGCATCGGCTACCGGTACGAGCCCTGACCAGACGTCATCTCTACGGATTGGCAGTAGACCGGTCATTGGCAGGCAACGTACGCCGATGCCGGTCAGCTGGGGTCACATATGGGCGTGGCAAGCGCGACCCCGTCTCTCACTCGTGCTCTGTGATCCTGCCTCCGGGTAGCGGTCAGGGCTTGGCCGTCACGAGGGCCTACGGACCTGAGTGAGAAGCCGCCCCGCTCGCGGGGTGGAGGAGTCACGTGGGGGATGCCTGGGGCTTCTCCAGAGCCGCCGCCCAAGGTGGCCGACAGGTGAGGGAGGGGCGTGCGGCCCAGCGCCAATCGTCCCCGAACCACCGTCCATGTCAGCCCCCGCCCGCGCTGCCCGACTGCCGGGGCAGCGCCAGCGCCACCGTGTCGGCGAACTCCCGCACCGCGCTGGTCCGGCTGACCACCCGTCCGCTGTGCACCACCAGCCGGCTGTGCCCGCCCGCGAGCGCCCCCGCCAGGCTGTCCCCGCGCACCGCCAGCAGTTCCGCCGGGAACCCGGCGTCCACCCGGACCGGCGGCAGCCCGAGCGCCGCGCGGGCCTGGTTGGCCACGGCGTCGTACGCCGCCTCCGGAGCCAGCACACCGCCCGCCGCCAGCAGGTACGCGGCCTCCAGCGGATCCGCCCGCCCCACCGGGTTGGCCGGGTCGCGCAGCGCGCCGCTGCCCGCCGCGAGCGGCACCCGGGCGTCCACCAGCTCGCGCAGCAGCCCCGGCCGCAGGCCGCCCGGCCGGCCCTCCAGCCCGGTGCAGCAGCCGTTCTGCGGCAGACAGACCACCCGGACGCCACTGGTGGCCAGCACCGTCGGGGCGCCCGGAGCCAGCGACCCGCACGGGCCGAGCACCACCCGCGGCCGCAGCGGCGCCAGCGCGCTCGCCAGCCGGGCCAGCTGCGCCGGGTCGGCGCCGGTGGTGTGCAGGTCGACCGGGCAGTCCGCCTCCCGGGCGGCCTCCACCAGCAGCTGGACGTAGCCGGCCGGGTCCGGGTCGAGTTCGGGGCAGCCGCCGGCCGCCGTGGCGCCCAGCTTGAGCGCGTCGCGCAGCTGGGCCCGGCCGTCGGCCCCGGCCCGGCCGGTGAGCAGCCGGGGCATGGCGACGGCCTGGAGCTCGGCGAGCCCGCGCAGCGCCTGCCGGGCGGTGAGCACCGCCTCCAGCCTGCGCAGCCCGTGCACGTCGCCGATCCGGACGTGGGTGCGCTGGGCGGTGGCGCCGTAGCCGAGCGAGGTGAGCGCGGCCTCGGTGACCCGCCGGGTGAGGTCGGAGGGGGTCTCCGGCGGCGGGCTGGGCAGGGCGGCGGCGAAGGCGACGTCGTAGTGGGCGTGCGCCTCGGCGGGGGCCGGCAGCAGCAGGTAGCCCTTGAGGTCGATCCGG
The DNA here is from genome assembly GCF_055579305.1 of Kitasatospora sp. NPDC032757. Classification (NCBI taxonomy): domain Bacteria; kingdom Bacillati; phylum Actinomycetota; class Actinomycetes; order Kitasatosporales; family Streptomycetaceae; genus Kitasatospora; species Kitasatospora sp. NPDC032757. The sequence goes on along the minus strand of NZ_JBVINN010000018.1, from coordinate 142,495 downwards.
GCGCCGGTGGTGGCCGTGGGGGCGCCGGGGAGGGCGGGCAGCGGGCCGAGGCTGCCGGCGGTGCCGACGGCCTGGATCCGGTCGCCGCTGATCCGTACGTCCACCACCCGGCCGTCGACGAGCCGGGCGTCGGTGAGCAGCAGGACGGGGCCGTGCCCGAGCGGGTTGGCCGCCGGGCCGGGCCCGGAGTGCGGCCCGTCGGCGGCTGCGCTGTCCATCGCCCGGCTCCTTCTCGCGCTGGCCCGTCGAGTTGCCCGGCCCGTCCCGATCAATGAGCGACGAGCCTATGGCGCGCGGGCGCGGGGCGCCGGGAGGCGGGCAATAGTCGTATCGGGTCGGGCCGCGCCGCCGGAGGGCCGTTCGAACGCCCGGCCTTCGATCGCTCGCCCGTGCACGCCGCCGACCTGCGGTCTTCGCGCCGGGATACGGATTTCACCTCTGGGCGCGGAACGTGTAATCTCTTCCTCGTTCGCCCCTATAGCTCAGTCGGTAGAGCGTCTCCATGGTAAGGAGAAGGTCTGCGGTTCGATTCCGCATGGGGGCTCTGGTGAAAAGGAGTCAGCTTCGGCTGTGCTCCGGATCACTGTGGCGGTGTAGCTCAGTTGGTAGAGCAAGCGGCTCATAATCGCTGTGTCACCGGTTCAAGTCCGGTCACCGCTACCCCGCGTAGTCGGTCGGGAGATCGCACTCCCGGTCGGCTACTCTTGTTGTGTTCTTATTCATTGTCCAAGGAAGGCACTCCCGTGGCTGCCACCGACGTCCGCCCGAAGATCACGCTGGCCTGCGTGGAGTGCAAGGAGCGGAACTACATCACCAAGAAGAACCGGCGTAACGACCCGGACCGTCTTGAGATGAAGAAGCACTGCCCCCGCTGCAACTCGCACACCGCGCACCGCGAGACCCGCTGACCCTGTTGCAGGGCGCCGGGCCTGTGTGAATCAGGTCTTCGACTCCGGGCCGCACCCTCTCTGGGTGCGGCCCGGAGTCTTTTTTCGTCATCCACCGGACTTTCGAGGAGTTGCCCGTGGCACTCGACCCCTCCTTCATCGGGCGGACGTACCCGCCCACCGAGCCGTACGAGGTCGGCCGGGAGAAGATCCGCGAGTTCGCGGTCGCCGTGGGTGACGCCAACCCGGCGTACACCGACCCGGAGGCCGCCAAGGCGCTCGGCCACCAGGACGTCATCGCCCCGCCGACCTTCCCGTTCGTGCTGACCTTCCGGGCCGCCGCCCAGGTGGTCCAGGACCCGGAGCTGGGCCTGGACTACAGCCGCGTGGTGCACGGCGACCAGAAGTTCGCCTACACCCGCCCGGTGCGGGCCGGTGACCGCCTCTCGGTCGCCGTGACCATCGACAACATCAAGTCGCTCGCCGGCAACGACGTGCTCACGGTGCGCGGCGAGGTGTCGGACGCCAGCGGCGAGCACGTGGTGACGTCGGTCATGACCCTGGTGGCCCGGGCCGCCGACGAGGCGGGGGAGTAACGCCATGGCGATCAGCTTCGACGAGGTCGCGGCCGGCACCGAGCTGCCCGCGCAGTCCTTCCCCGTGACGCGCGCCACGCTGGTGCAGTACGCGGGCGCCTCCGGCGACTTCAACCCGATCCACTGGAACGAGAAGTTCGCCAAGGAGGTGGGCCTGCCGGACGTCATCGCGCACGGCATGTTCACCATGGCCGAGGCGGTCCGGGTGGTCACCGACTGGGTCGGCGACCCGGGAGCGGTGGTCGAGTACGGCGTGCGGTTCACCCGTCCGGTGCCGGTGCCCAACGACGGGGTCGGCTCCGTGATCGAGGTCACCGGCAAGGTGGCCAAGCTGCTGGACGACCGGAAGGTCCAGGTCGACCTGGTGGCGACGTACGGCGGCCAGAAGGTGCTGGGCATGTCCCGCGCCGTCGTCCGGCTGGCCTGAGCGCACGACGGGGGCAGGGCCGGCCCCGCCCCCGAGGACGCGTACGGGGGAGGGGCCGCCCCCGCTCCTCCCCGTACGCTGGGGGCGTGCTGGTAGAACTCGACGCCCCCCTCGCCCCGCTGACCACGCTCCGCCTCGGCGGTCCGGCCCGCCGCCTGGTGACCGCGACCACCGACGACGAGGTGGTCGCCGCCGTCCGCGAGGCCGACGCCGCCGGCGAGCCGCTGCTGGTCATCGGCGGCGGCTCCAACCTGGTGATCGGCGACGCCGGCTTCGCCGGGACGGTGCTGCGCATCGCCACCACCGGCTTCGCGCTGGACGGCACCACCCTGGAGCTGGCCGCCGGCGAGGTCTGGGCCGAGGCGGTGGCCCGGACGGTGGAGCACGGCCTGGCCGGCATCGAGTTCCTGGCCGGCATCCCCGGCTCGGCCGGTGCCACGCCCGTCCAGAACGTCGGCGCGTACGGCCAGGAGGTGGCGCAGTCCGTCACCGAGGTGGTCGCCTACGACCGCCGGGCCGGCGAGGTCGTGACGCTCTCCGGCGCCGCGTGCGAGTTCTCCTACCGGCACAGCCGCTTCAAGGCCGACCCGGACCGCCACGTCGTGCTGCGGGTCCGTTTCGCCCTGGCGGACAACGGCGGGCTCTCCACCCCGGTCCGCTACGCCGAGACCGCCAGGCACCTGGGCGTCGAGCAGGGCGAGCCGGTCGGGCTGCGCACGGCCTACGACGCCGTGCTGCGGCTGCGCGCGGGCAAGGGCATGGTGCTCGACCCGGCGGACCACGACACCTGGTCGGCGGGATCCTTCTTCACCAACCCGGTACTGACCGCCGAGCAGTACGACGCCTTCCTCGCCCTGGCCGCCGAGCGCGACCTCACCGCCCCCGCCTACCCGGCGCCGGACGGCTGCACCAAGACCTCGGCCGCCTGGCTGATCGACAAGGCGGGCTTCGGCAAGGGGTACGGCAGCGGTCCGGCCACCCTCTCCACCAAGCACACCCTGGCCCTGACCAACCGCGGTGCGGCCACCGCCGAGGACCTGCTGGCGCTGGCCCGGGAGATCCGCGACGGTGTCCGGGCGGCGTTCGGCGTCGAGCTGGTCAACGAGCCGGTCATGGTGGGCGTCAAGCTCTAGCGGGCGTCCACTGAGGGGCGTCCGCCAGCCAGGCGTCGATGTCCGCCAGCAGCTCCTTCTGCGTGCTCTCCGGCGCGCGCGAGCCGCGCACCGACTGGCGGGCCAGCTCGGCGAGTTCGGCGTCGTCGAAGCCGAGCACGTCGCGGGCCAGGTCGTACTGGGCGGCCAGCCGGGTGCCGAACAGCAGCGGGTCGTCGGCGCCCAGCGCCAGCGGCACGCCCGCGTCGAACAGCCGGCGCAGCGGGACGTCCTCGGCCCGCTCGTAGACGCCCAGCGAGACGTTGGACGAGGGGCAGACCTCACAGGTGACCTGACGGTCGGCCAGCCGCTGCATCAGCCGGGGGTCCTCGGCGGCCCGGACGCCGTGGCCGATCCGGCCCGCACCGAGGTCGTCCAGGCAGTCCCGGACGGACTCCGGGCCGGCCAGCTCGCCGCCGTGCGGGGCGGCCAGCAGCCCGCCCGTGCGGGCGATGTCGAATGCCCGGTCGAAGTCCCGGGCGAGGCCGCGCCGCTCGTCGTTGGAGAGGCCGAAGCCGACCACGCCCTGGTCGGCGTACCGGACGGCCAGCCGGGCCAGCGTCCGGGCGTCCATCGGGGACTTCATCCGGTTGGCCGCGACCAGGACGCGGATGCCGACGCCGGTGACCTCGGCGGCGTGCCGGACGGCGTCCAGGATCAGCTCCAGCGCGGGGATCAGGCCGCCGAGCCGGGGCGCGTACGAGGTCGGGTCGACCTGGATCTCCAGCCAGCGGGAGCCGTCCCGGCGTTCGTCCTCGGCGGTCTCCAGGACCAGCCGGCGGATGTCGGACTCGTCCCGCAGGACGGACCGGGCGGTGTCGTAGAGGCGCTGGAAGCGGAACCAGCCGCGTTCGTCGGTGGCCCGCAGCCGGGGCGGCTCGCCGGAGCTGAGTGCCTCCGGCAGGCGGACGCCGTGCTTGTCGGCCAGTTCCAGCAGGGTGGCGGGTCGCATCGAGCCGGTGAAGTGCAGGTGCAGGTGGGCCTTGGGGAGGTCCCTGACGTCTCGCGGAATCAGCAGGCGTTCCATCCGCCGATACTGCCGCATCGGGCCCGGATACGGGAACCGCCCCCTTCGTGTCCCCCGAAGGGGTGAAGGGGGCGGTCGCGTCGGGCGGGTGCCGTCAGGCGGTCGCCTCGCCGAGCAGCTTCTGCATCCGGGCGACGCCCTCGACCAGGTCGGTGTCGCCCAGCGCGTACGACAGGCGCAGGTAGCCCGGGGTGCCGAAGGCCTCGCCGGGGACGACCGCGACCTCGGCCTCGTCCAGGATCAGCGCGGCCAGCTCGCCGGAGGTCTGCGGGCGCTTGCCCCGGATCTCCTTGCCCAGCAGGCCCTTGACGGACGGGTAGACGTAGAACGCACCCTCGGGCTCGGGGCAGACGACGCCCTCGATCTCGTTGAGCATCTTCACGATGGTCCTGCGGCGCCGGTCGAAGGCGGTGCGCATCTCGTGCACGGCGGCGAGGTCACCGCTGACGGCGGCGATCGCGGCGCGCTGCGCGACGTTGGAGACGTTGGAGGTGGCGTGCGACTGCAGGTTGGTCGCGGCCTTGACGACGTCCTTGGGGCCGATCACCCAGCCCACCCGCCAGCCGGTCATCGCGTAGGTCTTGGCCACGCCGTTGACGACGATGGTCTTGTCGGCCAGCTCGGGCAGCAGGGCCGGCAGCGAGGTGAACGTCGCGTCGCCGTAGACCAGGTGCTCGTAGATCTCGTCGGTCAGCACCCAGAGGCCGTGCTCCAGCGCCCACTCGCCGATGGCCCGGGCCTCGGCCTCGGTGTACACCGCGCCGGTCGGGTTGGACGGCGAGACGAAGAGGACCACCTTGGTGTTCTCGGTGCGGGCGGCCTCCAGCTGCTCGACCGAGACCTTGTAGCCGGTGGTCTCGTCGGAGACGACCTCCACCGGGACGCCGCCGGCCAGCTGGATCGACTCCGGGTAGGTGGTCCAGTACGGGGCCGGGACGATGACCTCGTCGCCCGGGTCGAGGATCGCGGCGAAGGCCTCGTAGATCGCCTGCTTGCCGCCGTTGGTCACCAGGACCTGGGAGGCGTCCACCGCGTAGCCGGAGTCGCGCAGCGTCTTGGCGGCGATCGCGGCCTTCAGCTCGGGCAGGCCGCCGGCCGGGGTGTACCGGTGGTTCTTCGGGTCGCGGCAGGCCTCGACGGCCGCCTCGACGATGTAGTCCGGGGTGGGGAAGTCCGGCTCGCCGGCGCCGAAGCCGATCACCGGCCGGCCGGCCGCCTTGAGGGCCTTGGCCTTGGCGTCCACGGCGAGGGTCGCGGACTCGGCGATCGCGCCGATCCGGGCGGAGACCCTCCGGTCGGCGGGGCGGACGGAACTGTCGGGCTGCGGGGTGGAAGCGCTCATGCCTGCATGGTCGCAGAACCGGGACGGACCGGGCATGGGGGTTTCACCATCTGTACGGGCTCGTCCGCATGGCGGCCGGAGGCGGTGCGGTCGGTGCCCGGTCGCGGCGCGGTGGCGGCCGGGTCGTGACCGGGTCGTGGCTGCTCGGGAGGGAAACCGGGAAAAAGAAGAGGTTCGACCAAACCCCCCTCGACCACGTACACTCACTGCTCGACGGCCACCGAGAAGCCAAGACTTCCACCGCCTGTGCATACAGCGGGGGGAGATGCGGTAGGTTGGTGGTCGCTACAGGAGCCGTAAGGCGCCGTAGGGCAATAGCTCAATTGGTAGAGCACCGGTCTCCAAAACCGGCGGTTGGGGGTTCAAGTCCCTCTTGCCCTGCTGCTTGATCCGTATTCAGCCCGTTCGCTCCACAGAGCGAACGGGCTTGATGCGGAGAGGGCACCGAACAGCACCGCTTTAGCCGGCCGCTCGTGCCCGATCGGGTACGCAGGTGATGCTCGGCAGGACCCGGATTCAGGTGAGGACGAGTGACGGAGACCACGGGCTCCACCGCAACGCCTGAGAGCGGCAACCCCGAGGGTGCCGACGGCGCTGACGAGACCACGCCGGCCGGCGAGTCGCGCCGCGACCGCAAGCGAGGCCGCTCGGGCGACAAGAAGTCCGGCAAGCGGGCCAAGAAGGGCGTCTTCGCCCGCCTGGCCCTGTTCTACCGCCAGATCATCGCCGAGCTGCGCAAGGTCGTCTGGCCCACCCGCAGCGAGCTGGTCAACTACACCACCGTCGTGGTCGTGTTCGTCGTGGTCGTGATGGCTTTCGTCGCAGCCCTCGACTACGGGTTCTCGAAGCTCAGCCTCTGGGTCTTCGGCTGACCGAGCCGCCCCACCTTTGAAACAGCTTTCCGACCCGGGCCGATTCTTCGGTCCGGGTCGAGCTGTCGGCGCCGGACGTACGAGGCCGCTACCGTTGACTCGGTACTGTTGAAGTCTCCGAGGCATCTCCTGGCGCCCGCGTGAGCGGTAGCGGCGCCGGAGCGGTCCCGGAGCGCGCCACCTTCACCATCTCCAGGAAAGAAGCAGCCACCGTGTCTGAGTCCCCCCTGTACGACGCCGACGAGACCGTCCGCGAGGCGGATGTCGCCGCCGAGCTGGACGCGGCCGAGCTGGCTGACGAAGCCGAGTCCGCCGAGCAGATCGTGGACGCCGCGGACAGCGACGAGGACGAGGCCGAGGCGTACGACGAGGCCGAGGCCGGCGAGCCGGCCGAGGAGGCCGCGCTGCACGTGGAGGCCGACGAGGAGCTCGCCGCCGAGGAGTCCGCGGAGGCCGCCGACGAGGCCGACGAGGCTGCCGACGAGGCCGAGGCCGTCGTCGAGGCCGAGGTCGACCCGGTCGCCAAGTTCCGCGAGGACCTGCGCTTCATGCCCGGCGAGTGGTACGTGATCCACACCTACGCGGGCTACGAGAACCGGGTGAAGCAGAACCTGGAGCAGCGCGCGGTCTCGCTCAACGTCGAGGAGTACATCTTCCAGGCCGAGGTGCCGCAGGAGGAGGTCGTCCAGATCAAGAACGGCGACCGCAAGACCATCCGCCAGAACAAGCTCCCCGGCTACGTCCTGGTGCGCATGGACCTCACCCCGGAGTCCTGGGGCGTCGTGCGCAACACCCCCGGTGTCACCGGCTTCGTCGGCAACGCCTACGACCCGTACCCGCTGACCCTGGACGAGGTCGTCAAGATGCTCGCCCCCGACGTCGAGCGCCAGGCGGCCAAGGAGGCCGGCAAGCCCTCGCCGGTCAAGCCGAGCGAGATCCAGGTGCTCGACTTCGAGGTCGGCGACTCCGTCACCGTCACCGACGGCCCCTTCGCCACCCTGCAGGCGACCATCAACGAGATCAACCCGGACTCGAAGAAGGTCAAGGGCCTGGTCGAGATCTTCGGCCGGGAGACCCCGGTCGAGCTCTCCTTCGACCAGATCCAGAAGAACTAGCACTGAGCTTCGGCTTCGGGGCGGGGCTGCGGCTCCGCCCCGAAGTCGTTTTGGTCCAGCGGCGCATCCGCGTTAGCCTGGTCCGATGTGTGTGCTGGCGGCCGGGTGTCGCCCCGGTCCGGCATGCACCAGCAATCACCTCTCGGAAGGACCCGGAGAGAAATGCCTCCCAAGAAGAAGAAGGTCACGGGGCTTATCAAGCTCCAGATCAACGCCGGTGCGGCCAACCCGGCGCCGCCGGTCGGCCCCGCGCTGGGCCAGCACGGCGTCAACATCATGGAGTTCTGCAAGGCCTACAACGCTGCGACCGAGTCGCAGCGCGGCATGATCGTGCCGGTGGAGATCACGGTCTACGACGACCGTTCCTTCACCTTCATCACGAAGACGCCGCCGGCCGCGCGCCTCATCCTGAAGGCCGCGGGCGTGGAGAAGGGCTCCGCCGAGCCGCACAAGACCAAGGTCGCCAAGCTCACGGCCGCCCAGGTCCGCGAGATCGCCACGGTCAAGCTCCCCGACCTGAACGCCAACGACCTGGACGCCGCGTCCAAGATCATCGCCGGCACCGCCCGGTCGATGGGCATCACGGTCGAGGGCTGATCACCCTTCTCGTCCATGTGGTAGGGCCTGCGCGGCCCGTACATACCACGACTCCATTCCCCACTCAGGAGCAGCAGTGAAGCGCAGCAAGGCTCTGAAGGCCGCGGACGCTCAGGTCGACCGCGACCGCCTTTACGCCCCCCTCGAGGCCATCCGCCTCGCCAAGGCGACCAGCACCAGCAAGTTCGACGGCACCGTCGAGGTCGCCATGCGTCTGGGCGTTGACCCGCGCAAGGCCGACCAGATGGTCCGCAGCACCGTGATCCTCCCGCACGGCACCGGTAAGACCGCTCGGGTCCTGGTCTTCGCGACCGGCGAGCGTGCCGAGGCCGCGCGTGCTGCGGGCGCCGACATCGTTGGTGCCGACGAGCTCATCGACGAGGTCGCCAAGGGCAAGCTGGACTTCGACGCCGTCGTCGCCACCCCGGACCTCATGGGCAAGGTCGGCCGCCTCGGCCGCGTGCTCGGTCCCCGTGGCCTGATGCCGAACCCGAAGACCGGCACCGTCACCCCCGATGTCGCCAAGGCTGTCAACGACATCAAGGGCGGCAAGATCGAGTTCCGCGTCGACAAGCACTCGAACCTGCACTTCATCATCGGTAAGGCCTCCTTCACCGACGAGCAGCTGGTCGAGAACTACGCCGCCGCGCTGGACGAGGTGCTCCGCGCCAAGCCGTCCGCCGCCAAGGGTCGCTACATCAAGAAGACCGCGATCTCCACCACGATCGGCCCCGGCATCCTGGTCGACCCGAACCGCACCCGCAACCTCCTGGTCGAGGAGGACCCGGCCGCCGTCTGAGCCCCGAGCTCACACCGGTAGCCGCGTCCTGGGCGCAGCAGTAGTCCGTACGACGGGCCCGTACCCCCTTCACCGGGGGTGCGGGCCCGTCGTCGTGTCCGGCCCGGGCCGTGCTCCCGGGGCGGTCGTCCTCCGAGCGGTCGTCGTGTCCGGATCGAGACCGGGCCGGGGAGGACGTGTGGTGCGGCTCGTCGTACGCTCAGCCGGTCAGATCATGTGAATTACCGTGTGACCGTCGGAGTGTGCCGTGCCGCCCGCCCTTCGCCCCGCCGTCTGGGGGGCGGCCCTGCTGCTGCTCGCCGGCTGTCTCACCGCCTGCAGCCTGCTGGCCGTCTCGGGGGACCGCACGCCGGCCGGCGCGCCCGCCACCGTCCGGCCGCCCAAGCAGGTGCTGCTCTCGGCCGCGCAGAACCTGGACGACTCCGGTGGCACGCGCGTGCAGGTCACCGAGGAGGGCCCGGCCGGGCGGCGCACCGCCTCCGGGGCCGTCTCCTGGGGCGCCCGGGACGCGGTCGAGCTGGCCGTCACCGACGAGCTGGGCACCGCCCGGCTCGAGGCCCGGGACGGCGCGCTCGACCTCGCGTACGACGGGGCGCCGGCGAAGCGGGCCGAGCGGGCCGATGCCGAGTCGCTGGATCCGCGGGCGCCGGGCGCGGCGTACGCGGGCGGCTGGCTGAGCGGGCTGATCGCCAACCCCGGCGGCCCGGCGCATTCGATGGCCCTGGCCGGGAGGCTCACCTCGCTCGGCGGCGAGCAGCTGGCCGGCACCACGGTGGCGCACTACCAGGGCTCCGCGCCGGTGGCCGACTTCTTCGGCGCCGACCAGGGGCTCTCCGCCGACCGGCTCGCGGTCCTGCTCGCCTACTACCGGCAGCGCGGGGTCACGGCGATCGGCTACGACTTCTGGGTCGCCCCCGGTGACCGGCTGCTCCGGCTCCGCGCCACCGTCCAGGGCGGCACCGCCAAGGTGGTCACCACGACCGACCTCTCCGACCTCGGGCCGGTTGCGGAGACCCCTGCCGCGACGGGCTGAGCCGTTCGGGGGGTGGCCGTTGTCAGGCGGACTTTGACGATCCGTTAGAGTCCGCTGCGTATTACCTGACAATCGGGCCTCATTGGGGGTTTCTTCATGCGTGCTCTGCGCCTCGCTTCCGTCGTCGTCACAGCCGCCGTCCTGGTCGGAGGACTGACGGCCTGCGGCGGTGACGGCAACACGGACACCAAGTCCGCGGAGGGCCCGGCCGCCGGCAAGTCCTCCGGCCTCGACCCGAAGGCCGCGCTGGCCGCCTCGGCCGTGGTGATGCAGAAGGCCGCCAACGGCAACGTCGAGCTGGCGCTGCCCGACAACTCCATGGCCGGTACGGCCCAGTGGAGCAAGAGAACCGATGTCGACGTGGCCGGCAAGGGCAAGGCGTCCACCAAGACGCGGGTGGTCGGCGACGACATCTTCCTCGGTGGCGGCGCCGACGTGACGGCCGCCCTGGGTGGCAAGCACTGGGCCAAGGTCACCCCCCAGGACCCGGGCGTGGGCCCGATGGCCGGGATGTTCCTGACCGTGACCCAGCTGAGCAACCCGGTGCTCCAGCTCACGGTGGCGGCCCAGGTCGGCAAGCCGACCAAGGTCGGGGCCGAGGCCGTCGGCGGGGTCGACACCACGCACTACCGCGCGGTCGAGGATGTCGCCAAGCTGACCGAGGCGATGAGCGCGCTCGGCAACGACCAGCGCACCGCCGTCCAGCAGACCCTCGCCGCGGGCGGCAACACGATGACCGTCGACTTCTGGATCAACGGCGCCCAGGAGCTCGTCCAGCTCAAGGGCTACGGCAACAAGAACGGCGAGCAGCAGGCCGTCACGGTCAAGTACTCGGGCCTGGGCGCCGCGCCCAAGATCGAGGCGCCGGCCTTCGCCGACGTCGGCAAGAGCTCCGACTTCTCCAAGCTCTTCGGCGGCTGAGCCCAGGGGGCTCTCCCTCCGGTCCCGGCCCCGGTCCCGGCTCCGACCCCGGCGCGTCGCGGGGCGCGCCGGGTTCACCGGGCCGGGCCAGGGGGGCGCCACCGGCCGGCCGGGCAGTTGGTGGCAAGGTGGCTCGGAACAGGCGCAACAGGGACGGAAGGGGAGCGGGCCATGGCGGTGCGGCAGCGGCTGGCGGCGGCGGTGGCCGCCGCGCTGCTGGCGGGCGGGCTGACGGCGTGCGGCGGGAACGGCGGCACGCCGCCGACGCCCTCCGGGACGCCGACGCCGACCAGCGCCTCCCCGACCGGCCCGGCCAAGCCGACCGACCGGTCGCCGCACGGTGTCCTGCTCTCCGCCCAGCTCGCCATGCAGACCGCGCGCCGGGCCAAGGTCAGCTACCGGCTCGGGCCGGACGCCGGCTCCGGCCCGCTGTTCTGGCTGCCGAAGACCGCCCTCCAGGTCAAACGTTCCACCCCGGCCGAGGCCGAGCAGCTGATCGTCGTGGACACCGTGGCCTACCAGGGCGGTGACGCCGCCACCGCGGCCCGGCTCGGCGGCCGGCACTGGGAGCGGTTCAGCGGCGCGCCGGGCCCGGACGGCCACCGCGAGATCCCGTACGCCGGGCTGATCGACCTGCTCAACCCGGTCGAGGTGCTGGCCGCCGCGACCGCGGACGGGGTGGCGGCGCAGTACGTCGGCGAGGAGAAGGCCGAGGACTCGACGGTCGAGCACTACCGGGTCACCACCAACGCCGAGCGGTACGCGGCCGCGCAGACCCAGCTGAGCCAGGCCCGCCGGGACGGCCTGCGTGCCGCGCTCGCCCCCGGCGGATCGGCCTCGCTGACCCTGGACCTCTGGCTGAACGACAAGGACCAGCTGGTGAAGCTCCAGCGCACCGGCACCGGGGAGAGCGGCCGGGCCGACGACTCGGTGCTCTACTCCGAGTTCGCCGGCGCCCTCTCGGCCCAGGCCCCTGCCGAGGCGGACACCGTCGACGCGGGCACCCGCAACGTCTCCCCGCTGGCCCGCTGAGCCGGCCCGCCGACCAGTCCCGTCCGGCCCGTCCGGCCCGTCCGCGGGCGGTGGTCCTGGGCGATTTGCCCCGGACGGCGGGGTCCGGCTACTGTTGCCGAAGCCAAAGACCGCTGGTTGTCGCCGCGCCCCCGCAAGGGAGTGGGCGACCGAAGGATCTGCGCTTTCAGCGCAGGCAGCCCGCGCAGGATTGTTTGGAGCTTGGACTTCCGGGTCCCGCGTGTTCGCACGTGGACCTGTCGAGGTCGTACTGAGCCCCGTGCGCCTGCGCACCGGGGCTCATCTGCTTTTCTGCAGGAGCTTTCCTTCCGTCCGGTCGGTCAGAGGCGAGAATGGTCGACTTTTGCGGTCGGCCGGACTTCGACATCACGGAAGGAGGCGTAAGCCTATGGCTAGGCCCGACAAGGCTGCTGCCGTCGCCGAGATCGCGGACAAGTTCCGCGCCTCGAACGCGGCCGTACTGACCGAGTACCGCGGTCTGACGGTGAAGCAGGTCAAGACCCTGCGTCGCTCGCTGGGTGACAACGCCCAGTACGCCGTGGTGAAGAACACGCTGACCAAGATCGCTGCCAACGAGGCCGGGATCACGGAGCTCGACGACCAGTTCAACGGTCCGACGGCTGTCGCCTTCGTCACCGGTGACCCGGTGGAGTCGGCGAAGGCTCTGCGTGACTTCGCCAAGGAGAACCCCGCTCTCGTCATCAAGGGCGGTGTCCTTGACGGCAAGGCGCTGTCCGCCGATGACATCAAGAAGCTCGCGGACCTCGAGTCCCGCGAGGTGCTGCTCGCCAAGCTGGCCGGCGCCCTGAAGGCCAAGCAGTCCCAGGCTGCTGCGCTCTTCCAGGCCCTGCCGTCGAAGCTCGTCCGCACTGTGGACGCGCTGCGCGACAAGGTCGAGCAGGGCGGTGCCGGTACGCCGGCTCCCGCCGCCGAGGACGAGGCCGCCGAGTAATTCGGCAGGCTCACGCCTCGCTGCGGGCCCGTACGCCCGCCAACCCGTACATACGGCACCACCTGCCGAATTAGTGGAAGGACGCCAATCATGGCGAAGCTGACCCAGGACGAGCTGCTCGCGCAGTTCGAGGAGCTCACCCTCATCGAGCTCGCTGCCTTCGTGAAGGCCTTCGAGGAGAAGTTCGACGTCACCGCGGCCGCCCCGGTTGCCGTTGCCGCCGCCGGCGTTGCCGGCCCGGCCGCCGAGGCCGCTGAGGAGCAGGACGAGTTCGACGTCATCCTCGACGGTGCCGGCGACAAGAAGATCCAGGTCATCAAGGAGGTGCGCACCCTGACCTCCCTCGGCCTGAAGGAGGCCAAGGACCTCGTTGACACCGCTGGTGCCAAGGTCCTGGAGAAGGTTGCCAAGGACGTTGCCGAGAAGGCCAAGGCTGCCCTCGAGGCCGCTGGCGCCAAGGTCACCGTCAAGTGACTCCTCCCCGGCCATGACGGCCGGGAGGTGCCTCCACGCCCCTCCGGGGGCTGAGGCTGCCTGAGGCCGGGCCGATCACCCTTGCGGGTGGTCGGCCCGGCCTTTTCGCGTACCCGGCCCCGGGCGGGCCCGGCGGCGGGGATCCACCGGTGTGGCCGAGAGCGCACTCGGCAGTGTCGGTGCGGACGGGTATGGTGATCGCTGTCATCGAGAGTGGCTCTCACCACGGCTTCTGTAACGCCGGGCGGGTTCGCAGCGATAGACGGGTCGAGGTCCGCGCCGGAGGCGGGCCCTTGACGAACCAGGCGCGGCGCGCGATTCTCGAGGCGCGAGTCCGCCCGGTTGGTTTGTTGCTGGATGCATAACCAGCGTCTCCGGCGGGAAGTGACTCCACGTGAGTCGTGGAGGCCCGGGAGTGTCCGGGCCGGTGCAGTACCCGGTGGGCGTTCGCGTCCGCCGGCTACCGGGAGGAGTCTCCGATTCGGTTTCCGAATCAGAGCTGGACAGCAGTGTGCCGTTTGGCTACACTGTCCCTTTGCGCTGCCTGTTAGCTGCTCCGTGACTCGTCGCCCGGAGTTTGCGTTGCCCTGAAGGGGTCTGGCACCGCCTCCGCAAAACGGCTCTGACCTCGGGTTTCACTCCCGGCAGAGGCCAGTGGCGAGGAGGTGGGACCAAGCCTTTCCAGGCCCGGCCGGTACGCGCGTAGTGAGCTCCGAGCCCTCGGAAGGACCCCCCTCTTGGCCGCGCCGCGCAACGCCTCGAACAATTCCGCCGCATCCACCGCCCCGCTCCGCGTCTCGTTCGCGAAGATCAAGGAGCCCCTCGAGGTCCCGAACCTCCTGGCCCTGCAGACCGAGAGCTTTGACTGGCTGCTCGGCAACGCGGCCTGGAAGTCCCGGGTCGAGGCGGCCCTGGAGAGTGGTCAGGACGTCCCCACGAAGTCCGGTCTGGAGGAGATCTTCGAAGAGATCTCCCCGATCGAGGACTTCAGCGGGTCGATGTCGCTGACCTTCCGCGACCACCGTTTCGAGCCGCCGAAGAACTCCATTGACGAGTGCAAGGACCGCGACTTCACGTTCGCGGCTCCGCTCTTCGTCACGGCCGAGTTCACCAACAACGAGACCGGTGAGATCAAGTCTCAGACGGTCTTCATGGGCGATTTCCCGCTCATGACCCACAAGGGCACGTTCGTGATCAACGGCACCGAGCGTGTCGTCGTCTCGCAGCTGGTCCGCTCCCCGGGTGTGTACTTCGACTCCACCCTGGACAAGGTGTCCGACAAGGACATCTACTCCTGCAAGGTCATCCCCTCGCGTGGTGCCTGGCTGGAGATGGAGATCGACAAGCGCGACATGGTCGGCGTCCGCATCGACCGCAAGCGCAAGCAGTCCGTCACCGTGCTGCTCAAGGCGCTCGGCTGGACCAACGAGATGATTCTCGAGGAGTTCGGCGAGTACGAGTCGATGCGCGCCACCCTGGAGAAGGACCACACCCAGGGCCAGGACGACGCGCTGCTGGACATCTACCGCAAGCTGCGCCCGGGCGAGCCGCCCACGCGTGAGGCCGCGCAGACGCTGTTGGAGAACCTCTACTTCAACCCGAAGCGCTACGACCTCGCGAAGGTCGGCCGTTACAAGGTCAACCGCAAGCTGGGCAACGCCGAGTCGCTGGACTCCGGCGTGCTCACCGAGCCCGACATCATCGGTGCGATCAAGTACCTGGTGAAGCTGCACGCGGGCGAGACCGAGTGGCGTGACGACGAGGGCCGCGACATCGTGGTCGAGGTCGACGACATCGACCACTTCGGCAACCGTCGTCTGCGCAACGTCGGCGAGCTCATCCAGAACCAGGTCCGCACGGGTCTGGCTCGTATGGAGCGCGTCGTGCGCGAGCGCATGACCACCCAGGACGTCGAGGCGATCACGCCGCAGACCCTGATCAACATCCGGCCGGTCGTCGCCTCCATCAAGGAGTTCTTCGGCACCAGCCAGCTGTCGCAGTTCATGGACCAGACGAACCCGCTGTCGGGCCTGACCCACAAGCGTCGTCTGTCCGCGCTCGGCCCCGGCGGTCTCTCCCGTGAGCGCGCCGGCTTCGAGGTCCGTGACGTGCACCCCTCGCACTACGGCCGCATGTGTCCGATCGAGACCCCCGAAGGCCCGAACATCGGTCTGATCGGGTCGCTGGCCTCGTACGGCCGGGTCAACGCCTTCGGCTTCATCGAGACCCCGTACCGCAAGGTCATCGAGGGTGTCGTCACCGAGCAGGTCGACTACCTCACGGCCGACGAGGAGGACCGCTACGTCATCGCGCAGGCCAACGCCCCGCTGACGGCGGAGCTGACCTTCGCGGAGCCGCGTGTCCTGGTCCGCCGCCGTGGTGGCGAGATCGACTACATCCCCGGCACCGAGATCGACTACATGGACGTCTCGCCGCGCCAGATGGTGTCGGTCGCGACCGCCATGATCCCGTTCCTCGAGCACGACGACGCCAACCGCGCGCTCATGGGCTCGAACATGATGCGCCAGGCGGTGCCGCTGCTGAAGAGCGAGGCTCCGCTGGTCGGTACCGGCATGGAGTACCGCTGCGCCGTCGACGCCGCGGACGTCATCACCGCTGAGAAGGCCGGTGTCGTCCAGGAGGTCTCGGCCGACTACGTCACCGTGGCCAACGACGACGGCACGTACACCACGTACCGCGCCGCCAAGTTCACCCGCTCCAACCAGGGCACCGCCTTCAACCAGAAGGTGCTCGTGGACGAGGGCGCCCGGGTCGAGGCCGGCCAGGTCCTGGCCGACGGTCCCTGCACCGACGAGGGCGAGATGGCCCTCGGCAAGAACCTGCTCGTGGCGTTCATGTCGTGGGAGGGTCACAACTACGAGGACGCGATCATCCTGTCGCAGCGCCTCGTCCAGGACGACGTCCTCTCCTCGATCCACATCGAGGAGCACGAGGTCGACGCCCGTGACACCAAGCTCGGCCCCGAGGAGATCACCCGGGACATCCCGAACGTCTCCGAGGAGGTCCTCGCCGACCTCGACGAGCGCGGCATCATCCGCATCGGCGCCGACGTCGTCACCGGCGACATCCTGGTCGGCAAGGTCACGCCCAAGGGTGAGACCGAGCTGACCCCGGAGGAGCGCCTGCTCCGCGCGATCTTCGGCGAGAAGGCCCGTGAGGTCCGCGACACCTCGCTGAAGGTGCCGCACGGTGAGTCCGGCAAGGTCATCGGCGTCCGCGTCTTCGACCGCGAAGAGGGCGACGAGCTGCCCCCGGGCGTCAACCAGCTGGTCCGCGTCTACGTGGCCCAGAAGCGCAAGATCACCAATGGCGACAAGCTCGCCGGCCGTCACGGCAACAAGGGTGTCATCTCCAAGATCCTGCCGGTCGAGGACATGCCGTTCCTGGAGGACGGCACCCCGGTCGACATCATCCTCAACCCGCTGGGCGTCCCGTCCCGAATGAACCCCGGGCAGGTCCTGGAGATTCACCTCGGGTGGCTCGCCAAGCAGGGCTGGGACGTCTCCGGCCTCGCCGACGAGTGGGCCCAGCGCCTGCAGGCGATCGGCGCCGACACCGTCCAGGGCGGCACCAACCTCGCCACCCCGGTCTTCGACGGCGCCCGCGAGGACGAGATCACCGGCCTGCTGGACAACACCACCCTCACCCGTGACGGTGAGCGCCTGGTGAACTCCACCGGCAAGGCCCGGCTGTTCGACGGCCGCTCCGGCGAGCCGTTCCCGATGCCGGTCTCGGTCGGCTACATGTACATCCTCAAGCTGCACCACCTGGTCGACGACAAGCTGCACGCCCGTTCGACCGGCCCGTACTCGATGATCACCCAGCAGCCGCTCGGTGGTAAGGCGCAGTTCGGTGGTCAGCGCTTCGGTGAGATGGAGGTGTGGGCCCTTGAGGCGTACGGCGCGGCCTACGCGCTGCAGGAGCTGCTCACCATCAAGTCCGACGACGTTCTCGGCCGCGTGAAGGTCTACGAGGCCATCGTCAAGGGCGAGAACATCCCCGAGCCCGGCATTCCCGAGTCCTTCAAGGTCCTCATCAAGGAAATGCAGTCGCTCTGCCTCAACGTGGAGGTGCTGTCCTCGGACGGCCAGTCCATCGAGATGCGGGACTCCGACGAGGACGTGTTCCGCGCCGCCGAGGAGCTCGGCATCGACCTGTCCCGGCGCGAGCCGAGCAGCGTCGAAGAGGTCTGACGGAGGCTGGGCCGGCTCTTAACCACTGAGAGCCGGCCCGCCCCCAGGCCCCCCTCAGACCACACGAACGACTCTCGACTTACGAAAGAGGGCTTGACGACCAGTGCTTGACGTCAACTTCTTCGACGAGCTCCGCATCGGCCTGGCCACCGCCGACGACATCCGCCAGTGGTCGCACGGCGAGGTCAAGAAGCCGGAGACCATCAACTACCGCACCCTGAAGCCCGAAAAGGACGGACTCTTCTGCGAGAAGATCTTCGGTCCGACCCGGGACTGGGAGTGCTACTGCGGCAAGTACAAGCGCGTCCGCTTCAAGGGCATCATCTGTGAGCGCTGCGGCGTCGAGGTGACCCGCGCCAAGGTGCGCCGTGAGCGGATGGGCCACATCGAGCTGGCCGCCCCGGTCACCCACATCTGGTACTTCAAGGGTGTCCCGTCCCGCCTGGGCTACCTGCTCGACCTGGCGCCGAAGGACCTCGAGAAGGTCATCTACTTCGCCGCCTACATGATCACCTGGGTCGACGACGAGCGCCGCCAGCGCGACCTCCCGTCCCTGGAGGCGCACGTCTCGGTCGAGCGCCAGCAGATCGAGAACCGCCGCGACTCCGACCTCGAGGCCCGCGCCAAGAAGGCCGAGACCGACCTGGCCGAGCTGGAGGCCGAGGGCGCCAAGGCCGACGTGCGCCGCAAGGTGCGCGAGGGTGCCGAGCGCGAGATGAAGCAGCTGCGCGACCGTGCGCAGCGCGAGCTCGACCGTCTCGACGAGGTGTGGGCCCGCTTCAAGAACCTCAAGGTCCAGGACCTCGAGGGCGACGAGCTGCTCTACCGCGAGCTGCGCGACCGCTTCGGCACCTACTTCTCCGGCTCGATGGGCGCGGCGGCCCTCAAGGACCGCCTCGAGACCTTCGACCTGGCGGAGGAGTCCGAGCGCCTGCGCGAGATCATCCGCACCGGCAAGGGCCAGAAGAAGACCCGCGCGCTGAAGCGCCTCAAGGTCGTCTCGGCGTTCCTGCAGACCACCAACAAGCCCAACGGCATGGTGCTGGACTGCGTCCCGGTCATCCCGCCGGACCTGCGTCCGATGGTGCAGCTGGACGGTGGCCGCTTCGCGACCTCCGACCTGAACGACCTGTACCGCCGCGTCATCAACCGCAACAACCGCCTGAAGCGGCTTCTCGACCTCGGTGCCCCCGAGATCATCGTGAACAACGAGAAGCGCATGCTCCAGGAGGCCGTCGACGCCCTGTTCGACAACGGTCGTCGCGGCCGCCCGGTCACGGGCCCCGGCAACCGTCCGCTGAAGTCCCTCAGCGACATGCTGAAGGGCAAGCAGGGTCGTTTCCGCCAGAACCTGCTCGGCAAGCGAGTCGACTACTCGGCCCGTTCGGTCATCGTCGTCGGCCCGCAGCTCAAGCTGCACCAGTGTGGTCTGCCGAAGGCCATGGCGCTGGAGCTCTTCAAGCCGTTCGTGATGAAGCGCCTGGTCGACCTGAACCACGCGCAGAACATCAAGTCGGCCAAGCGCATGGTCGAGCGCGCGCGCCCGGTCGTGTGGGACGTCCTCGAAGAGGTCATCGCCGAGCACCCGGTGCTGCTGAACCGTGCACCCACCCTGCACCGCCTCGGCATCCAGGCCTTCGAGCCGCAGCTGGTCGAGGGCAAGGCCATCCAGATCCACCCGCTCGTCTGCACCGCGTTCAACGCGGACTTCGACGGTGACCAGATGGCCGTCCACCTGCCGCTCTCCGCGGAGGCGCAGGCCGAGGCCCGCATCCTGATGCTGTCCTCGAACAACATCCTGAAGCCGGCCGACGGTCGCCCCGTCACCATGCCGACCCAGGACATGGTGCTCGGTCTGTTCTTCCTGACCTCGGACCGCGAGGAGGTGAAGGGCGGTGGCCGTTCCTTCTCCTCCACCGCCGAGGCCGTCATGGCGTTCGACGCCAAGGAGCTGGACGTCCAGGCGGTCATCGACGTCCGCCTGCCGATCGGCACCGTCCCGCCCCGTGGCTGGACCCCGCCGGTCGACGAGGACGGTCAGTCGAGCTGGTTCGAGGGCGAGTCCTTCCGCCTGAAGACCACCCTGGGCCGCGCGCTCTTCAACGAGCTGCTGCCCGAGGACTACCCGTTCGTCGACTACGAGGTGGGCAAGAAGCAGCTCTCCGCGATCGTCAACGACCTGGCGGAGCGCTACCCCAAGGTCGTCGTCGCGGCGACCCTGGACAACCTGAAGGCGGCCGGCTTCCACTGGGCCACCCGCTCGGGTGTCACCGTCTCGATCTCCGACGTCGTCGTCCCGCCGACCAAGCCCCAGATCCTCGAGGGCTACGAGGCGAAGGCGGAGAAGGTCCAGCGTCAGTACGAGCGCGGCCTGATCACCAACGACGAGCGCAAGCAGGAGCTCATCGGCATCTGGACCCAGGCGACCAACGAGGTCGCCGAGGCCATGAACGCGAACTTCCCGAAGACGAACCCCATCTTCATGATGGTCGACTCGGGTGCTCGTGGAAACATGATGCAGATGCGCCAGATCGCCGGTATGCGTGGTCTGGTGTCCAACGCCAAGAACGAGACGATTCCCCGTCCCATCAAGGCGTCGTTCCGTGAGGGCCTCACCGTTCTCGAGTACTTCATCTCGACCCACGGTGCCCGTAAGGGTCTGGCCGACACCGCCCTGCGTACCGCCGACTCGGGCTACCTCACCCGTCGTCTGGTCGACGTCTCGCAGGACGTCATCATCCGCGAGGAGGACTGCGGCACCGAGCGCGGCCTCAAGCTGGCGATCGGCACGGTCGAGAACGGCGTCCTGCGCAAGACGGACGACGTCGAGACCAGCGTCTACGCCCGCATGCTCGCCGAGGACATCACGGTGGACGGCAAGCTCCTTGCCACCGCCAACACCGACCTCGGTGACGTGCTGATCGACGAGCTGATCCGCCACGGCATCGGCGAGGTCAAGACCCGCTCGATCCTGACCTGTGAGTCGGCCGTCGGCACCTGCGCCATGTGCTACGGGCGCTCGCTGGCCACCGGCAAGCTGGTCGACATCGGTGAGGCGGTCGGCATCATCGCCGCCCAGTCCATCGGTGAGCCCGGTACCCAGCTGACCATGCGTACCTTCCACACCGGTGGTGTGGCCGGTGACGACATCACCCAGGGTCTGCCCCGTGTCGTCGAGCTCTTCGAGGCCCGTACCCCCAAGGGTGTGGCCCCGATCTCGGAGGCGCAGGGCCGGGTCCGCATCGAGGACACCGAGAAGACCCGCAAGCTGGTCGTCACGCCGGACGACGGCACCGACGAGATCGCCTACCCGGTCTCGAAGCGTGTGAAGCTGCTCGTCAGCGAGGGCGAGGCGGTCGAGGTCGGCCAGAAGCTGACCATGGGTGCCACCAACCCGCACGACGTGCTGCGGATCATGGGCCAGCGTGCCGTCCAGATCCACCTGGTCGCCGAGGTCCAGAAGGTCTACAACTCGCAGGGCGTGTCGATCCACGACAAGCACATCGAGATCATCATCCGGCAGATGCTCCGCCGCGTGACGATCATCGAGTCGGGCGACGCCGAGCTGCTCCCGGGCGAGCTCGTCGAGCGCGGGCGCTTCGAGACCGAGAACCGTCGCGTGGTCTCCGAGGGCGGGCACCCCGCCTCCGGCCGTCCGCAGCTGATGGGTATCACCAAGGCCTCGCTGGCCACCGAGTCCTGGCTGTCGGCCGCCTCCTTCCAGGAGACGACCCGGGTCCTCACCGACGCGGCGATCCACGCCAAGTCGGACCCGCTGCTGGGCCTCAAGGAGAACGTCATCCTCGGTAAGCTCATCCCGGCCGGTACGGGTCTGCCCCGCTACCGCAACATCCGGGTCGAGCCGACCGAGGAGGCCAAGGCCGCCATGTACTCGGCCGTCGGCTACGATGACTACGACCTGTCGCCCTTCGGCGCCGGCTCCGGCCAGGCCGTCCCGCTGGACGACTACGACTACGGCCCGTACACCGGCTGAGTTCACGGTCACCTACCGCCGGGCGGTCACCCCTCACGGGGTGGCCGCCCGGCGGCGTTTCCGGGCCGGCGCCGCCGTGGATCCGGGTCGAAGCGAAGCCGATTAGGTTTCCCGGGCGAGGTCGCGTAGAGTGGTGTTTACCGACGCGGGGTGGAGCAGCTCGGTAGCTCGCTGGGCTCATAACCCAGAGGTCGCAGGTTCAAATCCTGTCCCCGCTACAAATCGAAGGGCCCGGAGGCATTCAGCCTCCGGGCCCTTCGGCGTTCCCGGGATCCTCGCGTTCCCCGGATCGTCGCGCTCCCCGGCTCCCTCGTGCGGGGGAGGCCGGGAAACCGCCCGGGTGGGCGAGGCGGAGCCCGGGGGTGGTGGGGCAGGCTCTTCGGTGTCGGAGGAACAACGTCGGAGGGGAGCCGGAAATGAAGCGGGTACTGGGGGCGGCGGCGATCGCCGGGGCGGTACTGCTCGGGATGTCGGGGTGCTTCGCCTGGGACGACGAGCAGCACCGGGACGTCGCCTACGGGGTGTCCGGGCCGGTGCGGGAGCTGGTGATCGCCGGGCACACCGGCGGGGTCACCGTGCGCGGCGGCGGGGACGCGGTGAAGGTGTCCGAGCACCAGAGCTACCACGGCGAGGCTCCGCGGAGCAGTCACGAGCTGAAGGACGGCACGCTGACGCTGACGTACGACTGCGAGGAGTGCGGGATCGGCTACGAGGTGGACGTTCCGGCCGGGACCAAGGTGCGGGTGACCGCCGAGACCGGTGGGGTGAAGCTGGCCGGGCTGGCGGGCGAGGTGGAGGCCGCGGTCGACACCGGCGGGGTGGAGGCGAGCGGGCTGACCTCGCCGACGGCGCTGCTGCGGACCGGGACGGGCGGCATCGAGGCGTCCTTCGCCGGGGCGCCGGCCAAGGTGGAGGCGCGGGCGGGGACCGGCGGGGTGCGCGTGAAGGTGCCGGCCGGAGAGGCCTACGCGGTGGACGCGAGCGCGGGCACCGGCGGGGTCGACGTGGAGGTGCCCCGGCAGCCGGGGGCGCAGCACAGCATCCTGGCGCGGACGGAGACCGGGGGCGTGACGGTCGCCCATGGCTGAGCGCCGCGTGCCGGTGGTCCTCCCGGTGGGGCATGATCGTCTCCGCGGGGGCGGCCTCCCCGCACCCGGGGGAGGAGCGGTGATGGGGCTGATCGCGCGCTGGCGGAGCCGGATGGCCGGGGTGAACCCGTACGTGCTGGACGTGCCGCTGGCACTGCTCTCCCTCGGGGTGTCGGTCTGGTCGGTCTACAACGACGACGTCGCCTGGCCCTGGTGGATCTACCTGATGACGCTCGGCACGGCCCTGCCGCTGCCGTGGCGCCGGCGGGCGCCGCTGCTGGTGGCCGCACTCAGCGGGCTGGCGTCCGTCCCGGTGTCGGTGGTCGCCCATTCGGTGATGCCGCAGATCCCGGTGTACGCGGTGCTCACCATCTACACGGTGGCGGACCGGGCCCGGGACTGGCAGCGCGGGCTGCTGCTGGTGGTCCTGGTCGTCTCCAACATCCTGGGCACCCACTCGGTGAACGGGGCGTTCTTCAGCCTGCTGCTGACCGTCGGCACCTTCGTCCTCGGCTCGCTGGTGCGCGAGCTGCGCCGGCTCGCGCTGGTGGAGGCGGAGCGGGCCCGGGAGGCCGGGCAGCGGGCGGCCAGTGACGCGGCGCGGGCGGTGGCGGAGGAGCGGGCCCGGATAGCCCGGGAGATGCACGACATCCTGGCGCACGCCGTCTCGCTGATGGTGATCCAGGCGGAGGCGGGGCCGCTGGTGGTGCACAGCAGTCCGGAGCGGGCGATCAAGGCGTTCGACACCATCGCCGACTCGGGACGTGACGCGATGGTGCAGCTGCGGCGGGTGCTCGGCGTGCTGAAGGAGGAGGGCGCGGCGCCGGAGCTGGCGCCGCAGCCGCGCCTGGCCGAGCTGGCCGCGCTGGCCGAGCGGGTGCGCGGGGCCGGCCTGCGGGTGGAGCTTGAGCTGGGCGCGTCCGACCGGCCGCTGCCGGCCGACGTGGAGGCGGCCGCCTACCGGATCGTCCAGGAGGCGCTGACCAACACGGTGAAGCACTCCGGTGCCGCCGCGGCCTCGGTCCGGGTGGTCCGGGCGGGGGAGGAGCTGGAGGTCGTGGTGTCCGACGACGGGCACGGGGTGCGGCCGCGCGCCGACCGTACGGTGAGCGACTGGTCCGGCGGACGGGGGCTGGTCGGCATCCGGGAGCGGGCGGCGGCCTGCGGCGGGCGTGCCGAGGCCGGGCCCGGACCGGAGGGCAGGGGTTTCCTGGTGAGCGCACGGCTGCCGTTGGGTGCAGCGGGCCTGGCGGAGAGGGTGGGCGGATGACGCCGATACGGGTGGTCGTCGCGGACGACCAGGAGCTGGTGCGGGCCGGGTTCGGGATGATCCTGGACGCGCAGCCGGACATTGAGGTGGTCGCGGAGGCCTGCGACGGCGTGGAGGCGATCGCGGCGGTGCGCGAGCACGGCCCGGACGTGCTGCTGCTGGACGTCCGGATGCCGGTGATGGACGGCCTGGAGGCGGCCCGCCGGGTCTGCGCGGAGTACCCGGCCACCAAGGTGATCATGCTGACCACCTTCGACATCGACGACTACGTCTTCGACGCGCTGTACGCGGGGGCCAGCGGGTTCCTGCTGAAGGACGTCCGGCGGGACGACCTGGCGCACGGGGTGCGGATGGTGGCCTCCGGCGAGGCGCTGCTGGCGCCGTCGGTGACGAAGCGGCTGATCGGGGAGTTCGCCGCCCGCCGGCCGGGCGGGGCGACGCAGTCCGCGCAGGGCGTGCGGGCGCCGTCCCGGCTGCTGGAGCAGCTGACCGTGCGCGAGCAGGAGACGTTGCGGCTGCTGGCGCGCGGGCTCTCCAACGCGGAGATCGCGGCCGAGCTGGTGGTGAGCGAGCACACCGTGAAGACCCACGTCAGCAATGTGCTGAGCAAGCTGGGGCTGCGGGACCGGGTGCACGCGGTGGTGTTCGCGTACGAGGCGGGGGCGGTCGTCGCGGGGGAGGGCTGACACCCCGGGCCCCCGGGGCTCCTGCGGGGCCCGCCCGGGCTCTCCAGGGGCCGTCCGGGGCCTTCGGCGGGGGACTCCTGTCGGGACTCCCCCGCGCGGGGGAGGCGGCGGGTTCGCCGGTGCGGGCGATCCGCGACGAGCGGTCCGGCGGACAGCATCTGGGATGTCGGAAACGAACTCGCAGACCGGGGAGCCCCCATGACCACCACCAAGCCCGACCGCCTCACCCCGTACGCCGTCGTCGGCGGGCCCGCCCTGATGGCGCTCTACGGCGGCATCCGGCTGCTGGACGGCTCCCGGGATCCGGGCCCCGGCTGGCTGGTCGGCCACAGCCTGATGCTGGTGGGGCTGCTGCTGTTCGGCCCGGTGCTCGCCGCCCTGCAGCGGCTGCTCGCACCGCGCACCACGGCGGGCCGGCTCGCCGCCGGCGCAGCCACGGGGGCGGCCTTCACGGGCCTGGCGGCCTCGGTGGTGCAGATCGCCATCGACCTGTACGTCGGGGCGGTGGCCGTCGACAAGGCGGACCAGCACCGGCTGTTCGACAGCATCCAGAGCCGGCCCGGGGTGCTGCCGGCCTTCTACTCGGTGGGCCCGCTGCTGTTCTACGTCGGCCTGCTGGCGCTGCTGGTCGCCGCCTCGGTGGGCCGGGCGCGCACGCTGCGCTGGTGGAGCCCGGTGCTGATGCTGGTCGGTACCGCGATGACGGCGGCCGACCTGGCGATGATCCCGGTGGCCGCCGCGCTCTACCTGGCGGCGCTGGCCCCGCTGGCCGGCGTCGGCGGGGCGCGGCAGCCGGCCCTCGCCTGACCGGCCGGGGCAGCCGCTCCCACGGGGGTGGGGCGGCCGCCTTGGGCGTGTCGGCGCAGCCGGAGGTCCGGCCGTCGCCGTCGCCGGGGCCGGGGGCCGCGCGGGCCCGGCGCCGACGGGGCCCTGCCCCGGGCGCCCTCGGTGTCCGGTCGCGGTGACCGGGGCGGGTACGGCGGGAGTCTCGGTGCACGGCGGGGGTCGACGCGGCGCACCGGATTTTCGGTGGCGGCCGGGGAGCGCCGGCCCGTACCGTCCGGGGCATGAACGCCAAGCGCCCTCTGATCGCCGTGCTGACCGGTGCCGGTATCTCCACCGACTCGGGCATCCCCGACTACCGGGGCCCGAACGGCCTCTGGCAGCGTGACCCGAAGGCCCAGGAGCTGGTCACCATCGGCCCGTACCTGGCCGATCCGGAGGTCCGCCGCCGGGCCTGGCTGATGCGCCGGGACGCGGGCGCGCTCGCCGCCGAGCCCAACGCCGGCCACCGGGCGCTGGTCGGGCTGGAGCGCAGCGGCCTGCCGGTGCGGGTGCTCACCCAGAACGTCGACGGCCTGCACCAGCGGGCCGGCCTGCCCGCCCGCAAGGTGCTCGAACTGCACGGCACCGCCCGGGAGGTGCAGTGCGTGGACTGCCGGGCGGCCGGCCCGATGGAGGAGGTCCTGGAGAGGGTGGCGGCCGGCGAGCCGGACCCGCCCTGCCGGGAGTGCGGCGGCGTGCTCAAGCCGCGCACGGTGATGTTCGGCGAGAGTCTCGACCCGGTGGTGCTCCAGCAGGCCGACGCCATCGCCAAGGCCTGCGACCTCTTCGTCGCCGTCGGCACCAGCCTCCAGGTCTACCCGGTGGCGGCGCTCCCGCAGATCGCCCGGGAGTCCGGGGCCCGGCTGGTCGTCATGAACGGCGAGCCCACGCCGTTCGACGAGGTCGCCGACGAGGTGATCCGCGAGCCGATCTCCACCGCGCTCCCGGCGCTGGTGGCGAAGCTGGTGGCCGGACACCCTTAATCCTGCGAGGCCGCGTGCATACGATGATCACCCCGGCTACCCCCTCACGGCCTGGAGTGATCGATGACGACGACGGCGAAGTTCGACCCCTGGTCGGCGGCGTTCGTGGCCCACCCGTACGACGCGTACGCCGAGCTGCGCGAGCACGCGCCGGTGACGTACCACGAGCCGACCGGCCAGTGGCTGGTCTCGCGGTACGAGGACGTCAGCGCGCTGCTGCGGGACCGGCGGCTCGGGCGGACGTACACCCACCGGTTCACCCACGAGGAGTTCGGGCGGCCCGCGCCCGACCCGGCGCACGAGCCGTTCCACACGCTCAACGACAACGGGCTGCTCGACCTGGAGGCGCCGGACCACACCCGGATCCGGCGGCTGGTCTCCAAGGCGTTCACCCCGCGCATGGTCGAGGGGCTGCGGCCGACCGTGCAGCGGCTCGCCGGCGAGCTGGTCGACGGGCTGCTCGCGGCCGGCGGCGGCGACCTGATCGCCGCCGTCGCCGAACCGCTGCCGGTCGCCGTGATCGCCGAGATGCTCGGCGTCCCCGAGCCGGACCGGCACCTGCTGCGGCCGTGGTCCGCCGACATCACCGGCATGTTCGAGCTCAACCCGACCGAGGAGGCCGCCCGCCGGGCCGTCACCGCGAGCACCGAGTTCTCCGACTACCTGCGCGCGCTCATCCGCGAGCGCCGGGCCGACCCGGCCGGCGACCTGATCAGCGCCCTGATCCAGGCCCAGGAGGGCTCGGACGCGCTCAGCGAGCAGGAGATGGTCTCCACCTGCGTGCTGCTGCTCAACGCCGGCCACGAGGCGACGGTCAACACCACCGGCAACGGCTGGTGGGCGCTGTTCCGCAACCCGGACGAACTGGCCCGGCTGCGCGGCTCGGTGGACGAACTGCTGCCCACCGCCGTCGAGGAGCTGATGCGCTGGGACACCCCGCTGCAGATGTTCGAGCGGTGGGTGCTGGAGGACGTCGAGGTGCGCGGCGTCACCGTCCCGCGCGGCTCCGAGATCGCGCTGCTCTTCGGCTCCGCCAACCGCGACCCGGACCGCTTCGCCGAGCCGGACCGGCTCGACCTCGGCCGCACCGACAATCCGCACATCACCTTCGGCGCCGGAATTCACTTCTGCCTCGGTGCCCCCCTTGCCAGACTGGAGCTCACCGAGTCGTACGGCGCGCTGCTGCGCCGGGCGCCGGGCCTGCGGCTGGTCCGCGAGCCCGAGTGGCGCCCGGGCTACGTGATCCGGGGGCTGAAGGAGTTGCTGGTCGAGGCATAGGAGGGGTCGTGGGCAAGGCGACGGGTGCACTGCTGGGGCTGGCGATCGGGGACGCGCTGGGTCGGCCGACCGAGTTCCGCACGGTCGAGATGATCGCCGCGTACGACCCCGACTGGCGGCAACTGCCGCTTCCTGGCAAGGCGTTGGTCACCGACGACACCCAGATGGCGCTCGCCCTCGCCCGCGCCCTGCGCACCGCCCTGGAGCACGGTCCGCTGGGCCCGCTGCGGCTGGAGCGGCCGCTGCGCGAGGAGTTCGTCGACTGGTGGCGCTCGCCGGAGAACAACAGGGCGCCCGGAATGACCTGCATGCGCTCCTGCCAGCGGCTCTCCAACGGCCGCCGCTGGCAGGAGGCGAGCGACCTCGGCTCCAAGGGCTGCGGCGCCAACATGCGGGTCGCCCCGATCGGGCTGGCCAAGGATCTGACGACACGCCAGCTCGCCGGGGCCGCCCAGCTGCAGTCCGCGCTCACCCACGGCCACCCCACCGCGCTCGCCGCCAGTGACCTCACCGCGTACGCCGTCCGCAAGCTCGCCGAGGGCCTGCCGCCGTCCGGCCTGACCGCCGTGCTGCGGGCGTACGCGCTGGCCAACCGCACCCGGTACGACGAGTTCTGGCTCGGCGACCTCGCGGCGCACGCCCAGGACCCGTCGCCGGAGCACTTCATCGCCCGCGGCTGGGGAGAGTGCCTCGGCGTCCTCGACCGGCTGGACGCGGCGCTGGCCCGGCCCGATGTCGAGGCGGACCCGTGCCTGGCCACCGGCGAGGGCTGGATCGCCGAGGAGGCGCTCGCCACCGGCCTGCTCTGCTTCCTCCTGCTGCCGGACGACCCGGTGGCCGCCGTCCGCCGGGCCGCGTACTCCTCCGGTGACTCCGACTCGATCGCCTGTCTGACCGGCGCCTTCGCCGGTGCCCACCACGGCGCGTCGGCCTGGCCGGCGGACTGGGTGGAGCGGATCGAGCACCGGGACGAGCTGCTCGCGCTCGGCGCGCTCTGGGACTGACGCGCCGGCGCGGTGCCGCGAGCGGCAGCCCCTGGCGGCGGCCGGCCGCGCACCCTCGTGCCGGACGGTTCCGCCCGGCACGAGCCTGCCGGGCGGAACCGTCCGGGCGGGGGCCGCGTCGAACCGCCATGACCAGTCGAACCCGCCGGACCGGCCGCCGCCCGGCCGTCCTGCTCCTCACCGCGACCGTCACCGCCGCACTCGCCGCCCCGCTGCTCCTCACCGGCTGCGGCTCCACCGGCGCCGCCGAGCCCCTCGTCGTCCGCGCCTCCACGCCCGCCTCGTCGCCGCCCGCCGACCCGGCCCAGGTCGCCGCGACCGCGGCCGCCACCAACGCCTTCGGCCTGGACCTCCTGCACACCCTCACCGCCGCGCCCGACCAGGCCGGCCGCAACATGGTGCTCTCGCCGTCCGGCCTGGCCACCGCGCTCGCCATGGTGCTGCCCGGCGCCCGCGGCGCCACCGCCGACGAGCTCGCCAAGGCCCTGCACACCGAGCTCACCCCGCAGCAGTACGCCCTCGCCACCGGCGCCCTCGCCCGCCGCCTCCCGCCCACCGACGGACTGACCCTTCGCCAGTCCGACGACCTCTGGGCCCAGCAGGGCTTCCCGCTGAACCAGGACTACCTGGCCACCCTCGCCGCCGCCTTCGACACCGGCGTGCACACCGCCGACTTCACGAAGGACCCGGAGGGCGCCCGCAAGAGCGTCAACGCGGCCGTGGAGAAGGCCACCGAAGGCCGGATCAAGGACCTCTTCGGCGAGAAGGCGATCAACAAGGACACCCGGCTGGCACTCACCGACGCGCTCTACCTCAAGGCGAAGTGGGCCACCCCGTTCAAGCCCGCGGACACCGCCGACAAACCGTTCCACCGCCTGGACGGCTCGGCCCCCGCGGTCAGCACCATGGGCCGGACCGGCACCTTCCGCTACGCCGAGGGCTCCGGCGGGATCCTCGGCGAGCCCTGGCAGGCCGTCGAACTCCCGTACGCGGACGGCGGGCTGGCCATGGACCTGCTGGTGCCCGCGCAGGGCGGCTTCGCGGCCTTCACCAAGGGCCTGGACCAGGCCCAACTGGACCGGATCCTGGGCGAACTCGCCGACCAGTCCGTCGACCTGACACTGCCGCGCTTCCACTTCGACACGGCCAACGAGCTGACCCCGACGCTGCGCGCGCTCGGCGTCAACGCCGCCTTCGACGCCGCGGACTTCGGCGGCATCCCCGGGGCCGGCGCGCAGGAGCGGCTGAAGATCGGCACGGTCGTCCAGAAGGCCACCATCGAGGTGGACGAGGAGGGCACGGTGGCCGCCGCCGGCAGCGGCGTCGGGATGGAGGCGGCGGGCGCGGCGGCCCCGAAGCGCCCCGTCGAGCTGCACATCGACCGGCCGTTCCTGTTCCTGATCCGGGACACCGCGACCGGCCGGCCGCTCTTCCTCGGCCAGGTCACCGACCCGCAGGCGCGCTGAGCGCTACCCGGTCACCAGGCCGGGTAGCGGCCGCCGAGCGCCGGGTGGGCCGGCTCCCGGCTGCCGAACAGCACCAGCAGGTCGTCCGCCACCCGCAGCAGCGTCTCGTTGCCCTCCACCGCCTCGGTCCAGGCGGCCGGCAGGGCGGCGGCGCCGTAGGCCGCGCCGACCAGGTTGCCGCAGACCGCGCCCGTGGAGTCGCTGTCCCCGGAGTGGTTCACCGAGAGCAGCAGCGCCGTCCGGGCCGGGTCGGGCTCGGAGCCGGCGGCCAGCAGGCAGTACACCGCGATGGCCAGGCACTCCTCGGCGATCCAGCCGAGCCCGACCCGCTCCACCGCCTCCGCCGACGGCTCGGACTCCTCGGCCACCCGGACCGCCCGGGCCAGCGCCTGGACGGTCTCCTTGGACGCCGGCCACTCCCGGGTCTGGTCGACGGTCTGCCCGACCGCCGCCCACGGCTCCACCCCGTCCGCCAGCCGCTCCACCAGCGCCGCGAACGCGCCCGCCGCCAGGTAGCCGGTCGGGTGCCCGTGGGTGAGCTGCGCGCACTGCGCGGCCAGCCCGAAGGACTGCTCGGCGCCCAGCCGGGCCAGCCCGAACGGCGCCGAACGCATCACCGTGCCGCAGCCCTTGGAGTGCGCGTTGATCGGCCCCGGCTGCCCGAACGGTGCCGGCGCCTGGAACTCCGGGTGGTACGACATCCCGCTCAGGCAGGCGTTGCCCGGCGCCCGCCGTGCGTACAGGAACGGCTGGCGCAGCAGCCAGCCGTCGTACGGGCGGGGGAGCGGATGCTGGTCCGGCGCGCCCTGGCTCTGGGTGAGCAGCCAGCGCCGGTAGGCGCCGTGGACGGCCTCCGGGACGGAGCCGCCGCCGCCCGACCAGCCCCGGACGAAGCCGCGGATCAGGCCCTCGGCGGTGAACAGCGTCATCTGGGTGTCGTCGGTGACCTCGGCGATCCGGCCGCCGGACGGCAGTCCGGTCACGCCGGCCGGGCCGTGCTGCTCACGGATCTGGTACAGCTGCTGGAACTCCACCGGCCAGCCCAGGGCGTCCCCGACCGCTCCGCCGAGCAGCGCCCCGCGCACCCGGTCCGGGTACCCCGACTCCGTCACCGCCACCGTTCCCCCTCGCGTCTACCGGAGTCCGTTCTATCAGGCCCGGCCGCTCCCGCCCCGCCCGTCCCCGCCAGTGGCGGGACGCCCTACGACCGGATCTCGCCGGCCCGGCCGTGCAGGGCGGCCCGGTCGGCGGCCGCGCGGCCCGCCGCCCAGCCCTCTCCGTCGCTCACCCGGACCCGCTGCGAGACCAGCTTCGGGAACATCCGCCCGCCCTGCTGGTCCACCGCCTCGGTCCGGGCCGCGAGCGCCGGCAGCAGCCGCTCGTCCGGTACCAGCTGCTCCGCGGTGCCGTCCTCGCGCAGGTGCCGGCCGGCCGCCGCGTCGCTGGTCGCCTGCTCGGTGGCGGCGATCAGCCGCTCGCGGATCCGGGCCGCGTACGCCACCAGGAAGGAGTGCCGGAACGCCTTGGTGCGCGAGGCACCGTCCAGGTGCTGGCGCGAGCCGGCCTTGTTCATCGCGTGCGTCGCCTGCACCAGCAGCGAGGTGTAGAGCAGCTCGACGCCGTCGAGGTCCCCGTCGAAGCCGATGATGGTGCAGAAGCCGAACTCCTTCGCCCAGACCACCCGGCACCGGTTGGCCGCCGCCACCGCGTCCAGCAGCATCGTCTTCGGGCCCTCGTACGGGTTGTCCACACCGATCCGCAGCGACGCCGGGGCGTTGCGGTCGGCGGCCGCGACGGCGAGCAGGGCATCGTCGATGCTGTGCTGCGCCATCAGCTGCTGGGCCTTGGCGGTCAGTGCCTCGGCCTCCTCCGGGTACTCGGTGGACTCGGCCTTCGCCAGCAGCGCCCGGATCCGGGAGAGCATCCGCGGTTCACCCGGCACCGGGCCGGACGACGACCGGTGCGTCCCGGGCCCGCCCCCGGCCCGGCCGGGAGGCACCCCCTGGCCGGGCGCCGGGCCGACCGGCGCGATCGGGGGCAGCCGGCCCCAGGACCGCAGCAGCTCCAGCACCGCCGTGGCCAGCGCGAAGCGGTCCAGCCGGTGCCGGTGCGCGAAGGCGGCGAGGTAGGCCTCGTCGCCCTGCCACCAGACCTGGGCCTCCAGCTCGCGCAGCTGCTCCTGCCAGCGCCGGTCCGGCGCGGCCGCCGGGTGGCGCCGCCCCTCGGCGGCGATCAGGTCGAGCGCGAGCGCCAGGTGCACCGGCTTCAGCTCCCGCCGCACCACCCGGGCCAGGTCGGCCGGCCGCCACCCCGCCGACCAGCACCGTCCGACCGCGGTGTCCGCGTACCCCAGCAGCGCCCGGCTCACCGCCGGCCACTGGCCCGGCGAGGCGGCCAGCAGCGAGGCCCCGGTGTCCAGCGCCAGGTCCAGCCGCTCCTGCGGCGCCGTCAGCACCGCGGCCACCGCCTGCGCCAGCAGCGGTCCGGCGCCCCCGTCCGCCCCGGCCTGCCCCTGCTGCCTGCCCTTGCCCACGGTGTAGCCCGCTCTCCTCGTACCCGCCCTGCGGTCAGGACAGCCTCCCGCCCATGATGCCGGAGCGCCCGGCCCCACGACGGGGACCGGGCGCTCCGTGGCAGCCCGCGCGGGCTGCCGTCAGCGTTCGACCGTCTTGGCGAGGATCTCCGGGATGCGCTCCAGCAGGCGGCCGGCGGCGAGGCGGACACCGAGGAAGGCGACCAGCGCGCCGTAGAGCGGACCGAGCAGGACGACCGGCCAGGCCGGGCCGTCGGTGGCCAGGGCCCAGCCGAGGTAGCCGGCGACCGGGGCGCTGACCAGCACGGCGCCGAACATCGAGCCGAAGCTGTTCAGCAGCACCAGGCCACCCTGGCCGGGGGCCGCGTTGCGCATCGGGTTGTTGTCGGCCGGCATGGTGTACGGCGCCAGCACGCTGAGCACCGCGCCGATCGCGATGCCGCTGCCGAGCAGGCCGAAGGCCAGGCCGAGCGCCGCCGGCAGGCCGGCCCAGTCGCCGGTGACGACGGCCAGCACCAGCCCCAGCACGAGGGTGACCGGCACCGCGTACGCGAGCACCGCGAACGCCCGCCCGCGGAGCTCCTCCCGGGCGTCGGCGGGGGTGAGCAGGGTGGCGGCGACCATCCAGAACGCCGAGCCGTCCATGCCGAACAGGTTGAGCATCTGCAGGCCGAGGAACATCCCGGTGGCCGACACCAGGTAGACGCTCGCCCAGCCCTGGACCACCGACAGCACGCAGATCACCAGGGTCATCCCGATGCTGGTGAAGACGGCGGCCTTGGCCCGCGGCTCCCGCCAGGCGTACCGGAGGTGGCGCTGCATCACCGCGCCGGTCCGGCCCCCGGGCAGGAAGCCCCAGCCGCGCGAGGACTGCACGCCGCGCGCCACCTCCAGGGTGGAGGCGTCCGCGGTGACCATCAGCTGCTGGAGGCTGCCACGCCACCAGCGCAGCAGCAGCGCCAGCAGCGCGGCCGCCGCCGCCAGCTGGAGCACCGCGAGGCCGTAGCGGCCCTCGCCGGCGGTGCGGGAGGCGTCCAGTGCGCTGACCGGCGGCACCCAGCGCAGTACCGAGGCGATCGGCTTCAGCGGGCTGAGGTCGAGTCGGTCGCCGGGCCGGCCGAAGACGCTCTGAAAGCCGACGTTGGCGGCCTGGCCCAGCAGTGCGAAGAGCAGACCGCCGAAGATCGCGAAGTCCTTGCCGCGCCGGCTGGAGAGCAGCCGGGCGTTGCCCGCCGCGACCGAGCGGGAGAGCGTCACCAGGCTGAGCACGGTCAGCGGGACCCCGACCACGGCGACCACGGCCGAGGCGGGCCCGTCGGCGCCGGCGATCGCCGCGCCGGTGAGCAGCACCAGCGCGATCAGCGGCCCGGGCCCGATCAGCGCGGCCAGCACCGAGCCGCGCAGCAGCGGCCCGGGGCGCAGCGGCAGCATGGTGAGCCGGGTGGGGTCGGAGCTCTCGTCGCTGGAGAACAGGAAGAGCGGCAGTGCGGCCCAGCTGAGGGTGAGCACGCCGGCGAGCATCACCGCCGCGTCACCGGCGCCGTCGAAGCGGCCCAGGAAGGCGAGGGCCACCGCCAGCCCGGTGGCGAACAGCAGGCCGACCACCGTGCCGATGACGTAGAGGGCGGCCCGGCCGCGGCTGCGCCGCAGCCCGTTGCGGAGCAGCCGGAGCTTGAGCGCGACGAGCGCGCGGACGACCGTCCGCCCGTCGGGCACCGCGGTGCGGGCCGCGCGGAGGCCGGTGGCCTGGGAGGTCACTGCCCGCCCCCGAGCCAGCCGAGCGCCTGGCCGTCGTCCTCGCGGACGCCGATCAGCGCGAGGAACGCCTCGTGCAGGCTGTGCTCGCCGCGGACGGCGTCCAGCGGACCCTGGGCGATCACCCGGCCGGCGTTGACCACGGCGACCCAGTCGCAGAGCTGCTCGACCAGCTCCATGACGTGGCTGGAGAACACGACGGTGGAGCCGGCCGCGGCGTACCGCTTGAGCACCCCGCGGATGGTCTGGGCGGACACCGGGTCGACGCCCTCGAAGGGCTCGTCGAGGAAGAGCACGTCCGGGTTGTGCAGCAGCGCGGCGGCCAGGCCGATCTTCTTGCGCATGCCGGTGGAGTAGTCGGCGACCAGCTTGTCGGCGTCGCCGGCCAGGTCGAGGACGGCCAGCAGCTCCTCGGCCCGGCGGTCCACCTCGGCGCCGGGCAGGCCGCGCAGCCGTCCGTTGTACTGCAGCAGCTCGCGGCCGCTCAGCCGCTCGAACATCCGCAGGCCCTCGGGCAGGATGCCGATCCGGGCCTTGACCGCGACCGGGTCGCCCCAGACGTCGGCGCCGTGGATCAGCACGGTGCCCTGGTCGGGCCGGAGCAGCCCGGTGACCATCGACAGGGTGGTGGTCTTGCCGGCACCGTTCGGGCCGACCAGCCCGATGAACGCGCCGGCCGGCAGCTCCAGGCTCAGCCCGGCCACCGCGGCCTGGTCACCGAAGCGCTTCCACAGCCCCTGGATGCTCACCGCCGCGGGGGCGCCGGACGCGGGGGCGGGGGACGGTGGCGGCGCTGACGCCTGCATGATGGCCTTCTCTGCGGTGGTAGGGGTGGTCCGGGCGACAGCCTGCCACTGCCCGGACGGGGCTGTCGCGCCGCGGGTGATCTTCGGCGTGTCTAGGCCGGACGGGTGAGTCCGCGGAGGCGGCCGGAGCCCGTCGCGAGAACACGGAGGCGGGCCGGAGCCCGTCGCGAAAAATGGCAACGAAGAAACCGGCAACTACTCAGCGCCCCGGTTCGTCCTGCAGTATGAGAGACAGTGAGCGCAGCGTGCGCCGGGTGTCGGAGGTGGCGGATGGCGGTTCAGCCGTGGGGCGAGAAGACCCCCGGGTACGGGGGCCCGCCGCCGCAGGCGCCGTCCGGCCCGTACGCCAGGTCGTGGCCGCCCGCTCAGGTGCAGCAGCCGCAGATGCACCAGTCCCAGATGCGGGCGGCGCACACCGACCGGGACCGCACGGTCGACGTGCTGAAGGCCGCGTACGCCGAGGGCCGCCTCACGGCCGACGAGTACGGCCAGCGCT
Organism: Kitasatospora sp. NPDC032757; assembly: GCF_055579305.1. Taxonomy (NCBI): domain Bacteria; kingdom Bacillati; phylum Actinomycetota; class Actinomycetes; order Kitasatosporales; family Streptomycetaceae; genus Kitasatospora; species Kitasatospora sp. NPDC032757. The sequence goes on along the minus strand of NZ_JBVINN010000018.1, from coordinate 106,872 downwards.
TCGAGGCGGCGAGCGCCGCACAGACGTACGGCGAGCTCACCCGGCTGGTGGCCGACCTGCCGTCCGGCCCGATGGTGACGCCGATGTCGCTGACCGGCCAGGTGCCGCCCACCTTCCTGCCGCCGCCCGTCCTGCCCCCGGCGCGGCCGACCAACAGCATGGCCGTGACGTCCCTGGTGCTCGGCGTGCTCGGGCTGGGGCTGCCCGCCGTGATCACCGGCCACATCGCCAAGAGCCAGATCCGCGAGCGCAACGAGGACGGCGACGGGATGGCCACGGTCGGCCTGATCTTCGGCTATCTCGGATCGCTGGCCTGGACCCTGCTGATGCTGGTCGTGCTCGCCGCGGGGTGACCCGGGACCGGCTACCGGGAGTGCACGATCCCGGGCCGCTCCCGGCAGCGGGTCCCTTCCCCGCCGCCGTGCCGACGGCCGGATCGCCCCCCGGCAGGCGGGGGAGCGACCGGCCGAATGGACGAGCCACACGTGAACCCCTGGGCAGTCGGGCCATAGGATTCCCGGAGCAACTGCCCCGGAGCCCGCACCGGGACCCCCGCCTTCCGCGGTCGGCCGGAGAGGTGGTGGCCGGGAGAGCCGGCCGGGGTATCGACCAGCCGAGGGACCAGTCCAGTGACAGTCAGTGACGAGGGCGCCAGCGGGCTCTCCCTGACCGCTGCGCGTGCCCGGACGGCGGTGCCGGCCCGGCGGCACCGGACGGACGGCTTACCGCCGGCCGCGTCACCGTTCCTGCCGGCCGCAGAGGCGGCCGTCGCCTTCCTGGCGGCGCTGGTGCTGCCGCTGATGGCGGGCGGCTTCGACCTCGACCCGCTCGACCGGATCGCCCAGGTGAGCGGCCTCGCGGCGCTCCAGTTCCGGTTCGCCCTGATCGGCCTGGCCCTGCTCGCGCTGACCGTCCTCGCGCTGCGACTGCGGGCCGGCCGCCACTTCGACCTGGTCACCCGCTTCACCGCCGCCGCGGTGGCCGGCCTCGCGAGCGGCTTCGTCGCGGCGGGCGCCGTCGTCGCCCTGCTCGGCACCCCGTGGCCGATGTTCGGCCTCAACGGCGACAGCGGACGGATCGTCGAGTGGGCCCACGCGGTCGCGAACGGGCAGCCCTCCGGCTCGCCGGTGTATCCGCCGCTGCCGCTCTACACCCTGGGCTACTACGCCGAGTGGTTCCACGGCGGCAACACCGCGTACGCCTTCAAGGACCTGCAGATCCTGGGCACGGCCGCGTTCGGCCCGCTGGTGTACCTGGCCTGGCGGATGCTGCTCAGCCCGGTGCGCGCGCTGGCCTTCGGCGTGCTGCCGGCCTTCGCGCTGATCGACGCCTACAAGCCGTACAGCCCGACCGTGCTGGTCCTGCTGGTCCCGGTGCTGGTCGCGGTGGTGGTCGAGCTGCACCGCAGCGGGACGGCGGCCCGGCGGCCGGTACTGCTCAAGGCGGCCGGCTTCGGTGCGGCCCTGGGCGTGTTGTTCCTCACCTACTCGGGCTGGTTCCTGTGGAGCGCGGCGGGCGTGGCGGTCGCGGCGCTGGTCCACTTCCCGTGGCGGAGCGGCCGGGCCAGGGGCCTGGCCTTCGTCGGTGTCACCGCCGCGGCCTTCCTGGCCGTCGCGGGCCGCTACCTGTTCACCCTGCTGACGGAGGGGCAGGACGCCAGGGACTCCAGCTTCCGCTTCGACAACTTCACCGACCCGGCGTACTTCCTGATGTGGCGTACCGACATGCCGGGCACGGTGGGCGAATGGCCGCCGCCGGGCGAGTTCGGCGGCCTGGGACTGTTCGCCGTGGTGATGTTCCTCTGCCTGGGTGCCGCGCTCTGGCTCGGCCTGGGCAGGCCGCTGGTGGTCACCGTCTGCTGCATGTTCGCCAGCGCCTGGCTGACGCGGATGTACATCGCCTCGCGCACGTACGAGACACACACCGTCCAGCTCTACACCCGCACCGACAACCAGCTGCTTTACTGCGGTCTGGTCATCTGTGCCCTGGTGGCGCACCTGGTGTCCCTGAGGCCGGCCTGGCGCCGCGCGCAGGCCGGCGGGCTCGCGGGGCCCGTCGGGGGCCCGGCCTCCGGTGACGCTCTGCCGAACCCGCGCGCCGCAGTGGTCGGCGCGCTGTTCGCCCTGCTGTTCCTGTTCGGTACCGTCTCTTCGTCGATGGCGGACCGCTACATGCCGGCCAAGGAGAACTCCTACCGCATCCTGCCGTGGGTGTCGCATACCGTGCAGAAGCTGGACGGCGGCTGCCCGAAGTTCGCCCCCGGCGGCACGTGCTCGAAGGACGGCGACCAGTCTTGGTCCACCATGGTCCGGTGACCGGCTCCCGGCTTGTCCCGACCGACCTGAACTCCCGGAGACCCAGCACCCGATGATGAACGCCCTGAAGCGGCTTGCCGACCGGCTCGCCACGACGCCGAGACGGCTCTGGGCCGTGTCCTTCGCCCTGTTCTTCGCGCTCGGCGCGTCCTGGTCGATGTCCACCCCGATCGGGGCCTCGCCGGACGAGCACGCGCACATCATCAGGGCCGCCGCCGTCGCCCGCGGCCAGATCGAGGGCCGCGAGGTGATGGTCCCGCACGCGGTCGCCGGCATCGAGGGCAAGTTCGCCGAGACCGGGGTGATGCTCCCGAAGTTCTACCAGGACCTCAAGGACGTCAACGCCTGCTACGTCTTCCAGCCGGAGGTCCCGGCCGACTGCGCCCCGAAGCTGAGGGACACGGGGACCGAGACGCAGGTGACCACCGCGGCGGGCCGCTACAACCCGGCCTACTACCTGGCCGTCGGCTGGCCCGGCCTCCTGGTGTCCGGCGAGGGCGGGATCTACCTGATGCGGCTGATGTCGGCGCTGGTCTGCGCCGGGCTGCTGGCCAGCGCGGTGGTCTCGGCCGCGGAGTGGCGCCGCCGCTCCGTCCCGCTGCTCGGCGTGATGGCGTCCGCCACTCCGATGGCCCTGTTCATGTCCGGCATGGTCAACCCCAGCGGCCCGGAGATCGCGGCCGGCATCCTGGCCTGGAGCGCCGGACTGCCGATACTCATGGTGCCGGACCCGGCCCTGCTGACCCGCCGGCTGGGCCGGCTGGGCATCGGCGCGATCGTGCTGATCAGCATCCGGCCGCTGGGCCTGATCTGGTTCGCCGGCGCGCTGTTCTTCGCCCTGCTGCTGCAGGAGCGCGGAGCCCTGCGCCAGGTGCTGCGCCGCCGCTCGGCCTGGCTCTGGGCCACTGCCATCGCCGCCGCCACGGTCGGCGCGATGGCCTGGTCCTCCCAGCATCCCGACCGCTCCGTCATCGAGACGCCGGACAGCCTCACCGCGTTGAAGGCGGCCCGGTGGACCTTCGACAGCACCCTCATCTGGGTCCACCAGATGATCGGCCAGTTCGGCTGGCTGGACGCCCCGTCGCCGGCCGCGACGCTGCTGCTCTGGACCGGGATCGTGGTGATGCTGGGACTGCTGGCGCTCTGCTTCGCCCGCTTCCGCGAGGCGCTCGCGCTCGTGGGCGGGCTGGCCGGCATCGTCGTGATCCCGGTGGCCGCCCAGGCCATGCAGGCGAGCACGCTGGGCCTGATCTGGCAGGGCCGCTACCTGCTGCCCTTCGCGGTGGGTCTGCCGATCATGGCCACCGTGATCCTGGCCCGGCAGTCGTGGCGGCCTGGGATGCCGTGGCGCCGGCTGCTGCTGCTCTCCTCCTTCGCCCTCGCGCTCGCGAACGCGGCGGCCTTCGTCTGGGCGCTGCGCCGCAACACCGTCGGCACCACCGGATCGTTCTTCCTCCACCCGGCGATGTGGGCGCCGCCCGGCGGCTGGCCGCTCTGGGTGGTCGTCTACACGGCGGCGGCCCTGGTCCTGGCCCTGCTGGTGGTGGTGACCGACCGGGAGGAACCGTCGCAGCAGGCCGCGGCGGGGGCGGGCGCGCGCGGTGACCGGGCCGGGCGCGGGCGGCACCGTCCGCTCGCGGCGATACCGGCGGACGCGTAGGGTCGGGAGTGCGGACGTCCCGGATGTGTGGTAGAGGGAACGGGAGCCCCCGGCACCTTGGCCGCACCTCCGTCCCGACGGCCGCGACCTGCGGCGTTGCATTTGTTTTGACCGAGCCCGATGCGCTAGGTACGCTCTGACCTTGTGCCTGGGGTGTCCCCGGGTCCTTGTGCGTGCATGCACACCGGTCGCCGCGCCAAGCCGGAGCGCCTTTTCGGCGCGCCGCGCGTGAGCGCCGTCGCTGTACAGCAGCCCATGGGATTCCGTACCGGAATAAGCCCAACACACCCGACCGCGTGGGTCGACCACGGGGCCGTGTGCGACGGGAACACCGCAGGTTAGTTCCACCAAGCCTTGGCACACAGAAAACGGAGAAACGGTGCCTACGATCCAGCAGCTGGTCCGAAAGGGCCGGCAGGACAAGGTCGAGAAGAACAAGACTCCCGCGCTGAAGGGTTCCCCGCAGCGTCGTGGGGTCTGCACGCGTGTGTACACGACCACCCCGAAGAAGCCGAACTCGGCGCTTCGCAAGGTCGCCCGTGTGCGCCTCACCAGCGGGATCGAGGTCACCGCTTACATTCCGGGCGAGGGCCACAACCTGCAGGAGCACTCCATCGTGCTGGTGCGCGGTGGTCGTGTGAAGGACCTTCCTGGTGTCCGCTACAAGATCATCCGCGGTTCGCTTGACACCCAGGGTGTCAAGAACCGCAAGCAGGCTCGCAGCCGCTACGGCGCCAAGAAGGAGAAGTAAGAATGCCTCGTAAGGGCCCCGCCCCGAAGCGCCCGGTCATCATCGACCCGGTTTACGGCTCCCCGGTCGTCACCCAGCTGGTCAACAAGATCCTGCTGCACGGCAAGCGCTCCACCGCCGAGCGGATCGTCTACGGCGCCCTCGAGGGCGTCCGTGAGAAGACCGGCTCCGACCCCGTCGTGACGCTGAAGCGCGCGCTGGAGAACGTCAAGCCGGCCCTCGAGGTCAAGTCCCGCCGTGTCGGTGGCGCGACCTACCAGGTTCCGGTCGAGGTCCGTCCGGGCCGCGCCAGCACCCTGGCGCTGCGCTGGATGGTCGGTTACTCCCGCGCCCGTCGCGAGAAGACCATGACCGAGCGCCTGATGAACGAGATCCTCGACGCCAGCAACGGCCTGGGCGCTTCCGTGAAGCGTCGCGAGGACACCCACAAGATGGCCGAGTCCAACAAGGCCTTCGCGCACTACCGCTGGTAGTCCCAACCCCGTCACTAGACAGAGAGAGAACGAGCCACCATGGCTGCAACCTCCCTTGACCTCGCCAGGGTCCGCAACATCGGGATCATGGCGCACATCGACGCGGGCAAGACCACCACCACCGAGCGGATCCTGTTCTACACCGGTGTCTCGTACAAGATCGGTGAGGTCCACGATGGCGCTGCCACCATGGACTGGATGGAGCAGGAGCAGGAGCGCGGCATCACGATCACGTCGGCCGCGACGACCTGTCACTGGACGCTCGACGGCGTTGACAACACGATCAACATCATCGACACCCCGGGTCACGTCGACTTCACCGTCGAGGTGGAGCGTTCGCTGCGCGTCCTCGACGGTGCCGTGACGGTGTTCGACGGTGTCGCCGGTGTCGAGCCCCAGTCCGAGACCGTGTGGCGGCAGGCTGACCGCTACGGCGTCCCGCGCATCTGCTTCATCAACAAGCTGGACCGCACGGGCGCGAACTTCTTCTTCTGCGTCGACACCATCGTGGAGCGCCTCGGCGCGACCCCGCTGGTGATGCAGCTCCCGATCGGTGCCGAGTCGGACTTCCAGGGCGTTGTCGACCTGGTCCGCATGAAGGCGCTGGTCTGGACGGCCGAGGCCGCCAAGGGCGAGATGTACGACATCGTCGACATCCCGGCCGAGCTGGCCGACCAGGCCGCGGAGTACCGCGAGAAGCTGCTGGACACCGTGTCGAACGTCAGCGACGAGGTGATGGAGCTCGCCATGGAGGGCGAGGACGTCCCCCAGGAGCTGCTGATCGCCGCGATCCGCAAGGGCACGCTGAACTCGGACTTCACGCCGATCTTCTGCGGCACCGCCTTCAAGAACAAGGGCGTTCAGCCCCTGCTCGACGCGGTCGTCAACTACCTCCCGTCGCCGCTGGACATCGAGTCCATCGAGGGCACCAAGCCCGGCGACGACACGGTCAAGATCTCCCGCAAGGCGTCGGACGACGAGCCGCTCGCGGCTCTGGCGTTCAAGATCATGTCCGACCCGCACCTCGGCAAGCTCACCTTCGTCCGGATCTACTCCGGGCGCCTTGAGGCCGGCACCGCCGTCCTCAACGCGGTGAAGGGCCGCAAGGAGCGCATCGGCAAGATCTACCGCATGCACGCGAACAAGCGTGAGGAGATCGAGTCGGTGGGCGCCGGCGACATCGTCGCCGTCATGGGTCTCAAGCAGACCACCACCGGCGAGACCCTGAGCGACGAGAAGCACCCGGTCATCCTGGAGTCCATGGACTTCCCGGCCCCGGTCATCCGCGTCGCGATCGAGCCGAAGTCGAAGGGTGACCAGGAGCGTCTGGGCACCGCGATTCAGCGGCTGGCCGAGGAGGACCCGTCCTTCCAGGTCAACACCGACGAGGAGACCGGCCAGACCATCATCGCGGGTATGGGCGAGCTGCACCTCGAGGTGCTGGTCGACCGTATGAAGCGTGAGTTCAAGGTCGAGGCCAACGTCGGCAAGCCGCAGGTCGCGTACCGCGAGACGATCCGCAAGGCCGTCGAGCGCATCGACTTCACGCACAAGAAGCAGACCGGTGGCTCCGGCCAGTTCGCGAAGATCCAGATCGCGATCGAGCCGATCGAGTCCGGCGAGGGCTACGAGTTCGTGAACAAGGTCACCGGTGGCCGCGTTCCGAAGGAGTACATCCCCTCGGTCGACGCCGGTTGCCAGGAGGCCATGGAGTTCGGTGTCCTCGCCGGCTACCCGCTCCAGGGTGTCCGCGTGACGCTGCTCGACGGTGCCTCGCACGACGTCGACTCCTCCGAGCTCGCGTTCAAGATCGCTGGTTCGATGGCCTTCAAGGAGGGCGCTCGCAAGGCGTCCCCGGCTCTGCTGGAGCCGATGATGGCCGTCGAGGTCACCACGCCCGAGGACTACATGGGCGACGTGATCGGCGACATCAACTCTCGCCGTGGCCAGATCCGGTCCATGGACGAGCGTTACGGTGCCCGCGTCGTTTCGGCGCTGGTGCCGCTCTCCGAGATGTTCGGCTACGTCGGTGACCTGCGCAGCAAGACCTCCGGTCGCGCGAGCTACTCGATGCAGTTCGACTCGTACGCCGAGGTTCCGCGGAACGTGGCGGACGACATCATCGCCAAGGCCAAGGGCGAGTAAGGACCGGCGCCAGCCGGCCCCTTACCCGAGGCCGCAGTACGTCCCGACATTCGGGACGATTGCGAACCCTTAGGCTATTAGGAGGCAACCCGGGAGAATCCGGTCGGATTCTCCCGGGTGCCTCCGGCCCCCACCCGCGGGACGGCATGGAGTGCTGCGGCACCCCGTACCCAAACCCGATCAAAGACCAACTGACGTCAGCACGGCGTACAGAACTGTCCTCAGGAGGACTGCAGTGGCGAAGGCGAAGTTCGAGCGGACGAAGCCCCACGTCAACATCGGCACCATCGGTCACATTGACCACGGTAAGACGACCCTTACCGCGGCCATCACCAAGGTGCTGCACGACGCGTACCCGGAGATCAACCCCTTCACGCCGTTCGACCAGATCGACAAGGCGCCGGAGGAGCGGCAGCGCGGTATCACCATCTCGATCGCGCACGTCGAGTACCAGACCGAGGCGCGTCACTACGCCCACGTTGACTGCCCGGGTCACGCGGACTACATCAAGAACATGATCACCGGTGCGGCCCAGATGGACGGTGCGATCCTCGTCGTCGCCGCCACCGACGGCCCGATGCCGCAGACCAAGGAGCACGTCCTCCTGGCCCGCCAGGTCGGCGTCCCCTACATCGTCGTCGCCCTGAACAAGGCCGACATGGTGGACGACGAGGAGATCCTGGAGCTCGTCGAGCTCGAGGTCCGTGAGCTCCTCTCCGAGTACGAGTTCCCGGGCGACGACCTGCCGGTCGTCCGCGTCTCCGCGCTGAAGGCGCTGGAGGGCGACAAGGAGTGGGGCGAGAAGCTCCTCGGCCTGATGCACGCGGTCGACGAGAGCATCCCGACCCCGGCCCGCGCCGTGGACCAGCCGTTCCTGATGCCGATCGAGGACGTCTTCACGATCACCGGTCGTGGCACCGTCGTCACCGGTCGTATCGAGCGTGGCATCCTCAAGGTCAACGAGACTGTCGACATCATCGGCATCAAGGAGACCAAGACCACCACCACGGTCACCGGCATCGAGATGTTCCGCAAGCTGCTCGACGAGGGCCAGGCCGGTGAGAACGTCGGTCTGCTCCTCCGTGGCATCAAGCGCGAGGACGTCGAGCGCGGCCAGGTCATCATCAAGCCCGGTTCGGTCACCCCGCACACCGAGTTCGAGGCCCAGTCCTACATCCTGTCGAAGGACGAGGGTGGTCGTCACACCCCGTTCTTCAACAACTACCGCCCGCAGTTCTACTTCCGTACCACGGACGTGACCGGCGTCGTGACCCTCCCCGAGGGCACCGAGATGGTCATGCCGGGCGACAACACCGCCATGACGGTCGTGCTGATCCAGCCGATCGCCATGGAGGAGGGCCTCAAGTTCGCCATCCGTGAGGGTGGTCGTACCGTCGGCGCCGGCCAGGTCACCAAGATCCTCAAGTAATTGACGATCTGACACTTGACCCCTGGTCAAGGAGGGCTTGGCGGAGATCACTTGATCTCCGCCAAGCCCTCTGTCTTTGGGCGAAAAATTCTTGCTCTATGATCTTTTGGATTAGCCGGAGTAAAGATGGGCGCCCGCGTGTGCCCGATAAAGGGATGGGGACTCAGGGTCTCGATGGAAAGACTCCGTACCATGGCGGCCACGGTTCCCTTGCCCGAGCAACCTGAACGGGGCAGCGCGTCCGGGCCCGTGGACCCCTCCGCCGAGCCGGCCCGCAGCCTCCCCGTTCTGGCCGGCGGCCTGCTGGCCTCCTGGCTCCTTCCGGCCGCGCTGATCGCCACCGGCCTGGGCATTCTGGTGCTGCCGCTGCTGGTGGTGGCGGTCGCCTGCGTGATCCGGGTGGGCGGTGTGCTGCTCGACCGGCTGGTGGCGGCGGCCCTGATCGTCGTCGGCGGGGTGCTGGTCTCCGGCCTGCTGTTCTCGCTCTGGCCGTGGGGTCTCTCCCCGATCCCCACCTCGGGTGTCCTCTTCACCGCCGTGACGCTGACCGGCTGGCTGAGCCGCCGGGCGCCGCGGCTGTCGCTGCGGGTGCGGCCCTCGGACCTCCTGGTACTCGGCACCACCTACGGGCTCTGGCACTACCTGCACCGTCCGCTGGTCGGCAAGGGCCCGGGCTGGCGCCTCGAATTCCTGACCACGGCCGAGGACCGGCTGAACCACTTCTCCTACTTCGTCGGGATCGAGCACGTCGGCGGTTACAACTTCCTTCACCAGGAGGCCGCCAAGGCGTACATGATGTCGCCGGCCGAGGCGGTGTACCCGCAGGGTTCGCACTTCCTGCTGGCCTGGGTCGACGCACTGGTCCGGTCGTCCACGGACCTCGGGTCGACGCTCGACACCATGAACCGCTACCTGCTCTACGTCCTGGCCGCCTACGCCCTGCTGGGCACGGCCCTGGTGTGGGCGGCCCGCTGGATCGGCGGACCGCGACTGCGCGGCTGGCGCACCGCGGCGGTGTGCGGGTCGGTCGCGGCGCTGGTGTTCTCGAGCAACTACACCGACCTCGTCACGCACGGCTTCGACTCGACGATCATCGGCCTGCTGATGGTGGCCGTGACCGTCGCCTTCCTGGTGCGGCCCGCCATGCGGACGCCCGAGTTCGTGGTGGTCGCCGCGCTCGGCCTGATCACCGTCACCTACGTCTACAACCTCTTCGGCGCCGTCGCGGGCGTCGCCGTCCTGGCGGCCCTCGTCGCCCACCGCCGGAGGTTCCGCCGCAAGGCCTGGCTGCTCTACGGCCTGGCCGCCGTGGTCACGCTGGGCCTGGCCGGCCTGCCCAGCGTGGTCTCCGTGCTCTCCAAGCTCGACGTGGCCAGCACCTCCAACCTGGGCGGCCCGAGCGTCGGGGCGGACCGGACGATCCTGGTCGGAGGCCTCCTGCTGGGGCTGCTGGCCGCGGCCGCGCCGACCAACCGGCGGACCGGGACCGGCCAGGCGCACCTGGCGCTGGTGCTCGGCTCCGGCCTGGTCATCGGCGGCTTCGCCTGGTGGCAGATGCACACGATCGGCCATGTGTCGTACTACTTCGAGAAGCTCGCGGGCACCGGCGTGGTGATCGCCCTGGTCTCGCTCGGCGCGGTCGGCCCGCTGCTGCGGACCACGCCGCCGGCCCGGGTGAGCGTGCCGAGGCGCAGGGCGAGCGACGCCGTCCTCTCGGTGCTCTCGGTGGCGACCGCGTTCAGCCTCTTCGCCGGGGTCCAGTGGGGCATGGAGTCGTTCAAGGCCGCGCCCACGGCCTGGCACAACAACTCGCTGATGGCCTGGAGCCGGGGAGATGCCTGGAGCGACATCGGCCCCCGCGACGGTGCCACCGTCATGGAGGACCTCGACGGCATCTCCGGGCCGATGATGGTCCTGTACTCCAACGACGACTACAAGAACCTCAAGTCGACCTGGATCGCCACGCTGCTGCGGGACCGCGGCGGTGACATGCTGCCGCTGTACGAGACCCACTGGGTCAACATCGGCGCGGCCGAGCGTCCGGAGGCGGAGTACCAGGCCGCCCTGGTCCACGTGAGGAAGGCCGCCGAGAAGCTGGGCGAGCCGATGACCGTCGTGGTCGCCGACCAGGCCACCGGTGACCGGATGCGCAAGGACCTCACCGGTTCGGCGCCGCGGATCACCGTGGTGGTCAAGCCCGGCAACAACTGGATCCACCCGTGGAACCGCAGCTTCCCCGGGGACTGACAGTGAGCCCGACGCCCGGCCCGCGAGCGCCGGGCCGATGACCGCGAGCGCGGGGCGCCGCCCGTCCGACGGGCGGCGCCCCGTCGTCGTCCCGGCCGGTGCGGACGGGCCCCGCCGAGGGGGCCGCAGGGCCCTCAAGCCCTGCTCATCGATCTCATAGGGGGCTCACGACCAACTGCTATTGTCGGCCGTAATCCAGCCCCACCAGTGGAAAGCGGGACCAACTCATGTCGAGGGCGCCGCAGTTGTCGGTCGTCATGCCGATCTACAACGAGCAGGAGGCGCTTCCGCTGACTGTTGCGCGCCTGCGTCCCATCCTGGACGGGCTCGGGGTCGACTACGAGGTGGTCGGTGTCGACGACGGCAGCACCGACGCCACCCCGGTGCTGATGCAGAAGATCCGGCAGGACTGGCCCGAGTTCCGGATCATCCGGTTCTCCCGCAACTCCGGGCACCAGGCCGCGCTCAAGGCCGGCCTCCACCGGGCGTTCGGCGACTACGTGGTGAGCATCGACGCGGACCTCCAGGACCCGCCGGAGAAGATCCCGGAGATGCTCGCGCTCGCCCGCGAGGAGAACCTCGACATCGTCTACGGGGTGCGCGGGGACCGCGGGACGGACAGCTTCTTCAAGCGGCGCACGGCCGGCGCCTACTACTGGCTGATGCGCAAGCTCGTCGGCAAGCGGATGCCCAGCCAGGCCGGCGACTACCGGCTGCTCAGCCGGGCGGCGGTGGACGCGCTGAAGGCGCTGCCCGAGCACCAGCCGGTCTACCGGCTGCTGGTGCCGTGGCTGGGCTTCCCCAGCGGGGAGGTGGTCTACGTCCGCGAGGAGCGGGTCGCCGGCGCCACCCACTACCCGCTGGCCAAGATGGTGCGGCTCGCCCTCGACAGCATCACCAACTTCTCGGCCACCCCGCTGCGGCTGGCCACCTGGCTCGGGCTGCTGAGCTTCCTGGTCTGCATCTGCCTGGCGATCTACACGACCGTCGCGTGGGCGATCGGCTCCACGGTGCCCGGCTGGTCCTCGCTGTTCATCGGGATGCTCTTCATCGGCGCCGTCCAGCTCAGCTGCGTCGGCATGCTCGGCGAGTACGTCGGGCGGATCTACTCGGCCGTCCAGGCCCGCCCGGCGTACTTCATCGGCTACGACTCGGCCGAGGAAGAACGGGACGGAAACTCCCGATGACCTTCACCGGCGAACCGGTCCGGCCGCCCGAGGCGGGCCGGACCACCCGGCGCCAGCTGCCGTCCTTCCTGGTCATCGGCGTTCTGAGCACCCTCTTCTACCTGCTGCTCTACGTGGCCGCGCGCTGGTTCACCGGCGCGCAGGCGGCCAACCTGATCGCGCTCGCCGTGAGCGCGGTCGCCAACACCGCCGCCAACCGCCGTTTCACCTTCGGGATCACCGGCAACGAGGGCGCCCTGCGCCACCAGCTCCAGGGCGCGGTGGCCTTCCTGATCGGGCTCGGGCTCAGCAGTGGCGCGCTCGCCCTGCTCGACGCGCTGGTACCGGACGCCTCCCGGCCGGTCGAGGTGGCCGGGCTGGTGGTGGCCAACGGGCTCGCCACGGTCGCCAGGTTCCTGCTGCTGAAGGTCTGGGTGTTCCGCGGCCGCTGAGCCCGCCGCGGCGCCGGTCCGACGCCCCAAGCCCAAGGGCCCGGCCGCAGTCGATGCGGCCGGGCCCTTGTCGGCAGTCCCGGATCAGGCCTGGTAGGCCTTGCTCAGGCCCGCGGTGAACTCCTTGACGGCCTTGTAGTCCGGCAGCAGGCCGCCGGCCAGGGCCTCGGCCAGCGAAGGCGCCTGGGCGTCCTTCGCGGAGAGCTGCGGGGCGTCGGCCGGCCACTCGATGCCGAGGTCCGGGTCGAGCGGGTGCACGCCGTGCTCACCGGTCGGGTTGAACGTCTCGGAGCACAGGTAGCTGAGCGTCGCGTCGTCGCTGAGCGCGCAGAATCCGTGGCCCAGGCCCTCGGAGATGTAGACGGCCTTGCGCTCGTCCTCGTCGAGCCGCACGCCCTCCCAGCGGCCGAAGGTCGGCGAGCCGACCCGCAGGTCCACGATGACGTCCAGCACCGCGCCGCGCACGCAGGTCACGTACTTGGCCTGGCCGGGCGGGACGTCGGCGAAGTGGATGCCGCGCACGACACCGCGGCTGGAGACCGAGAGGTTGGCCTGGGCCAGCCGCAGCGGGTGGCCGACCACCTCGGCCAGCTTGTCGAATCGGAACCACTCGGTGAACAGACCACGGGGATCGCCGTGCAGCTGGGGCGTGATCTCCCAGGCGCCCTCGATGGACAGCTCGTTGAACTTCACCGCGCGCTCTCCTCGTCCAGCAGTGCCACCAGGTACTGGCCGTAGCCGCTCTTGAGCAGCGGCTCGGCGAGCTCACGCAGCTGCGCGTCGTCGATCAGGCCGGCCCGCCAGACCGCCTCCTCGATGCAGCCGATCTTGAAGCCCTGGCGCTCCTCGATGACCCGGACGAACTCCGAGGCCTGCACCATCGAGACGAACGTGCCGGTGTCCAGCCAGGCGGTGCCCCGGTCGAGGATCGTCACGTGGAGGTCGCCGGCCTGGAGGTAGGCCTCGTTGACGGCGGTGATCTCCAGCTCGCCGCGGGCGCTGGGCTTCAGGCCGCGGGCGATCTCGACCACGCGGTTGTCGTAGAAGTACAGGCCGGGAACGGCGTAACGGGACTTGGGCTCGGTCGGCTTCTCCTCGATGGAGATGACCTGGCCGTCCTCGTCGAACTCCACCACGCCGTACGCGGTCGGGTCGGCCACCGGGTAGGCGAAGACCCGGCCGCCCTTGGCGTCGGTGTGCTCGGCGAGCCGGGTGCCGAGGCCGCTGCCGTGGAAGATGTTGTCGCCGAGGATCAGCGCGACGGGCTCGTCGCCGATGAAGTCCGCGCCCAGCACGAAGGCCTGGGCGATGCCCTCGGGGCGTTCCTGGACGGCGTACTCCAGGCGGAGACCGAACTGGGAGCCGTCGCCCAGCAGGCGCTCGAACTGCTCCCTGTCGTTCGGGGTGGTGATGATCAGGATCTCGCTGATCCCCGCCATCACAAGGGTCGAGAGGGGGTAGTAGATCATCGGCTTGTCGAAGACCGGGAGGAGCTGCTTCGACACCGCCCGGGTCAGCGGCCAGAGCCGCGAGCCGGTGCCGCCGGCCAGAAGGATTCCACGCATGCGTGCACCTTATTCGAGTCCCGAGCGGCGGGTGAGGCCCGGGTCGGTGGGGGCGCCGGCGCGACGGTAGACTACGCCGCACTATGCGCATCCTCGTGACCGGCGGTGCCGGCTTCATCGGTTCTGAATTCGTCCGCCAGCTCCTGGGCGCCGACACCACTGACCAGATCACTGTCTTCGACAAGCTCACGTACTCGGGCGTCGAGGCCAACCTGGCGCCGGTGGCGGGCCACAGCGGCTACTCCTTCGTCCGGGGTGACATCTGCGACGTCGACGCCGTCGACCAGGTCATGCCCGGCCATGACGTCGTCGTCCACTTCGCGGCCGAGTCCCACGTGGACCGCTCGATCGCGGGTGCCGGCCCCTTCGTGCTGACCAACGTCGTCGGCACCCAGGTCCTGCTGGACGCCGCCCGCAAGCACGGCGTCGGCCGCTTCGTGCACATCTCCACCGACGAGGTGTACGGCTCGATCAACGAGGGCTCCTGGACGGAGGAGTGGCCGCTGGTGCCGAACTCCCCGTACTCGGCCTCCAAGGCCTCCTCGGACCTGCTGGCGCTGGCATACCACCGCACGCACGGCATGGACGTCGTGGTGACCCGCTGCTCCAACAACTACGGGCACTACCAGTTCCCGGAGAAGGTCATCCCGCTGTTCACCACCAACCTGATCGACGGCAAGAAGGTGCCGCTGTACGGCGACGGCGGCAACGTCCGCGACTGGCTGCACGTCTCGGACCACTGCCGGGGCATCGAGCTGGTCATGCGCGGCGGCCGCGCCGGTGAGGTCTACAACATCGGCGGCGGCACCGAGGCCACCAACAAGGAGCTCACCGGCCTGCTGCTCGAGGCCGCCGGCGCCGGCTGGGACATGGTCGAGCACGTCGCCGACCGCAAGGGCCACGACCTGCGCTACTCGATCGACATCAGCAAGATCCGCGAGGAGCTCGGCTACGAGCCGCAGGTCCGCTTCGAGGACGGCCTCGCCGCCACCATCGCCTGGTACCGCGAGAACCGCGCCTGGTGGGAGCCGCTGAAGACGAAGGCGGCTCTGGAGAAGTGACCGCCAACGCCTCCGGCCAGGTCCGCTGGCTCGTCACCGGCGCGGGCGGCATGCTCGGCCAGGACCTGCTCGCGGTCCTGGCCGCCGACGGGTCCGCCGAGGTCACCGCCGTGGGCCGGGCCGACCTCGACATCACCGACGCGGCGGCCGTGCTGGCCGCCGTCGAGGGCCACGACGTCGTCGTCAACTGCGCGGCCTGGACCAACGTCGACGGCGCCGAGAGCGCCGAGGAGGCCGCCACCGCCGTCAACGGAACCGGCGTGCGCCACCTGGCCGCCGCCTGCGCCAAGACCGGTGCCCGGCTGCTGCACGTCTCCACCGACTACGTGCTGCCCGGCGACGCCACCGAGCCGTACGCCGAGACCGCGCCGACCGGCCCGGTCAACGCCTACGGCCGCAGCAAGCTGGTGGGGGAGCAGGCCGTGGCCGAGCTCCTCCCGGAGCACGGCTACGTCGTGCGCACCGCGTGGCTGTACGGCGAGCACGGCAAGAACTTCGTCGCCACCATGCTCAGGCTCGCCACCCAGCGCGACACCCTCGACGTGGTCGAGGACCAGCAGGGCCAGCCGACCTGGTCGCTCGCCCTCGCGCGGCACCTCGTCGCGCTCGGCCTGGCCGCGCTCGCCGGACGGGCCCCGGCCGGGGTCTACCACGGCACCGGCAGCGGCCGGACCACCTGGTTCGGGCTGGCCCGTGAGACGTACCGGCTGAGCGGGCTGGACCCGGAGCGGATCCGCCCGACCACCTCCGCGGCCTTCGTCACCCCGGCCGTCCGGCCCGCGTTCAGCGTGCTGGGCCACGAGCGCTGGGCGGCCGCGGGCCTGAGCCCGCTGCCCGACTGGCGTGACCAACTCGCCGAGGCGCTCGGCACGCCCGTCTTCACCGAACTGGCCACCGCGGCCCGGACGACCGAGAGCGACAGATCTCAGTGAAGAATCCGCTGACGAAGGTGGCCGCCGCGCTACCGCCGGGAACCCTGGCGGTGGCCGGCGGCACCGTCGTGCTCGGCGCCGCCTCGTACATCCACCTCGGTGTGGCGGGCCACAGCCTGTCGGTCGACGACATGGCGAACGTCTCACTGCTCTGGACGATCGTGATGTCCGTCGGCATCGGCGTGTTCTTCCCGATCGAGCAGGAGCTCACCCGGATCGTCGCGGCCCGGGCCGCCCTCGGCCACGGCGCCACCCCGGTCCTGCGCCGGGCCACCCTGCTGACGGGGGCGATCCTCGGCACCGTCCTGCTCGCGCTGGGCGCCGGCTCCGGGAAGATCGCCGACGTGATGTTCCACGGCGACCGCTCGCTGGTGCTCGCGCTGGGCGGAGCGTTCGCCGGCATGGCGGTCTGCTACCTCACCCGCGGCGTGCTGGCCGGCCTCGGCCGCTTCGGCGCCTACGGCACGCAGCTCGGCATCGACGGCGGTCTGCGGATCGGGCTCGCCTTCGCCTGCGGCCTCGCCGGCGTGCACTCCGCCCTGGCGTTCAGCCTGATCCTCGCCGTCGCGCCGATCGCCGCCACCCTGGTGACGCTGCCCGCGCTGCTGCGGGTGGTCAAGCCCGGGCCCCGGATCCCCTGGTCCGAGCTCTGCTCCGGGCTCGGCCTGCTGATCTGCTCGACCCTGCTCTCCCAGGTCGTGGTGAACGCCGCCGTGGTGAGCACCAAGCTGCTCGCCCCGTCGGACTCGGCCCTGATCGCGGCGCTGCTCAACGCGCTGGTGCTGGCCCGGGTCCCGCTGTTCGTGTTCGGCTCGCTGCAGGCCTCGCTGCTCAACGGGCTGTCCGCGGCGATCGCGGTCGGCGACCGCGCGGCCTTCACCGGCATGCTCCGCCGGATCGGCGCCGTGGTCGGCCTGCTGGGCCTGCTCGGCGGGATCCCGGCGGTGGCTCTCGGCCCCTGGCTGATCCAGGTGCTGTTCGGCGCCAAGCCGGTGCTCGGCTGCCTCGACTTCTTCTGGATGTCCGCCGGAACCGTGGCGTACATGTTCGCGATGGTGCTCGGCCAGGCGCTGATGGTATTCAAACGGCACAACCTCCAGCTGCTCTGCTGGGCGGTCGGCACCGTGGTCCTCGCCGGGGTCACCTTCCTGCCGGGCGAGGTGTCCACCCGCGTGATCCTGGCCTACGCGGCCGGATCGGTGGCCACCGTGCTCGGTATGCTGGCGGCGCTCAGGCGCAGCTTCCCCGGTTCGACGGCGAGCCAGGCCGGTTCCGCGCAGAGCACGTCGGGTCAGGCTGTGTCTACCCTGAGTGCCGGGGTGGTCGGCGAATGACCGCATCGGCCCCCGATATACAGATTGCCGCGCACGAGCGCGGGCGACACCCCGAACATGGAGCCCCCGTGTCCCAGTACGACGATGTCTGGCTGGTGATCCCGGCCTACAACGAAGGCCAGGTGATCGCTGACGTTGTGGAGGGAGCGCGCAAGACGTTCCCCAACATCGTTGTGGTCGATGACGGCAGTGCGGACGACTCCGCCAAGCACATCATGACCACCGGTGCGCACCTGGTGCGGCACCCGGTCAACCTCGGCCAGGGCGCGGCGCTGCAGACCGGCCTCGCCTACGCGCTCGCCCAGCCCGACGCCAAGTACTTCGCCACCTTCGACGCGGACGGCCAGCACCAGACCGCCGACGTCGAGAAGATGGTCGCGGTGCTCCGTGCGGGCGAGGCCGACGTGGTCCTCGGCTCGCGCTTCATCGAGCAGAACGGCCAGGTGCCGTGGATCAAGCGGGTCGTCCTGCGGACCGCCGCGACGGTCAGCCCCACCGCGCGCAAGCTCAAGCTCACCGACTCGCACAACGGCCTGCGGGTCCTCAACCGTGAGGCGGCCAGCCGGCTGCGGATCACCATGAACGGCATGGCCCACGCCTCGGAGATCGTCAGCTTCCTGGCCGGAGCCGACCTCCGGGTGGCGGAGCTCCCGGTCGACATCCTCTACACCGACTACTCACGCGCCAAGGGTCAGTCCCTGATCAACGGCGTCAACATCATCTTCGACATTTCGCTTCGGGAGCGTGGCCGCCGATGAACTACTTCTGGATCCAGCTGGTTCTGATCTTGGGCGCGGTCTCCCTTGCGTTCATGTTCATCCGGCGCTGGGACGCAGCGAACACCCGGGCCTGGAAGCGCATCGCCTTCTCCGTCTTCGTGATCGCGAACATCTACGCGATCCTGCGCCCCGGCGACGTGACCTGGATCGCGCACAAGATGGGCGTCGGCCGCGGCACCGACCTGGTGCTGTACGTGATGGTCCTGGCCATGGGCTTCCTGACGCTGAACACCTTCCTGCGTTTCCGCTCGCTGGAGAAGAAGCTCACCGACCTCGCCCGCACCGTGGCGATCAACGAGGGCGCCCGGCTGAACGAGGAGCGGTTCGACCTGGACCTCCCGGTCTCGGCCCCGGCCGACCGCAGCGGAGTCTGACCGTCATGGCCACCTTCGAGTTCATGCTGCCGTACTACGGCGACGTGGCCCTGATGCAGGCCGCGGTACGCAGCATCCTGGGCCAGAGCGACCCGGACCTCCGGCTCACCGTCGTCGACGACGGCAAGGAGCCGGACGTCCCGGGCTGGTTCGCCGAGCTCGGTGACGACCGGGTGCGGTACCTGCGCAACGAGCAGAACCTCGGGATCACCAAGAACTTCCAGAAGTGCGTGGAGCTCTCCACGGCCGACCACGTGGTCATCATGGGCTGCGACGACCTGCTGCACCCGCACTACCTGGAGACCGTCCGGGCGATCCTCAAGGACAACCCGGACCTGGGCATGGTGCAGCCGGGCGTCGAGGTGATCGACGGCGACGGTGTGGTCACCTACGGCCTGGCCGACAACGTGAAGGGGAAGCTGTACGCCCCGAACGTCAAGGGCCGGCGCCTGATGGGCGGCGAGGAGCTGGCGGCCAGCGTGCTGCGCGGCAACTGGCTGTACTTCCCGTCGATCTGCTGGCGGGGCGAGGCCCTGCGCGCGGTCAACTTCCGTGACGAGTACTCGGTGATCCAGGACCTGGCGCTGGTGGTCGACCTGCTGGAGCGCGGCGAGTCGATGATGGTGGACAACACCACCACCGTCTTCCAGTACCGCCGGCACGCGGTCAGCGAGTCGTCGGTGCAGGCCTTCTCGGGTACCCGCTTCACCGAGGCGGAGCGCTACTTCAACGCGGTGGCCGAGCGGATGGACGCCCGTGGCTGGCCCAAGGCGGCACGTGCGGCCCGGGTGCGCAGTGCCTCGCGCTTCCACGCCATCACGATGCTCCCGGGCGCCCTGCGCCGGGGCCAGAGCGCCGGCGTGAAGGTCCTGGCGCGGCACGCCTTCACCGGCGGCCAGCGCCACGAGGGCTGACCGGGGACCGAACCGCCGCTCCGGCCTCCGGAGCAGGGCGTCGAACGGAGAAGAGCCCGGCCCCGCTGCTCAGGCAGCGGGGCCGGGCTCTTCGCGTTCCCCGGTGGCGGGTCAGTCGGCCAGCAGGGTCATCACGGTGCCGACCACGCCGGCGGCCTTGGGCCGGACCGGGAAGGGGTTGGACGTGGGGCAGCCCAGCGTGCCCTGGTCGGGCGGGCTGACGAGCTGGGAGGAGAGGTCGACCGGCTTCTGGCAGTGGTTGTTCGGCGCGTACTTCGAGCAGTGTCCGTCGGGGCCGGCGGTGGTCTGGGCGTACCAGGCGAGGTCGCTGGGAGAGCTGCCCTGCTGGTTCGGCGTGGACTTGTCGGCGGTGGCCGAGTCGCCGCCCTGGGGGTGCGGCACGGCCGCGTCGGCGGTGGCCGACTCGCCGCCCCGGTGGTTCGGCATGAACTTGTCGACGGTGGCCGAGCCGGCCATCCCGAACAGCAGGCCGAGGCTGCAGAGCGCGCCGACGGCGACCGCGCGCGGGGTGAACCGGGGGAGCACCCGGGCCGTACCGGCCGGCGCGGCCCGGTCGCGGCCGGCGCCCCACCGGCGGGCGGCCAGGTAACAGGCGAGGCCGGTGAGCAGGAGCGTGCAGTGGAGCAGCTGGGCGCTGGTGCGCGGGTACAGCATGACCGCCTGGTCCCGCTCCATGTGGGAGGCGAACCAGTAGCGCATGACCAGGGCGCTGGCCGCGCACGCGGCGGCGACGAGGACCGACGGGCGGTCGATACCGAGGGCCAGGGCGATGCCGAGGCCGGCGAGCAGGACGATCGAGAAGAGCCCGACCCCGCCGAGCTCGCCCGGCAGCGGCCAGGTGCTCCAGGCTTCCGAGCCCGGAAGGTCGTCGCGCCACATGGCGAAGTAGGTGGGTTCGACGTAGGTGTCGAAGTAGCAGTACCGGTCGACGGTCGAGCCGGCCGAGGAGAGCAGGCGCACCAGATAGGTGCCCGCGACCGCGAGGAAGACCGCGGAGGCGGTGAGGATGGTGGTGCCCGCCGTCACCAGGGCCTGGGTCCCGGCGTCCCGCCGGACCCGGAGCACCACCGCGACCGTCAGCACGACGATGCCGAGCGCGGACCAGACGAACCAGCCCGAGTAGAGGATGAACAGCAGGCCGATCGCCAGGCCCAGCGCGCCGCCCTGGAACGCGGCGCGCCTGCGCGGGAGTTCGGCGGAACGCTGGAGCACCTGTATCAGCTTGCCGAGCAGCGGTACGAGGGCGACCAGGACGAGGTTGGTGTACGGCTTGTAGGGCTGCATCATCGGCAGCGACGCGGTGACGCCGATGCCCAGCGCCCACAGCGGCGGGAGCAACAGCCGCCAGGACAGGTAGGCGACCGGGCCGAGCAGGGCCGTGAAGAGGAGGCAGACCAGCTTCATGGCGTGGCCGGCGTCGCCGCCGGTGAAGTACTCGGCCGTCCAGGCCACCAGGTGCGGGAACATCGGGGGGTAGGCGCCGTCGAGCGGCTTGCCGTCCATCAGGGCGCCGGCCCAGGCCTGCAGCGCGCCCGCGTCACCGCCCTGCCCGTTGAGCGGCCAGGTGGTGTCGCGCAGCGCGAGCGAGATGCCGGACGCGGTGACGCCGGATGCGAGCCCGGCGACGCCCGCCGCCGCGAACCGCAGCGGCGCT
Organism: Kitasatospora sp. NPDC032757; assembly: GCF_055579305.1. NCBI lineage: Bacteria > Bacillati > Actinomycetota > Actinomycetes > Kitasatosporales > Streptomycetaceae > Kitasatospora > Kitasatospora sp. NPDC032757. The sequence continues at coordinate 85,600 of NZ_JBVINN010000018.1, read as the reverse complement.
TCGGGCCACCGGCGCATGGCCGGGATGCAGACCAGCAGGATGACGCCGAGCAGCACCAGCAGCTGGAGCTGCAGTGCGGCGAGGCCGCTGACCTGCCCGATCCGGGTCATCGGGTCCAGTTCGATGAACCGGGCGAGGTAGGTGATCAGCAGTGACGCCGCGACGGCGACCAGGCCCTCGGCTACCAGGAGACGGACGCCGACGTGCCCGTCTCGCGTCCCGCCCCTGTGCGGCAGGGGGCTCCGCTGGTGATCGGCCGCGACGGACGCGGTCTGGAGGCTCGTCACTGCTGGGTCCTTAGTGGCCGGGGTGGGTCCGGTTGGAGACGGACCGACAGGAGCATCCGGGGCTGGTCACTCACTTGCTCGATTGATTCTGCCAGGGGGTGATCACGCCACCTCCCGCCGGTTCGGCTGCTGGGCGGGCGGTCCGCGACCGGCCGATGGCAAAGTGCGCGCAAAATGGCGGAAAGCCGTCAGGGCCCCTGTCCAGCACGCGATTTCTGCGCAGAACGCGGTCTGACGGCCGCTTGGTCACGCTGGCCCGGGCCAGGGGTGCATGGCAGACTTCGGTGGCGATCCGGAGGGATGGTGGTGACATGTCCACAATCCGTACCGACTTCTCCCGCGGGTCGGGCCCGGCCGCGTCGTAGTCGCCCGGGCCCGCGGTGCGGCGCGGCCGGTGATGAGGCCCGGCCGCCCGCTCGATATGACGGTGAACTGTATATGCTTTTCGCTGGCTGGTGGGGTATACCTGTGCGATACGCCTCCCCGGCCCCGGCTCAGGAGTGTTCCGCCCCCGCCGGCCGAAGCACCCGGGGCGCCGGTACTGGTAGTGGTGTCCCGGCACGCTTTCACCGGGCGGTACTGTCCACAGGGGCCGAACCCCGCCCGGCACCGCTCAGCAGACGTCCGCAGCCCTATGGAAGTGAAGCGACATGACCGATCTGGCAACCGACCGGCCCAGCGGATCGGAGCTTTCCCCCGACGGGAGCGGCACGACCCGCTCCGACGGCGCGGCGGCCGGCTCGCCCGGCGACCGGTGGATCGACCGCCGCTGGGTGCTGGTGGCCGGTGAGGTCCTGGTCAGCGTGGTGGCGGCCCTGGGCTTCACCCTTCTCTGCCGGCACATCAGCGTGAACCCGATGAACCGGATCGGACAGGTCAGTGGCCTGGCCAAGATCCAGCAGTACGCGGCGATGGTCGGCCTGCCGATTCTGGGGGTGCTGGTCTATACCGCCTACCGGGGCGGACTGCGTCGGCACGCGCTGGTCCAGCGGCTGGTCTGCGCGGCCCTGGCGGGCCTGGCGACCGGCGTCGTCGCCGGCGGCGTGGTCGTCGCCCTGCGCGGCACCCCCTGGCCCCTCGGCGGCCAGGAGGGCGACCCGAGCGTGCTCGTCGACATGGCGACGTCGATGATGCACGACAAGGGCCTCTCCGGCGTCTACCCGCCGCTCTTCCCGGCCGCGGTGGCGCTCTGGTCGGAGATCCGTTACGGCGGGGTCGGCGGCGCCGGCTTCGCCCTGCACGACCTGCAGATCGTCTGCAGCGCCCTGGTCGGACCGATGAGCTACCTGGCCTGGCGGCTCATGCTGCGGCCGTTCTGGGCGCTGGCCATCGCCGTTCCGTCCGCGCTGGTGTTCCTGGACCCGATCCGCCCGTACAGCCACGTGACGATGATCGTCCTGCTGCCGCTGCTGGCGGCCTGCCTGCGTGAGCTGCGCCGGGCGGGGGAGCAGTCGACCCGGTCGCTGCTGCTGCGCGGCGCGGGCTTCGGCATCGTCTTCGGCGTGCTCTTCCTCTGGTACTCGGGCTGGTACCTGTGGTCGGCGCCGGGCGTCTTCCTGCTGACCCTCTTCGTCTTCCCGTGGCGGCGCGGCCGGCAGACCGTCCGCCGGGGCCTGGTGTTCCTGGCCACGACCGTGGTGACCGCCGGGGCCATCGGCTCCCCGCTGCTGTACCAGATCGTGAAGCTCGGCGCCGACACCCCGGACCGGTACGCCTACATCGTCAACTACGTCGACCCGGCGTACGTGCTCGGCTGGATGTCGGACCGCAACGGCCAGCTGACCTACCACAACTGGCCGCAGTCGGGCGAGCTGGCCGGCCAGACCGGCTTCGCGATCATGCTGATCACGGCGGTCGGCATCGGGGTGGGCCTGGGCCTGCGCAGCATGGTGGTCCGGGTGGCGGCGGCGGTGCTGGCCGGTGCCTGGCTGCTGCGGTTCTGGTTCGCCTCGCACATGGCGCACTCGCAGATGATCCAGCTGTACCCGCGGACCACCTGGATCATCATGTACTGCCTGCTGATCCTCGCCGTGGTGGGCCTGATGACCGGCCTGGAGCGTGGCGCCGGCTGGCTGGAGCGGACTCTGCGCTCCAGCGGCCGCACCGCCGAGGGGCCGGCCATCCCGGTCCGGGTCACCCGGCAGCTGGCCGCCGGCCTGATCTGCGCGATGGCGCTGTTCGCGACGATGGGCGCCTCCTGGTCGGTGGACCGCTACATGCCGCAGGCGGAGTCCACCAACAGCATGGGCCTGGACGCCTGGCGGGCTCACACCATCAAGAAGAAGGACGGCACCTGCCCGAAGTTCTCCCCGGTGGCGAAGTGCGCGGACATCATCACCAAGGACTGGAAGCCGGAGACGGACAAGGGCTTCATCTGGTGCGCCAACGTGAGCACCGAGGACTGGCCGGCGGTCTGCGGCCGGGAGGCCCCCTGGCTGAAGGAACAGAAGAAGTAGTCCGCACGTGCGGGACCGGGGCCGGTGAGGGAGACCTCACCGGCCCCGATTGGCTTTGTTGCTGCTCCATGTGGCAGTATGTCCAAGTTGCTCGGTTGAGTGCCGATGCTGCGCGCCTCCCGCCGGGAGGACTGGAAGCGAGTCCCAAGTACTCGTCGTTCCCGTGATGGCCGTTCATGTGTTCACGTGAAATGTGTGAACGCAGTGGTGTGAAGTCGACACCGCGGCAGCTGCGGGGCGGACGTACGGGAATCTTCCGGGAAGCGTGGGCGGGGCCTCGATCCGGCGCCTGGTGGGTGCAAGACCTCACCGATCCCGTGGGAAATCCGCAGAGGGAAACCTCGTGCCGGATTTTTTGCAAGCGACAGGGCGACACGCCCGAGCGCGGGGGTCGGAGGTAACCACCCAGGGGCACCACCGGACACAGTCCACCTGGATGAATCCGGCCGTAGAAGCAGCAGACGACACAAAGGACTACTGAGTAGCCATGGCGGGACAGAAGATCCGCATCCGGCTCAAGGCCTACGACCACGAGGTGATTGACTCCTCGGCGAAGAAGATCGTCGAGACCGTCATTCGCACTGGTGCGCAGGTCGCGGGCCCGGTGCCGCTGCCCACTGAGAAGAACGTGTACTGCGTCATCCGCTCGCCGCACAAGTACAAGGACTCGCGCGAGCACTTCGAGATGCGCACTCACAAGCGTCTGATCGACATCCTCGACCCCACGCCGAAGACGGTTGACTCGCTGATGCGTCTCGACCTGCCGGCTGGTGTCGACATCGAGATCAAGCTCTGAGAGGCACACCGAAGATGGCTAAGCAGATTAAGGGCATCCTGGGCGAGAAGCTCGGCATGACCCAGGTCTGGGACGAGAACAACCGGATCGTTCCGGTGACCGTCGTCAAGGCTGGGCCCAATGTCGTGACCCAGGTCCACACCGCCGACAGCCCGGCCGGCTACGACGCCGTCCAGATCGGCTTCGGCGAGATCGACCCCCGCAAGGTGAACAAGCCCCTCGCGGGTCACTTCGCCAAGGCCGGTGTCACCCCGCGTCGCCACCTGGTCGAGCTCCGTACCGCGGACGCGTCCGAGTACACCCTGGGCCAGGAGATCACCGCGGAGCTGTTCGAGGCGGGTGTCAAGGTCGACGTGACCGGCACCTCCAAGGGCAAGGGCTTCGCCGGTGTCATGAAGCGCCACAACTTCCGGGGCCTCGGCGCCGGTCACGGTGTGCAGCGCAAGCACCGCTCGCCCGGCTCGATCGGTGGCTGCGCCACCCCGGGTCGCGTGTTCAAGGGCGTACGGATGGCCGGCCGGATGGGCCACGAGCGTGTGACCACCCAGAACCTGACCATCCATGCCGTTGACGCGGAGAAGGGGCTGCTCCTGATCAAGGGCGCAATCCCGGGCCCGAACGGCGGCCTCGTCCTCGTCCGCACCGCGGCGAAGGGGCTGTGAGGATATGAGCACCATTGACATCCTGTCGCCCTCGGGCGACAAGACCGGCAGCCTCGAGCTGCCGGCCGAGATCTTCGACGCGAAGGTCAGCGTTCCGCTGATGCACCAGGTCGTCGTGGCGCAGCTCGCTGCGGCCCGTCAGGGCACCCACAAGACCAAGACTCGTGGCGAGGTCCGCGGCGGCGGCAAGAAGCCGTACCGCCAGAAGGGCACCGGCCGCGCCCGTCAGGGCTCGACCCGTGCGCCGCAGTTCGCCGGCGGTGGCGTTGTGCACGGTCCCGTGCCGCGCGACTACTCGCAGCGGACCCCGAAGAAGATGATCGCCGCCGCCCTGCGCGGTGCGCTCACCGACCGGGCCCGCCACAACCGCATCCACGTCATCACCGACGTGACCGCGACCGAGGCGCCGTCGACCAAGGCCGCCAAGAGCCTGTTCGGCAAGATCACCGAGCGCAAGAACGTCCTCCTGGTCGTCGAGCGTGCGGACGAGCTGGGCCTCAAGTCCGCTCGTAACCTGCCGAACGTGCACATCCTGGACGCCGGTCAGCTGAACACCTACGACGTGCTCGTCTCCGACGATGTGGTCTTCACCCAGGCCGCCTTCGAGCGTTTCGTGGCCGGTCCGGCCGCGTCCGCCAAGGCCGTTGCCGCTGAGGGCGAGCTCGAAGGGAGCGCCGCCTGATGAGCGACGTTACGAGCAAGACGTTCACGGACCCCCGTGACGTCCTGGTGAAGCCGGTCATCTCCGAGAAGAGCTACAGCCTTCTCGACGAGAACAAGTACACGTTCATCGTGTCGCCGGGCGCCAACAAGACCCAGATCAAGCAGGCCGTCGAGGCGGTCTTCTCGGTCAAGGTCGAGGCTGTCAACACGATCAACCGTCAGGGCAAGCGCAAGCGCTCCAAGACGGGCTTTGGCAAGCGCAAGGACACCAAGCGCGCCATCGTGACGCTGGCCGAGGGCAACCGCATCGACATCTTCGGTGGTCCGGTCTCCTAACGGAGATCGTGATCGTCGATAAGGACGAGGACGAGAGAGCCAAATGGGCATCCGCAAGTACAAGCCGACTACGCCGGGCCGTCGTGGCTCCAGCGTGGCCGACTTCGTAGAGATCACGCGGTCCACGCCGGAGAAGTCGCTGGTTCGCCCCCTGCACAGCAAGGGCGGCCGTAACAACGCCGGTCGGATCACCGTTCGCCACCAGGGTGGCGGACACAAGCGCGCCTACCGCGTGATCGACTTCCGTCGTCACGACAAGGACGGCGTGCCGGCCAAGGTCGCGCACATCGAGTACGACCCGAACCGCACCGCGCGCATCGCGCTCCTGCACTACGCGGACGGCGAGAAGCGCTACATCATCGCGCCGCGCGGCATCGCGCAGGGTGACCGGATCGAGAACGGCGCTGGCGCCGACATCAAGCCCGGTAACAACCTGCCGCTTCGCAACATCCCGGTCGGTACGACCATCCACGCGGTGGAGCTGCGTCCCGGTGGCGGTGCCAAGATGGCCCGCTCCGCCGGTGCCGGCATTCAGCTGCTGGCGCGTGAGGGCAAGATGGCGCACCTGCGCATGCCCTCCGGTGAGATCCGCCTGGTCGACGCGCGCTGCCGCGCGACCGTCGGCGAGGTCGGCAACGCCGAGCAGTCGAACATCAACTGGGGCAAGGCCGGCCGTATGCGCTGGAAGGGCGTCCGCCCGACCGTGCGTGGTGTGGCCATGAACCCGATCGACCACCCGCACGGTGGTGGTGAGGGTAAGACCTCCGGTGGTCGCCACCCGGTCTCGCCGTGGGGCCAGAAGGAGGGTCGCACTCGTAGCCCGAAGAAGGCTTCGAACGCCCTCATCGTGCGCCGCCGCAAGACCAACAAGAAGCGCTAGGAGCAGGTCAGATGCCGCGCAGTCTCAAGAAGGGCCCCTTCATTGACGGCCACCTTCTCAAGAAGGTGGACGCGCAGAACGAGGCGGGTACCCAGAACGTCATCAAGACCTGGTCCCGTCGCTCCGTGATCTTCCCGGCCATGCTCGGCCACACGATCGCGGTGCACGATGGCCGTAAGCACGTCCCGGTGTTCGTCACCGAGTCGATGGTCGGCCACAAGCTCGGCGAGTTCGCGCCGACGCGTACCTTCCGCGGTCACGTCAAGGACGACCGCAAGTCGAAGCGTCGCTAGTCGCCGGCGAGATTACCGACTCAATGACTGACACCAGCAAGGGGACAACCATGGAAGCCAGGGCCCAGGCGCGGTACATCCGCGTCACGCCCATGAAGGCCCGCCGCGTGGTGGACCTCATCCGTGGCCTGAACGCCACGGAGGCCCAGGCGGTCCTGCGTTTCGCTCCGCAGGCCGCGACCGTGCCGGTCGGCAAGGTGCTCGACAGCGCCATTGCCAACGCCGCGCACAACTACAACCACTCCAACGTGGACGACCTCGTCATCAGCGAGGCGTACGTTGACGAGGGCCCGACCCTGAAGCGGTTCCGTCCGCGCGCCCAGGGCCGTGCCTACCGGATCCGCAAGCGGACCAGCCACATCACCGTGGTCGTCAGCAGCAAGGAAGGGACCCGGTAATGGGCCAGAAGGTTAACCCGCACGGGTTCCGCCTCGGCATCAGCACGGACTTCAAGTCCCGCTGGTACGCCGACAAGCTGTACAAGGACTACGTCAAGGAAGACGTCGCCATTCGTCGCATGATGACGAAGGGCATGGAGCGCGCCGGCATCTCCAAGGTCGAGATCGAGCGCACCCGCGACCGCGTCCGCGTTGACATCCACACCGCTCGCCCCGGCATCGTCATCGGCCGCCGTGGCACCGAGGCCGACCGCATCCGCGGCGACCTCGAGAAGCTGACCGGCAAGCAGGTCCAGCTGAACATCCTCGAGGTCAAGAACCCCGAGCTGGACGCCCAGCTCGTGGCTCAGGGCGTCGCGGAGCAGCTGTCCTCCCGCGTCTCCTTCCGCCGCGCCATGCGCAAGTCGATGCAGGGCACCATGAAGTCCGGCGCCAAGGGCATCAAGGTCCAGTGCTCCGGTCGTCTCGGCGGCGCCGAGATGAGCCGTTCGGAGTTCTACCGCGAGGGCCGTGTGCCGCTGCACACCCTGCGCGCGAACGTCGACTACGGCTTCTTCGAGGCCAAGACGACCTTCGGCCGCATCGGCGTGAAGGTCTGGATCTACAAGGGCGACGTCAAGAACATCGCCGAGGTCCGCGCTGAGAACGCCGCTGCCCGCTCGGGCAACCGTCCGGCCCGTCCCGAGGGTGGTCGTCCCGCCCGCGGTGGCGAGCGCCGTGGTGGCGAGCGTGGTGGCCGTGGCCGTCGTCCCGCCACCGAGGCCCCCGCGTCTCAGGGGGCCCCGGCGACGGTCGACACGCCGGCTGCCGAGAACACCGGAACGGAGGCCTGACCCAATGCTGATCCCCCGTCGGGTCAAGCACCGCAAGCAGCACCACCCGAAGCGCCGTGGCGCCTCCAAGGGTGGCACCGAGCTCGCCTTCGGCGAGTACGGCATCCAGGCCGTCACCCCGGCCTACGTGACGAACCGGCAGATCGAGTCCGCTCGTATCGCCGTCACCCGTCACATCAAGCGTGGCGGCAAGGTCTGGATCAACATCTACCCGGACCGTCCGCTCACCAAGAAGCCGGCCGAGACCCGCATGGGTTCCGGTAAGGGTTCGCCCGAGTGGTGGATCGCGAACGTGCACCCGGGTCGGGTCATGTTCGAGCTGTCGTACCCCAACGAGAAGGTGGCTCGTGAGGCGCTGACCCGCGCAGCTCACAAGCTCCCGATGAAGTGCCGGATCATCCGGCGCGAGGCAGGTGAGAGCTGATGTCGGCCGGCACCAAGGCTGCTGACCTCCGCGAGCTGGACAACGAGGGTCTCGTTGCCAAGCTCCGTGAGGCCAAGGAGGAGCTGTTCAACCTCCGCTTCCAGGCGGCGACCGGGCAGCTCGACAACCACGGACGGCTCAAGCTCGTCCGTAAGGACATCGCGCGGATCTACACCCTGATGCGCGAGCGCGAGCTGGGCATCGAGACGGTGGAGAACGCCTGATGACTGAGAACACCAACGAGACGCGCGGTTTCCGCAAGACCCGTGAGGGCCTCGTCGTCAGCGACAAGATGGACAAGACCGTCGTCGTCGCCGTCGAGGACCGCGTCAAGCACGCGCTGTACGGCAAGGTCATCCGCCGTACGAACAAGCTGAAGGCGCACGACGAGGCGAACGCCTGCGGCATCGGCGACCGGGTCCTCCTCGCGGAGACCCGCCCGCTGTCCGCGACGAAGCGCTGGCGCGTCGTCGAGATCCTCGAGAAGGCCAAGTAACGAAGTTGATGCGGTACGGCCGTATGTGCACCAGGCCCCTTGCGGGCGCTGGTGTGAGCAGCGGCCGGCCCGTCAGCTCTCGTTGACGATCAGGAGAAAGCTGTGATCCAGCAGGAGTCGCGACTGCGTGTCGCCGACAACACGGGCGCGAAGGAAATCCTTTGCATCCGCGTTCTCGGTGGCTCCGGTCGCCGCTACGCCGGTATCGGGGACGTCATCGTCGCCACCGTCAAGGACGCGATCCCCGGCGGTTCGGTGAAGAAGGGTGACGTCGTCAAGTGCGTCGTCGTCCGTACCGTGAAGTCGCGCCGTCGTCCCGACGGTTCGTACATCCGGTTCGACGAGAACGCCGCTGTCGTTCTCAAGAACACCGACGGTGACCCCCGCGGTACCCGCATCTTCGGCCCGGTGGGCCGCGAGCTGCGCGACAAGAAGTTCATGAAGATCATCTCGCTTGCGCCGGAGGTGCTCTAACCCATGGCGAACAGCATGAAGATCAAGAAGGGTGACCTGGTCCAGGTCATCACCGGCAAGGACCGCGGCAAGCAGGGCAAGGTCATCCAGGCCATGCCCGCCGAGAACAAGGTCCTGGTCGAGGGTGTGAACCGGGTCAAGAAGCACACCAAGCCGGGCCCGGGCACTCAGGGTGGCATTGTCACCGTCGAGGCCCCGGTGCACGTCTCCAACGTCCAGCTGGTCGTGGAGAAGGACGGCAAGAAGGTCGTCACCCGCGTTGGCTACCGCTTCGATGACGAGGGCAACAAGATCCGCGTTGCCAAGCGAACCGGTGAGGACATCTGATGTCTGAGACGTCTGTTGAGAAGGTGACCCCCCGCCTCAAGGAGCGTTACAACTCCGAGATCAAGGGTCAGCTGCAGGAGCAGTTCTCGTACGAGAACGTCATGCTGACGCCCGGCCTGGTCAAGGTCGTCGTCAACATGGGTGTCGGCGAGGCCGCCCGTGACAGCAAGCTGATCGAGGGCGCGATCCGCGACCTGACCGCGATCACCGGTCAGAAGCCGGCCGTGACCAAGGCTCGCAAGTCCATCGCGCAGTTCAAGCTGCGCGAGGGCCAGCCGATCGGCACCCACGTCACCCTCCGTGGTGACCGCATGTGGGAGTTCCTGGACCGTCTGGTGACGCTGGCCCTGCCGCGTATCCGTGACTTCCGTGGTCTCTCCCCCAAGCAGTTCGACGGCCGTGGCAACTACACCTTCGGTCTGACCGAGCAGGTTATGTTCCACGAGATCGACCAGGACAAGGTCGACCGTCAGCGCGGTATGGACATCACCGTCGTGACCACCGCTCAGACCGACGACGAGGGCCGGGCGCTCCTGCGTGCTCTGGGCTTCCCGTTCAAGGAGGCGTGAGCCAATGGCGAAGAAGTCCCTCATCGCGAAGGCCGAGCGGAAGCCGAAGTTCGGCGTCCGGGCCTACACCCGGTGCCAGCGCTGCGGCCGTCCGCACTCGGTGTACCGCAAGTTCGGCCTCTGCCGTGTGTGCCTCCGTGAGATGGCCCACCGCGGCGAGCTGCCGGGCGTGACCAAGAGCTCCTGGTAGTCAGGACCTCGCGGTAACGCCATAGCGAAGCAGGTGTGCCCGATCCCACAGCGCCCCTTTTTGGGGCTACGTACGGAATCCCGTAAGGTAGTGAGGTCGGGCCCCCTGTCGCGGGAGCTCCATAGCTGCCGTCGACCCTCTTCGGAGGGCTCGCACCCAGTCTTACGACGCCGCAGGTCCCCTGCGTCTGTGCCCCTGCCGCACTCCTCGGAGTGCGGCAGGGGGACCTGGCGCGGAGAAACCACGGCGAGAGAGGCCTGAGGCCATCATGACCATGACCGACCCCATCGCAGACATGCTCACGCGTCTGCGTAACGCGAACTCGGCGTACCACGACACCGTGGCGATGCCGGCCAGCAAGATCAAGGCGCACGTCGCCCAGATCCTGCAGCAGGAGGGGTACATCTCCTCCTACAAGGTTGAGGAGCCCGTTGAGGGCGAGGTCGGCAAGAAGCTGACCATCGAGCTCAAGTTCGGCCCCAACCGTGAGCGCTCGATCGCTGGCATCAAGCGGATCAGCAAGCCGGGCCTGCGGGTCTACGCAAAGTCCACTAACCTGCCGAAGGTTCTCGGCGGCCTGGGCGTGGCGATCATCTCCACGTCCTCCGGTCTCCTCACCGACAAGCAGGCTGCCAAGAAGGGCGTAGGCGGAGAAGTTCTCGCCTACGTCTGGTAATTCGGGAAACGGAGGTACAGCAATGTCGCGCATTGGACGGCTGCCCATCCCGGTTCCCGCCGGCGTGGACGTCACCATCGATGGCCAGGCGGTCTCGGTGAAGGGCCCGAAGGGCTCCCTCACCCACCACGTCGCCGCGCCGATCGAGATCGGCAAGGGCGAGGACGGCACGCTGCTCGTCACCCGCCCCAACGACGAGCGTCTGTCGAAGGCCCTGCACGGCCTTTCCCGCACGCTGGTGGCGAACATGATCACCGGCGTGACCGCGGGCTACCGCAAGTCGCTGGAGATCAGCGGCGTCGGCTACCGAGTTCTGGCGAAGGGCTCCAACATGGAGTTCCAGCTGGGCTACAGCCACCCGATCCTGGTCGAGGCCCCTGAGGGCATCACCTTCGTCGTCGAGTCGGCCACCAAGTTCCACGTGGACGGTATCGACAAGCAGAAGGTCGGCGAGGTCGCCGCAAAGATCCGCAAGCTGCGCAAGCCCGACCCGTACAAGGCCAAGGGCGTCAAGTACGCGGGCGAGGTCATCCGCCGCAAGGTCGGAAAGAGTGGTAAGTAAGCGATGAGCGTCTCTGTCAAGATCGGCAAGGGCAACGCCTACAAGAGCGCCGCTCGCAAGCGCCGCGCGATCCGCGTTCGCAAGCGCGTCGTCGGCACCGAGGTGCGTCCGCGCCTCGTCGTGACGCGCTCGAACCGTCACATGGTCGCCCAGGTCATCGACGACGCCAAGGGTCACACCCTGGCGTCGGCGTCCACTCTCGACGTGTCCATCAAGGGCGTCGAGGGCGACAAGACCGAGCTGGCCAAGAAGGTCGGGAGCCTGGTCGCCGAGCGCGCCAAGGCCGCCGGCATCGAGTCGGTCGTCTTCGACCGCGCGGGCAACCGGTACGCAGGCCGCATCGCCGCTCTGGCCGATGCTGCCCGTGAGGCCGGGCTCGACTTCTAAGCCGCTCGTCGGCTCAGTCGACGGACGTAATCGAGAGAGGTAATTCCAATGGCTGGACCCCAGCGCCGCGGTAGCGGCGCCGGCGGCGGCACCGGCGGTGGCGAGCGGCGCGACCGTAAGCGTGACGACCGGGGTAACGCCCCCGCCGTCGAGAAGACCGCTTACGTCGAGCGTGTCGTTGCGATCAACCGTGTCGCCAAGGTTGTCAAGGGTGGTCGTCGTTTCAGCTTCACCGCGCTGGTCGTGGTGGGCGACGGTGACGGCACCGTGGGTGTCGGTTACGGGAAGGCGAAGGAGGTTCCGGCCGCCATCGCCAAGGGTGTTGAGGAGGCCAAGAAGAACTTCTTCAAGGTCCCCCGTATCCAGGGCACCATCCCGCACCCGATCCAGGGCGAGAAGGCTGCCGGCGTCGTGCTCCTGAAGCCGGCTGCCCCCGGTACCGGTGTTATCGCCGGTGGCCCGGTGCGTGCCGTGCTGGAGTGCGCCGGTATCCACGACATCCTGTCGAAGTCGCTCGGCTCCGACAACGCGATCAACATCGTGCACGCCACCGTGGCCGCTCTGAAGGGCCTCGTGCGCCCCGAGGAGATCGCCGCCCGTCGTGGCCTGCCGCTGGAGGACGTGGCTCCCGCCGCTCTGCTGCGGGCTCGTGCTGCAGGGGTGAGCGCCTGATGGCTCGCCTGAAGATCACGCAGACCAAGTCCTACATCGGCAGCAAGCAGAACCACCGCGAGACGCTGCGCTCGCTGGGTCTGAAGCGCATGCACGATGTGGTCGTCAAGGAGGACCGTCCCGAGATCCGCGGGATGGCCCAGACCGTGCGTCACCTCGTCACGGTCGAGGAGGTGGACTGAGATGGCTGACTCGCCGATCAAGGTGCACAACCTGCGTCCCGCCCCGGGTGCCAAGACCGCCAAGACCCGTGTCGGTCGTGGTGAAGGCTCCAAGGGTAAGACCGCCGGTCGTGGTACCAAGGGCACCAAGGCCCGCTACCAGGTTCCGCAGCGCTTCGAGGGTGGCCAGATGCCGCTCCACATGCGCCTGCCGAAGCTGAAGGGCTTCAAGAACCCGTTCAAGATCACGTTCCAGGTTGTCAACCTCGACAAGCTGGCCGAGCTCTACCCGCAGGGTGGCGAGGTCACCGTCGAGGGCCTGGTCGCCAAGGGCGCGGTTCGCAAGAACTCCCTCGTCAAGGTGCTCGGCACCGGCGAGATCTCGGTTGCCCTGCAGGTGACGGTGGACGCCGTCTCCGGCTCCGCCGCCGAGAAGATCACCGCCGCCGGCGGTACCGTCACCGAGCTCGTCTGAGCCCGCTGACTTCCCACGAGCCCCGCACCTCCTCCGGGAGGTGCGGGGCTCGTGCTTTTCCCGCCGCCGCCCGGCCCGCTCCCCGGTAGGTGCGGGCCTCGTTCTTTTGTGTGGCAAACCCGGGCATCCCGTACCCCGTGAGTGGGGGAGGGGCCGTACGCGCTTCTTTCGAGTGGCCGCGCACTGTTAGAGTCCGTGGAGTTCCCTTGTAGGCTGCGCGTAGGCTCGCCTGTGCCGTCTGTACGGGGGCCCGAACCGAAAACTCCCCATTCAGGACCGACCCTCCCGCCGACGACGCGCGGGAGGCGCAGGAGGCACCGTGCTCAGTGCGTTCGCGCGGGCGTTCCAGACGCCCGACCTGCGCAAGAAGCTGCTGTTCACGCTGGGCATCATGGTGCTGTTCCGGCTGGGTTCGCACATCCCGGTACCCGGGGTGGACTTCCAGGCCGTCAACGCCTGTGTGAAGGCGTCCAAGAACAGCGGTCTGTTCGGGCTCGTCAACCTGTTCAGCGGTGGCGCGCTCCTCCAGCTGACGATCTTCGCGCTCGGCATCATGCCGTACATCACCGCCAGCATCATCCTCCAGCTCCTCACCGTCGTGATCCCGCGGCTCGAGGCGCTGAAGAAGGAGGGGCAGGCCGGCACCGCGAAGATCACCCAGTACACCCGGTACCTGACCATCGCGCTCGCCGTGCTCCAGGGCACCGGCATCGTGGCGACGGCCTCCAGCGGCGCGCTGTTCTCGAACTGCCCCGTGGGCAACCAGGTCGTGCCGGACACCGGGGTGTTCCGGATCGCCGTCATGGTCCTCACGATGACCGCCGGCACCACGTTCATCATGTGGCTCGGCGAGCTGATCACCGACCGCGGCATCGGCAACGGCATGTCGCTGCTGATCTTCACCTCGATCGCGGCGCAGTTCCCGTCCTCGATGTGGGCGATCAAGACGTCCGGCACCATCGGCGGCGGCTGGGTCGAGTTCCTCTCCGTGGTCGCGGTCGGCGTCATCGTTGTGATGCTGGTCATCTTCGTGGAGCAGGCCCAGCGCCGGATCCCCGTCCAGTACGCGAAGCGGATGATCGGGCGGCGGGCCTTCGGCGGCACCTCGACCTACATCCCGCTCAAGGTGAACCAGGCCGGTGTCATCCCGGTCATCTTCGCCTCGTCCCTGCTGTACATCCCCGCGCTGGTGGTCCAGCTGACCAACAGCCAGGCGAGCTGGGCGGTCTGGATCAGGACGAACTTCGTCAAGGGTGACCACCCGATCTACATGGCGACCTACTTCCTGCTGATCGTCTTCTTCGCCTTCTTCTACGTCGCGATCTCCTTCAACCCCGAAGAAGTTGCCGACAATATGAAGAAGTATGGTGGGTTCATCCCGGGCATCCGGGCCGGCCGACCGACGGCCGAGTACCTGAACTACGTGCTCACCCGCATCACGTGGCCGGGTTCGCTCTACCTGGGCCTGATCGCGTTGATCCCGATGATCGCCCTGGTCGCCTTCGGACAGCAGACCAACTTCCCGTTCGGCGGCACCAGTGTTCTCATCGTCGTCGGCGTCGGACTCGAAACTGTGAAGCAGATCGAGAGCCAGCTCCAGCAGCGCAATTACGAAGGGTTCCTCCGCTGATGCGTATCGTCCTCGTCGGGCCTCCCGGGGCCGGGAAGGGTACTCAGGCGCACCTGCTCGCCAAGACCCTGTCCATCCCCCACATCTCCACCGGCGACCTGTTCCGCGCCAACATCGGTCAGGGCACCCCGCTGGGGCTCGAGGCCAAGAGCTACATGGACGCGGGTCGCCTGGTGCCGGATGAGGTCACCATCGGGATGGCCAAGGACCGCATGCTCCAGCCCGACGCCGCCAAGGGCTTCCTGCTCGACGGCTTCCCCCGCAACCTCGGCCAGGCCAAGGCGCTGGACGAGTTCCTCGCGGAGCAGGGCATCGCGCTGGACGGCGTGCTGGACCTCGAGGTCCCCGAGGACGAGGTCGTCCGGCGCATCGCCGGCCGTCGGCTCTGCCGCAACGACGGCGGCCACGTGTTCCACGTGGACTACAACCCGCCGAAGACCGCGGGCGTCTGCGACGAGTGCGGCGGCGAGCTGTACCAGCGCTCGGACGACACCGAGGAGAAGGTGCGCACGCGCCTGGAGGTCTACCACACGGAGACCGAGCCGATCATCGACTACTACGCCCAGCAGGGCCTGGTGGCGACGATCCCGGCCCTCGGCAAGGTGGACGAGGTCACCCAGCGCGCGATCGGGGCGCTGAAGCAGGACAGCTGAGTTTCCGGACACGTACGTACGGCCGCGCTCCCCTTCCCCGGGGCAGCGCGGCCGTACGGCGTCGTACGGTGGAACGAGTGCACGGCCGCCCGGCAAGGACCGGGCGGGAACCCAAGGAAGGCGTGACCAGATGGTGGAGATCAAGACCCCCGAGCAGATCGCGAAGATGCGAGCGGCCGGGCTGGTCGTCGCCGAGGCGCTCAAGGCCTGCCGCGAGGCGGTCGCTCCGGGGGTGACCACCCAGGAGCTCAACGACGTCGCCGACAAGGTCATCACCGACCACGGCGCCACCTCGAACTTCCGCGCCCACCACGGCGGGCTCTGGTTCCCCGGGGTGATCTGCGCCTCGGTGAACAACGAGGTCGTCCACGGCATCCCCGGCGACCGGGTGCTGCAGGAGGGCGACGTCATCTCGATCGACTGCGGCGCCATCCTGGACGGCTGGCACGGCGACGCGGCGATCACCGTGGCGGTCGGCGAGGTCCGGCCCGAGGTGGAGATGCTGAGCAGGGTGACCGAGGGCTCGATGTGGGCCGGCATCGCCCAGATGAAGAAGGGCAACCGCCTGGTCGACGTCTCCAAGGCGATCGAGGGCTTCATCCGCCGCCAGCCGCTTCCCCCCAAGGGCAAGTGGGGCATCACCGAGGGCTACGGCGGCCACGGCATCGGCACCGCGATGCACATGGAGCCGCACGTGCTGAACTACGTCGAGCGCGGCCGCGGCAAGGGCCCCAAGCTGGTCCCCGGCACCGTGCTGGCGATCGAGCCCATGGTCTCGCTCGGCACCCCGCACACCACCGTGCTGGAGGACGAGTGGACCGTCGTGACCAACGACGGCACCTGGGCCTCGCACTGGGAGCACTCGGTGGCCGTGACGGAGCAGGGTCCGCTGGTGCTGACCGCCTTCGACGGCGGCCGGGCCGAGCTGGCGAAGCTGGGCATCACCGCAGCTCCGGACCCGTTGGCGTAGTGGCCGAGGCGGTCGACTGCCGCGTCTGACAAAGGATCAGAGCCCTGGAGGTTTGGACCTCCAGGGCTTTCGTCCTATTTTTATCGGCTGGCAGTGGCTTCAGCGGCTTCGAACGGCAGGAGAGAGCAGTGCTCAAGGGATTCCGCGACTTCATGATGCGCGGCAACGTGGTCGACATGGCGGTCGGTGTCGTCATCGGTGCCGCCTTCACCGGGGTGGTGACCGGCTTCGTGTCGGCGTTCCTCACCCCGCTGGTGGGCGTGGTGGTCGGCGCGGCCGGCGACTTCAGCTCCTACAAGGCCGTGGTGGCCGGCGTCACGTTCCCGTACGGCCAGTTCCTCAACGTGCTGATCGCGTTCTTCATGACCGCCGCGGTGCTGTACTTCTGCGTCGTGCTGCCGGTCACCAAGGCCACCGCCCGGTACATGCCGAAGAAGCCGAAGACCCCGAAGCGCCCCTGCCCCGAGTGCCTGACCGAGATCCCCGAGGCCGCCCGCCGCTGCTCCGCCTGCACCGCGCACGTCGAGCCGCTGATGGTCGTCGCCCCGCGCTGACGTCGTGCGCCGACGACCCGGCCCCGGTTTTGGCGCATCCCACGGGCTGGCGTAGGATGGACCGTCGGCTCACTCGTAGCGTGCTTCAGCACGCCCTCTTCCCTAGCGGGTCGGGGTGAACCCAGGTTCGCACGAGCGTGCCGCATACGGTAGCCGGTCCCGGAAGGTGGATCTCGCAGTTCATGGCTAAGAAGCAAGGCGCCATTGAGATCGAGGGCACCGTGATCGAGTCTCTTCCGAACGCGATGTTCAAGGTCGAGCTGCAGAACGGTCACAAGGTCCTCGCGCACATCAGCGGCAAGATGCGCATGCACTACATCCGCATCCTGCCGGACGACCGGGTCGTCGTGGAGCTCAGCCCCTACGACCTCACGCGCGGCCGGATCGTCTACCGCTACAAGTAACAACGTCAGATCTAGACCCGGAGAACCTGAGACATGAAGGTCAAGCCGAGCGTCAAGAAGATCTGCGACAAGTGCAAGGTGATCCGCCGTCACGGCCGGGTCATGGTGATCTGCGACAACCTGCGCCACAAGCAGCGCCAGGGCTGATTGCTCTCCCCCAGCATTTCTCGTAGTACTTCGCGCGACGCGAAAACGTCATAAGCGGGCTACCCGATCCGCCCTTCGCAGGGCGGACTGCCGCCCCCGGTCAGAGGCCGGGGCTCCCTCACCGTGAGGTGTCGGAGTAGGTAGCACGCAAGACCTCTGAAGAACCACAGGAGCCTTGAATGGCACGCCTCGCCGGCGTTGATCTCCCCCGTGAGAAGCGGATCGAGATCGCCCTTACGTACGTGTACGGCATCGGCCGTACCCGCGCCCAGCAGACCCTGGCCGAGACCGGTGTCAACCCGGATGTCCGCGTTCGCGACATCTCCGAGGAAGACCTCGTCAAGCTGGGCCAGTACATCGACGCCAACTACACGGTCGAGGGTGACCTCCGCCGTGAGGTGGCCGCCGACATCCGCCGCAAGGTCGAGATCGGCTGCTACGAGGGTCTGCGTCACCGCCGTGGCCTGCCGGTCCGCGGTCAGCGCACCCACACCAACGCGCGTACCCGCAAGGGCCCGCGTCGCGCGATTGCCGGCAAGAAGAAGCCGGGCAAGAAGTAGTCCGTCCCGTAACCGGACATCCCTCCGGCCCGCGGGTCAGCGGACCGACCACCTCAGTAGGAGAACAGACTTATGCCCCCCAAGGGTCGTCAGGCTGCCGGCGCGAAGAAGATCCGCCGCAAGGAAAAGAAGAACGTCGCTCACGGCCACGCGCACATCAAGAGCACGTTCAACAACACCATCGTTTCGATCACCGACCCCGCGGGCAACGTGATCTCCTGGGCCTCTGCCGGCCACGTCGGCTTCAAGGGCTCGCGCAAGTCCACCCCGTTCGCCGCGCAGATGGCCGCCGAGGCCGCTGCCCGTCGCGCGCAGGAGCACGGCATGCGCAAGGTTGACGTCTTCGTGAAGGGTCCGGGCTCCGGCCGCGAGACCGCGATCCGTTCGCTCCAGGCCACCGGCCTGGAGGTCGGCTCGATCCAGGACGTCACCCCCACCCCGCACAACGGCTGCCGTCCGCCGAAGCGCCGCCGCGTCTGACGCAGCGCCTTCGGGCACGCGGGTACTGCTTTAAACCTCGTACGGGCTCCCGTTTTGGACGGGAGCCCGTACGCTGGTTCTGTTCGGCATCAAATAGTGGGTGCCGAAGACAACTGGAGGATCTGAAAACATGCTGATCGCTCAGCGTCCCTCGCTGACCGAAGAGGTCGTCGACGAATTCCGCTCGCGGTTCGTGATCGAGCCGCTGGAGCCGGGCTTCGGCTACACCCTCGGCAACTCCCTGCGCCGCACCCTCCTCTCGTCGATCCCCGGCGCTGCTGTCACCAGCATCCGCATCGACGGTGTCCTGCACGAGTTCACCACCGTGCCGGGCGTCAAGGAGGACGTGACCGACCTCATCCTCAACATCAAGCAGCTGGTCGTCTCCTCGGAGCACGACGAGCCGGTCGTGATGTACCTGCGCAAGCAGGGCCCGGGTGTGGTCACCGCCGCCGACATCGCCCCGCCGGCCGGTGTCGAGGTGCACAACCCCGAGCTGGTCCTCGCCACGCTGAACGGCAAGGGCAAGCTGGAGATGGAGCTGACCGTCGAGCGCGGTCGCGGCTACGTCTCCGCCGTCCAGAACAAGGCTTCCGGCCAGGAGATCGGCCGCATCCCGGTCGACTCGATCTACAGCCCCGTGCTGAAGGTCACCTACAAGGTCGAGGCCACCCGTGTCGAGCAGCGGACCGACTTCGACAAGCTGATCGTCGACGTCGAGACCAAGCCCGCCATGCGCCCGCGTGACGCCATGGCCTCGGCCGGCAAGACCCTGGTGGAGCTGTTCGGTCTCGCCCGCGAGCTGAACATCGACGCCGAGGGCATCGACATGGGCCCGTCCCCGACGGACGCCGCCCTGGCCGCCGACCTGGCGCTGCCGATCGAGGAGCTGGAGCTCACCGTTCGGTCGTACAACTGCCTCAAGCGCGAGGGCATCCACACCGTGGGTGAGCTCGTCGCCCGCTCCGAGGCCGACCTGCTCGACATCCGCAACTTCGGTGCGAAGTCGATCGACGAGGTCAAGGCGAAGCTGGCCGGCATGGGCCTGGCCCTCAAGGACAGCCCGCCCGGGTTCGACCCGACCGCCGCCGCCGACGCCTTCGGCGCCGACGACCTGGACGACGCGGGTTACGCGGAGACCGAGCAGTACTAAGAGATTTGGCCGCGGGGGCGGTTCCACGGAGCCGCCCCCGTCGTCGCGAAAGTCGTACGGGCAACAGTGCCCGTACGCCCGCTGCGGTACCTGATACGGCCGTAGTCGGAGATTCAAGGAGTAATCCATGCCGCGTCCCACCAAGGGTGCCCGCCTCGGCGGCGGCCCGCACCACGAGCCGCTGCTGCTCGCCGGTCTGTGCCGGGAGCTCTTCCAGTACGGCCGCATCACCACGACCGAGGCCAAGGCCCGTCGGATGCGCCCGCTGGCGGAGAAGCTGATCACCAAGGCGAAGAAGGGCGACATCCACAACCGTCGCCTGGTTCGCAAGACGATCACCGACATCGCCGTGCTGCACACCCTCTTCACCGAGATCGCGCCGCGCTACGAGAACCGCCCGGGTGGTTACACCCGTATCACCAAGATCGGTCCCCGTCGTGGCGACAACGCCCCGATGGCCGTGATCGAGCTGGTCGAGGCGCTGACCGTCGCGCAGACCGCCGTCGGCGAGGCCGAGGGCGCCACCAAGCGCGCCGTCAAGGAGGCCGACGAGGCCGCCGCTGCCGTCGAGACCAAGGCCGACGAGGCCGAGGCCGCCGAGCAGGCCTGACACCTCCAGGTGTTGCGGGCCCGTTCTCCCATCCGTGGGGGAGCGGGCCCGTTCCTCGTCTTTGGGTAGAAGAAGCAGTCCGGGGAGAGAAGCAGTGGTCAACGATTGCGCCGAGCGGCCGCCGGTGAAGGACGGTCCGGCGGACGGGTACGTCCGGATCCGGCTCGACCTCGCCTACCAAGGCGCCGAGTTCTCCGGCTGGGCCCGCCAGCGCGGCGGCCGGCGGACGGTGCAGGAGGAGATCGAGACCGCGCTGCAGATCGTCACCCGCAGCACCGAGCTGTACCCGCTGACCGTCGCCGGCCGCACCGACGCCGGAGTGCACGCCCGCGGCCAGGTCGCGCACGTCGACCTGCCGGCCGGGCTGTGGGCCGAACACCGGGAGAAGCTGCTGCGGCGGCTGGCAGGGCGGCTGCCCGGGGACGTCCGGATCTACCGGCTCGGCGAGGCCCCGGCCGGCTTCGACGCCCGCTTCTCCGCCATCTGGCGCCGGTACGCCTACCGGGTCGCCGACCACCCCGGCGGGGTGGACCCGCTGCTGCGCGGGCACGTGCTCTGGCACGACCGGCCGCTGGACGTCGGCAGGATGAACGCCGCGGCCGAGCTGCTGCTGGGCGAGCACGACTTCGCCGCGTACTGCAAGAAGCGCGAGGGCGCGACCACCATCCGCACCCTGCTGGAGCTCCACTGGGACCGCGTCCCGGTGGACGCCTACGCCTCGCAGGAGGGCTCGCTGGCGGTCGCCACCGTCCGGGCCGACGCCTTCTGCCACAACATGGTGCGGGCGCTGGTCGGCGCGATGCTGCTGGTCGGCGACGGCCACCGGCCGGTGGAGTTCCCCGGCGAGGTGCTGGCCGGCGGGGTGCGCAACTCCGCCGTCAACGTGATCCGGCCGTACGGGCTGACGCTGGAGGAGGTCGGATACCCGGCCGACGACCAGCTCGCCGAGCGCAGCCGGCTGGCCCGCCGGATCCGCACGCTGCCGGGGCAGCCGTAATCCGTTTTGGCCCACGGCCGCGACTTGGGACAATCTCCCTCATGGGACACGTCGAGATTTCGCACCTGGAGTACTACCTGCCGGACGGGCGGGTGCTGTTCGACGACGCGTCCTTCCGGGTCGGCGAGGGCGCCGCGGTCGCCCTGGTGGGCGCCAACGGCGCCGGCAAGACCACGCTGCTGCGCATGATCGCGGGCGACATCCAGCCGCACGGCGGCACGGTGACGATCAGCGGCGGACTCGGCGTGATGCGCCAGTTCGTCGGCACCACCGGCCGCGAGGACCAGTCGCAGACGCCGGGCGCGCTGCCCGCGGACGCCTCCGTCCGTGACCTGCTGGTCTCCGTCGCCCCCGAGCGGATCGCGCTCGCGGCCCGCGCGGTCGACGCCGCCGAGCTGGCGATGATCGCCCAGGACGACGAGAAGACGCAGATGGCCTACGCCCAGGCGCTCTCCGACTGGGCCGACGTCGGCGGCTACGACTACGAGACCGACTGGGACGTCTGCACCATGGCGGCCCTCGGCATGCCCTTCGACAAGGCCCAGTGGCGCGGCCTGAACACCCTCTCCGGCGGGGAGCAGAAGCGCCTGGTCCTGGAGGCGCTGCTGCGCGGCCCCGAAGAGGTGCTGCTGCTGGACGAGCCGGACAACTACCTGGACGTGCCGGGCAAGCGCTGGCTGGAGGAGGCCATCAAGGCCACCTCGAAGACCGTGCTGTACATCTCGCACGACCGCGAGCTGCTCTCGCACACCGCCGAGAAGATCATCAGCGTCGAGTCCGGCGCGGCCGGCAGCAGCGTCTGGGTGCACGGCGGCGGGTTCGACTCCTTCCACGAGGCCCGGAAGGACCGCTTCGCGCGGTTCGAGGAGCTGGGCCGGCGCTGGGACGAGGAGCACGCCAAGCTCAAGAAGCTGGTCGTCACGCTGCGCCAGGCGGCCTCCGTCAGCCACGCGCTCGCCACCCGCTACGCCGCCGCGCAGACGCGGCTGAAGAAGTTCGAGGAGGCCGGCCGCCCGGAGGAGCCCCCGCGCGAGCAGAGCATCACCATGCGGCTCAAGGGCGGGCGCACCGGCGTGCGCTCCTTCACCATGGAGCAGCTGGAGCTCACCGGGCTGATGAAGCCGTTCGACCTGGAGGTCTTCTACGGCGAGCGGGTCGGCGTGCTGGGCTCCAACGGCTCCGGCAAGTCGCACTTCCTGCGGCTGCTCGCCGGGGACGAGACGGTCGCGCACACCGGTACGTGGAAGACCGGCGCCCGGGTCGTGCCGGGCCACTTCCGGCAGACCCACGCCCACCCCGAGCTGTTCGGCCGGACGGTCCGCTCGATCGTCGAGGAGGAGCACGCCCTCAGCCGCGGCGCCGCCATGGGCGCGCTGCGCCGTTACGAGCTGGACCGGCAGGAGGAGCAGAAGTTCGAGTCGCTGTCCGGCGGGCAGCAGGCCCGGCTGATGATCCTCAAGCTCGAACTCTCCGGTGTGACGGCCCTCCTGCTCGACGAGCCGACCGACAACCTGGACCTGGAGAGCGCCGAGGCGCTGCAGGCCGGGCTGGAGGCCTTCGACGGCACGGTGCTCTGCGTCACGCACGACCGCTGGTTCGCCAGGACCTTCGACCGATTCCTGGTGTTCGGCGCCGACGGCCGGGTCTACGAGTCCTCCGAGCCGGTGTGGGACGTCACCCGGGTCGAGCGCGATCGCTGACCGTTTTTGACCCACCCGGGGCGGGCCGGTAGGCTGGGTGCTTGTTGTGCGTATTGGCTCGCTCTATCTCACGTGAGAGGTCGGTACGCCGGAGATACCAGGTCGACCACCCAGCGGCCCCCCTTGAATTGCGTCCAAGGCGGCCAGGCTGATGCGCTCGACCAGGTGCTCCTGTCAGGACTCACTCACTGAAAAGCAGAGGCTACGACCGTGCGTACGTACAGCCCCAAGCCCGGCGACGTCCAGCGTCAGTGGCACGTCATCGACGCGACCGACGTCGTGCTCGGCCGCCTGGCCTCCCAGGCCGCCAACCTCCTCCGGGGTAAGCACAAGGCGATCTACGCGCCGCACGTTGACACCGGTGACTTCGTCATCATCATCAACGCGGACAAGGTGCACCTGTCGGGTAACAAGAAGACCCAGAAGCTGGCGTACCGCCACAGCGGTTTCCCGGGCGGTCTCCGCTCGGTCCGTTACGACGACCTCCTGGCGAACAACCCGGAGAAGGCCGTCGAGAAGGCCATCAAGGGCATGGTCCCCAAGAACTCCCTGGGCCGCCAGATGCTCTCGAAGCTGAAGGTCTACTCGGGCGACCAGCACCCGCACGCTGCCCAGCAGCCGGTGCCGTTCGAGATCACCCAGGTCGCGCAGTAACTCCGGCCACCTAGCCCCCCAACACTGAAAAGAGCTGAGGAACACCGTGGCCGAGACCACTGAAACCCTTGAGGTCGACTTCGACGAGACCGTCGTCGAGGGCGAGTACACCTCCGAGGAGAGCTACACCTCCGAGTCGCTGGCCGGTCGCTTCGGCGAGGCCGTCCCCGGCGCCGGCCTTGGCCGTCGCAAGGAGGCGATCGCCCGCGTGCGCATCGTTCCCGGCACCGGCGTCTGGAAGATCAACGGTCGCACCCTGGAGAACTACTTCCCCAACAAGGTGCACCAGCAGACCGTGAACGAGCCCTTCAAGCTGCTGGAGCTCGACGGTCGTTACGACGTCGTCGCCCGCATCTCGGGTGGCGGCACCTCCGGCCAGGCCTACGCGCTGCGCCTCGGCGTCGCCCGTGCCCTGAACGAGGCCGACGTGGACAACAACCGCGCCGCCCTCAAGAAGGCCGGTTTCCTGATGCGTGACGCGCGTGCCGTCGAGCGCAAGAAGGCCGGTCTCAAGAAGGCCCGCAAGGCGCCGCAGTACAGCAAGCGCTAGTCGCGCCCGAGGGGTGTGTGCCGCCCTGGTGGTGCACACCCCTGGTTGCGCTCTCACGCCCCGGAGTACCCCGTGTACTCCGGGGCGTCGTGCTCCCCTGCCACGGTGCGGAGGCCGGGGTTCGATCGGATTTACTGCCGGATCACTGCCGGCAGCGGCGATGGAGGACGGGACTGTGGGACGACTCTTCGGTACGGACGGCGTACGCGGTGTCGCCAACGAGGGGCTGACGGCCGAGCTGGCGCTCGGGCTGTCGGTCGCGGCGGCGCATGTACTCGGCGAGGCGGGGGCCTTCGACGGCCACCGGCCGGTCGCGGTGGTCGGCCGCGACCCGCGCGCCTCGGGCGAGTTCCTGGAGGCCGCGGTCATCGCCGGCCTGGCCAGCGCGGGCGTCGACGTACTGCGGGTCGGCGTGCTGCCCACCCCGGCGGTGGCGTACCTCACCGGCGCGCTCGGCGCCGACTTCGGCGTGATGCTCTCCGCGAGCCACAACGCCATGCCGGACAACGGCATCAAGTTCCTCGCCCGCGGCGGCCACAAGCTGGACGACCGCATCGAGGACGCCATCGAGACCCACTACCGGACGTACTCCGTCGGCAGTGACGAGTGGAAGCGCCCGACCGGCGCCGCCGTCGGCCGGGTCCGTGAGTACACCGAGGGCTTCGACAAGTACGTCGCCCACCTGATCGGCGTGCTGCCGAACCGCCTGGACGGCGTCCGGGTCGTCATCGACGGCGCCCACGGCGCGGCCGCCTACGTCGCCCCCGAGGCCTTCGCCCGGGCCGGCGCCGAGGTCGTCCACACCCTGGGGGCGGAGCCCACGGGCCTCAACATCAACGACGGCGTCGGCTCCACCCACCTGGACCGGCTGCGCGCCACCATGAAGGAGTACCGGGCCGACCTCGGCATCGCGCTCGACGGCGACGCCGACCGCTGCCTGGCGGCCGACGCGGACGGCAACGAGGTCGACGGCGACCAGATCATCGCGATCCTGGCCGTCGCCATGAAGGAGGCCGGCACGCTGCGGCGCAACACCGCCGTCGCCACCGTGATGTCCAACCTGGGCTTCAAGCTGGCGATGGAGCGCGAGGGCATCGAGCTGGTGCAGACCGCCGTCGGCGACCGCTACGTGCTGGAGGCCATGAAGGAGCACGGCTTCGCGCTGGGCGGCGAGCAGTCCGGCCACGTCATCCTGCTCGACCACGCCACCACCGGCGACGGCACCCTCACCGGCCTGATGCTGGGTGCCCGGCTGGCCGCGACCAAGCAGCCGCTGGCCGACCTGGCCACCGTGATGACCCGGCTGCCGCAGCTGCTGATCAACGTCAAGGGCGTCGACAAGAGCCGGGTGAAGACCAGCGAGGAGCTGGCGGCCGCGGTCGCCGAGGCGGAGGCCGAGCTGGGCACCACCGGCCGGGTGCTGCTGCGCCCGTCCGGCACCGAGCCGCTGGTCCGGGTGATGGTCGAGGCCGCCGACCAGGTGCAGGCCAAGGCCGTCGCCGAGCGGCTGGCCGAGGCGGTCCGGACGCACCTGGGCTGACGGCCCGTTCGTGACGAAGGCCCCCGCCGGTTCGTACGGCGGGGGCCTTTCCGGCTTGCCCGGGGCCGAGGCTGTCGGGCCGTCGATCCTTCGGACCGTCACGCCGCGGGGCTCCGGATTGCGGATTGCGGAGGCGGGGCTGGGGCTGCGGTCAGAGCTTGCGCAGCAGGGCGCGGCGGACCTTGTGGTCCGCGCCCTTCTGCAGGATCAGGGTGGCGCGGCCGCGGGTGGGCAGCACGTTCTCCAGCAGGTTGGGCTTGTTGATGGTGCGCCAGACCTGCCGGCCGTACTCCATCGCCTCCTCCTCCGGCACCTCGGTGAAGCGGCGGAAGTAGGAGTTCGGGTCCTGGAAGGCGGTGTCCCGCAGCTTCTTGAAGCGGGAGAGGTACCAGCTCTCGATGTCGTCGGTGCGGGCGTCGACGTAGATCGAGAAGTCGAAGTAGTCGGCCACCGCGAGCCTGGTGCGGCCGTCGGTGCCGGGCAGGGCCGGCTGGAGGACGTTCAGGCCCTCGACGATCAGGATGTCCGGGCGCTCCACGGTGAGCCGCTCGCCCTGCACGATGTCGTACACCAGGTGCGAGTAGACCGGGGCGGTCACCTGCTCCTTGCCGGCCTTCACGTCCGCCACGAAGCGCATCAGCGCGCGCCGGTCGTACGACTCGGGGAACCCCTTGCGCGCCATCAGACCGCGTCGGCGCAGCTCGGCGTTGGGCAGCAGGAAGCCGTCGGTGGTGACCAGCTCGACCCGGGGGTGCTCGGGCCAGCGGGCCAGCAGCGCCTGGAGCAGACGGGCGGTGGTGGACTTGCCGACGGCGACCGAACCGGCCACGCCGATGATGAACGGGGTCCGGGTGCGCTCGGTGTCCGGGGTGTCCAGGAAGGTGCCCACCGCGCCGCGCAGCTCGTGCGTGGCGTGGATGTAGAGGTTCAGCAGCCGGGACAACGGCAGATAGACGTCGCGGACCTCGTCCAGGTCGAGGGCGGTGCCCAGACCGCGCAGCCGTTCCACCTCCTCGGCGGTCAGCGGCAGCGGCGTACGCTCGCGCAGCGCGCTCCACTCGGCCCGGCTGAGGTCCACGTAGGGGGACGGGGACGGGCCGGGCGTGGCGGCGCCCCGCGTACAGAGTTCGGTCAGCACATGCTCCATTGTGGGCCGTAGCGGCGTTCACGGTGGCTGTGGTGTCGGTCACGCGCACGGGGTGAAGCGTGCGAAAAGGGCATCCTGGCCGCCCTTATGCTGGCACGCATGTGCGGAATCGTTGGATACGTGGGCGCTCAGCCCGCTCTTGATGTAGTAATCGCAGGCCTGCAGCGACTGGAGTACCGGGGCTACGACTCGGCCGGTGTCGCGGTGCAGGTGAAGGGCTCCGACGGGCAGTGGAGCCTGGCCACCGACAAGCGGGCCGGCAAGCTCGCCAACCTGGAGAAGTCGCTCGCCGAGACCCCTCTTCCCGGCGGCACCACCGGCATCGGCCACACCCGCTGGGCCACCCACGGCGGCCCGACGGACGCCAATGCCCACCCCCACCTGGACGACGCCGCCCGGGTCGCCGTGGTGCACAACGGCATCATCGAGAACTTCGCCCAGCTGCGGGCGGAGCTGGCCGAGCGGGGCCACACGCTGCGCTCCGAGACCGACACCGAGGTCGTCGCGCACCTGCTGGGCGAGGTGTACGAGGGCGACCTGGCGGAGGCCATGCGGGTGGTCTGCCGCCGTCTGGACGGCGCCTTCACCCTCGTCGCCGTGCACGCCGACGCGCCGGACGTGGTGGTCGGTGCCCGCCGCAACTCGCCGCTGGTGGTCGGGCGCGGCGAGGGCGAGAACTTCCTCGCCTCCGACGTCGCCGCGTTCATCGCGCACACCCGCGAGGCGATCGAGCTCGGCCAGGACCAGGTCGTCGAGCTGCGCCGCGAGGGCGTCACGGTGACCAACTTCGACGGCACCCCGGCCGACGTCCGCGAGTACCACGTGGACTGGGACGCCTCGGCCGCCGAGAAGGGCGGCTACGACTACTTCATGCTCAAGGAGATCGCCGAGCAGCCGAAGGCCGTCGCCGACACCCTGCTCGGCCGGATCGGCACCGACGGCCGGCTCACCCTGGACGAGCTGCGGATCTCCGACGCCGACCTGCGCTCGGTCGACAAGGTCGTCATCGTCGCCTGTGGCACCGCGTTCCACGCCGGCATGATCGCCAAGTACGCGATCGAGCACTGGACCCGCATCCCCTGCGAGGTCGAGGTCGCCTCCGAGTTCCGCTACCGCGACCCGATCATGGGCCCGGGCACGCTGGTCATCGCGATCTCGCAGTCCGGCGAGACCATGGACACCCTGATGGCGCTGCGGCACGCGCGCGAGCAGGGCGCCAAGGTGCTGGCGATCTGCAACACCAACGGCTCCACCATCCCGCGCGAGTCGGACGCGGTGCTGTACACGCACGCCGGGCCCGAGGTCGCCGTCGCCTCCACCAAGGCGTTCCTGACCCAGCTGGTGGCCTGCTACCTGGTCGCGCTCTACCTCGGCCAGGTGCGCGGCACCAAGTGGGGCGACGAGATCTTCACCATCATCCGCGAGCTCGGCGACGCGCCGAAGCAGGTGGAGCAGGTGCTGGAGACCATGGAGCCGGTGCGCGAGCTGGCCCGCTCCCTGGCGGACGCCCGGTCGGTGCTGTTCCTGGGCCGGCACGTCGGCTTCCCGGTCGCGCTGGAGGGTGCGCTCAAGCTCAAGGAGCTGGCGTACATGCACGCCGAGGGCTTCGCGGCGGGCGAGCTCAAGCACGGGCCGATCGCGCTGATCGAGGAGGGGCTGCCGGTCGTGGTGGTCGTCCCCTCGCCGCGCGGCCGCTCGATCCTGCACGACAAGATCGTCTCCAACATCCAGGAGATCCGGGCCCGTGGCGCCCGCACGATCGTCATCGCGGAGGAGGGCGACGAGGCCGTCGTCCCGTACGCGGACCACCTGATCCGCATCCCGGTGACGCCCACGCTGCTCCAGCCGCTGGTCTCCACCGTGCCGCTGCAGGTCTTCGCCTGCGAGCTGGCCACGGCCAAGGGCCACGAGGTCGACCAGCCGCGCAACCTGGCGAAGTCGGTCACGGTCGAGTAGTACCCGGCCCGGTGCCCCTGCGGTGGCTGCGGCCTACCGCAGGGGCGCCGTGTCGAGCGTGAAGGAGAACGGAGCGGGGAGGTCGATGAGCTTGCCGAAGTCGACCTGGGTGAGGGCGGTGTAGTCGCCGTCCTTCGGTTCGGTGAACAGTGTCACCTTGCTCTCGCTGCGGTCGACCAGGAGGTAGCAGGGGACACCGGCGGCGGCGTAGCCCAGCCGCTTGACCTCGCGGTCCTTGACGGGACTGGTCGACGTGACTTCCAGGACGAGCACGATGCCGATCGTGGACGACCACGAGTCCTGGGCACGGAAATGGCCCACAGGAGCAACAGTGGCGTCCGGGATGAACCGCCCCTTCGGCGTGATCAGCCCCTTGCCCCCGCTGACGTAGAGTTCCTCGGCCGCCTGCCGCGCAACGGCGCGGCCGAACCTGGCCACCGCATCCTCGTGGTCACCGTCCGGCGGTGGGGTCACGATGATCTCCCCTTCGATCAGTTCAGCCTTGAAGCCCGGCGGCGTGTCCAGCTCCAGGAATGCCTGGAGGATGCCGTCCTGGTCCGGGGGGCCCTCGACTGCTGGCATGGCGACCATGGCCCTTCTCCCTCCTGCTGGTCCCTCTCTTGCCTGCCTTGCGGGCGACACGGTAGGCGTACGGACCGACACCGGTGGGGGATCGAAGTGGTTGTCACTCGAAAGTGTCCCGCAAAGCCGGAGGAGCAGCAGGTGATCATCGGGGTCGGGATCGACGTGGCCGCCATCGACCGGTTCGAGGCCGCACTGGAGCGCACGCCGGGGATGGCGGAGCGGCTGTTCACGCCGGGCGAGCTGCGTTTGCCGTCGGGGGAGCGGCGGGGGGTGGCCTCGCTGGCGGCGCGGTTCGCGGCGAAGGAGGCGCTGGCCAAGGCGCTCGGCGCGCCGGGCGGGCTGCACTGGACGGACGCCGAGGTGGTGAGCGCCGACTCGGGCCGGCCGGAGCTGCGGGTGCGGGGGACGGTGGCCGCGCGGGCGGCCGAACTGGGCGTCGGGTCGTGGCACGTGTCGCTCAGCCATGACGCGGGCGTAGCGTCGGCGGTAGTCATCGCCGAGGGTTAGCCGAGGGTAAGGGGCTTGCGGATGCGCCGCGCTCACCGTGTCGAACAGGTCCGGGCCGCCGAGGCCGAACTGATGGCCCGACTGCCGGAGGGCACGCTGATGCAGCGGGCCGCCACCGGCCTCGCCGCCACCTGCGCCCGGCTGCTGACGCGCCGTCGCGGCCGGGTCTACGGCAGCCGGGTGGTGGTGCTCGCGGGCAGCGGCGACAACGGTGGTGACGCGCTGTACGCCGGCGCCGCGCTGGCCCGGCGCGGGGCCGGGGTGACGGCGGTGCTGCTCGCGCCCTCCCGCGCCCACGCCGGGGGTCTCGCCGCGCTGCGGGCGGCGCGCGGGCGGGTGGTGCTGGAGCAGGAGGTCGGCCTGGCCGACTTCTCGTGCGCGGACCTGGTGCTGGACGGCGTCGTCGGCATCGGCGGGCGCGGCGGGCTGCGCCCGGAGGCGGAGCCGTACGCGCGGGCGCGGCGGCGCGGGGTGGTGGTGGCCGTGGACGTGCCCAGCGGGGTGGACGCCGACACCGGCGAGGTGGCGGGCGTGGCGCTGCGGGCGGACGTCACGGTCTGCTTCGGGACGTACAAGCCGGGGCTCCTGATCGACCCGGGCGCCGCGTACGCGGGTGCGGTGCAGCTGGTGGGGATCGGGCTGGACCTGCCGCCGGCCGGCGTGGAGGCCTTGCAGCACGCGGAGGCCGGGGCGCTGCTGCCCCTCCCGGGGGCGGAGAGCGACAAGTACCGGCGCGGCGTCGTGGGCGTGGCGGCCGGTTCGGCGACGTATCCGGGGGCTGCGCTGCTCGCGGTCGCCGGGGCGCTGCACGGCGGCGCGGGTGCGGTGCGCTACGTCGGGACGGCGGCCGAGGAGGTGGTCCGGCGGTTCCCGGAGGCGCTGGTCACCGAGGGCGGACCGGCCGGCGCCGGGCGGGTGCAGGCCTGGGTGGTCGGCCCGGGCGGCGGCGAGGGGGCGCGGCAGGCGCTCGCGGAGGCGCTGGCGAGCGACGTGCCGGTGCTGGTGGACGCGGACGGCCTGACCGAGCTGGGCCGGCTCGGCCCGGGAGCGCTCGCGGGGCGGACGGCGCCCACGCTGCTCACCCCGCACACCGGCGAGGCGGCGCGGCTGCTCGCCGGGGTGGACGGCACCGCCCCGCCGGCCGCCGACGAGCTGGCGGCGAGCCGGCTGGCGACCGCCCGCCGGCTCGCCGCGGCGTACCGGGCGACGGTGCTGCTGAAGGGCTCCACCACGGTGGTCGCCGACCCGGGCGGCCAGGTGCGGGTGAACCCGACCGGTACCCCCTGGCTGGCCACCGCCGGCAGCGGGGACGTGCTGGCCGGTCTGGCCGGCTCCCTGCTCGCGGCCGGCCTTCCGGTCCTGGACGCCGCCTCGGTGGCCGCCTACCTGCACGGCCTCGCCGGCCGGCACGCGGCGGGCACCCCGGGGGCTCCGATCACGGCGCTGCAGGTGGCCGCGGCGCTCCCGGTGGTGTGGCGCGACGTCCGGGCCTCGGCGGGGAGCGCGTGGGAGCGGGAGGGCGAATAGACCGACCGGTCTACATAGTTCGAGCGCCGGGGTGGCGGCCGTGGAGTGGGAAGTCCGCGGGGTCGACTTCCCACTCCGGCGGCCGGTGCAACCAGCGGCGCTTCGCGCGCGTCCGGAGCAGCGGGGTGGGGTGTGGGGGCCGCCGCGCCGACGGGCCGTTCGGCGAGGACTCCGGGACGTCTGGGAGACTGACCCTGATGACAACTGCGAAGACGACCGGCACGGCCACCCTCACCGACGGCGTACGGGCCGAGGCGACCATTGATCTGGCCGCCCTGCGCGGCAACCTGGCCGCGCTGCGCGAGCGCGTGGGCGGGTCCACGGTGATGGCCACGGTCAAGGCGGACGCCTACGGCCACGGCGCGGTCCGGTGTGCCCGCGAGGCGGTCGCCGCAGGGATCGGCTGGCTCGGGACCGCGCTCCCGCAGGAGGCGCTGGCGCTGCGCGCCGCCGGCATCCGCCCCGACCAGGCCCGCGTCCTCTGCTGGCTCTGGACGCCCGGGGGCCCCTGGCGCGAGGCGCTGCTCGCCGACATCGACATCTCCGTGTCCGGCCAGTGGGCGCTGGACGAGCTGCTGGCCGCCGTCCGCGCGACCGGCGTCCCGGCCCGGGTGCATCTGAAGGCCGACACCGGTCTCGGCCGCAACGGCTGCCAGCCGCACGACTGGCCCGAGCTGGTCGCCGCCGCCCGGCGCGCCGAGGCGGAGGGCCTGCTCACCGTGGTCGGCATCTGGTCGCACTTCGCGGCCGCCGACGAGCCCGGCCACCCCTCCATCCAGGCCCAGCTGGACTCCTACCGCGACGCCCTGGCCCTCGCCGAGGCGGCCGGGCTGCGCCCCGAGGTCCGGCACCTGGCCAACTCGCCCGCCACCCTGCTGCTCCCGCAGTCGCACTACGACATGGTGCGCACCGGCCTGGCGATGTACGGGCTGTCGCCCGTCCCGGAGGTCGGCTCGCCCGCGGACTTCGGGCTCCGCCCGGTGATGGCGCTGACCGCCCGGCTGGCACTGGTCAAGCAGGTCCCCGGCGGGCACGGGGTCAGCTACGGCCACCACTACACCACCTCGGGGCCGACCACCCTGGGCCTCGTCCCGGTCGGCTACGGCGACGGCATCCCCCGGCACGCCAGCGGCACCGGCCCGGTGCAGATCGCGGGCAAGTGGCGGACGGTGGCGGGCCGGGTGGCGATGGACCAGTTCGTCGTCGACCTCGGCGGGGACACCCCCGCGGTCGGCGACGAGGTGCTGCTGTTCGGCAACGGCGAGCAGGGCGAGCCGACCGCCGAGGACTGGGGTCGCGCCTGCGGCACGATCTCGTACGAGATCGTCACCCGGATCGGCGCCCGGGTGCCGCGCCGCTACCTCGGCGGCATCGCCGAGGAGCAGCTCGTCGCGGACCTGCTGGCTGCGGACCCGCTCACGACGGACCGGCTCACGACGGACCGGCTCACGGCGGACCCGCTCGCCGCAGGCCGGCTCGCCCGGAGTTCGTTCGGCCACGGCCCGCTCGGCCAGGACCAGCTCGCCGAGGGCCCGCGCGCATGAGCGAGGAGGCCGGGTCCGGGCCGGTGGCGGCGGTGGCCAAGGCCGCGGGCGCGGCGTCCGGAGTGAGCCGGGCCGGCCTGATCGGCATTTCGGTCGGCGTGGTCGCGGCCGGCGCGGCCGCCGGTGTGGCGATAGAGCGGCTGACGGTCGGCCGGGCCACCCGCCGCCGGGCCCGCGCCGAACTGGATGCCAACGCCCCGTACGGCTCGCTGCGCGGACGCCCCCGCACGGTGACCACCGCCGACGGCACCGAGCTGTACGTCGAACTGGACGGCACCGGCTGGCCCGAGCCCGTCCGGCTGCGCCCCGCGCCCACGGGGCCGGACGCGGAGCCGGGGGCGGGATCGGACGTGGAGCCGGAGCCGGAGTCGAGGCGGGCCGACGACGAGGCAGGCGGCGCGCCGGTCCGGCGAGGCCGGCTCACCCGTCGGCGCGCGGACGCCACGGAAACCACCGTCGGCGCCGACGACGACGCCACCAGCCACCCCAACCCCAACGGCCCGGTGGACCGCACCGGACTGCCGGGGCTGCTCGGCCGCTCGGGCGCACTCGTCCGGGCCGGCCGCCGATCCGGCCTCGCGGCTGCCGCTGCCGCCGCCCCGGCCTCCGCCGGCTCCCCCGACGCCGAGCCGCTGACCGTGGTCTTCTGCCACGGCTACTGCCTCAACCAGGACAGCTGGCACTTCCAGCGCGCCGCCCTCCGCGAGGGCATGCGACTGGTCTTCTGGGACCAGCGCAGCCACGGCCGCTCCGAGCGCTCCCGCTCGTACCTGGCCGGCGAACCCGCGAGCATCGACCAGCTGGGCGGGGACCTCAAGGCCGTGATCGACGCCGTCGCGCCGGCCGGGCCGCTGGTCCTGGTCGGCCATTCGATGGGCGGCATGACGGTGATGGCACTGGCCGACCAGCACCCGGAGCTGTTCCGGGAGCGGGTCGCCGGGGTCGCCCTCATCGGCACCCTGGCGGGTGACTGGGACGCCGTCACTCTCGGCCTTCCTGCCGTCGGGGCCAAGCTGTTCAAGAAGGTCGCGCCGGGCGTGATGAAGCTGCTCGGCCGCCAGGTCGAGCTGGTGGAGGCGACCCGCCGGCTCGGCGCGGACGTCAGCGCCGTCTTCTACCGGAAGTTCTCGTTCGGCGGGAAGGACGTCGACCCGGGCGTGGTGCGGTTCGCCGAGCAGCTGCTGGACGCCACCCCGATCGACGTGGTGGCCGAGTTCTACCCGGTCTTCGGCGCGCACGAGAAGTCCGCCGCGCTGGCCGCCCTGCGCGGCATCCCCACCCTGGTGCTGGCCGGCACCAAGGACCTGCTGACCCCGCCCGGCCACAGCGAGGCGATGGCCGAGCAGCTGCCCGGCGCGGAGCTGGTCCTGGTCGAGGACGCCGGCCACCTGGTGATGCTGGAGCGCCCCGACCTGGTCGACCAGCGTCTGGCCGCCCTGCTCAAGCAGGCGGTCGACTTCCGGCGGGCGGCCCCGCTGCCGCCCTCGGTCTGCGAACTGGCCTGAGCGCCGCGGTGCGGGCGGCCCGCGCGAGCGTCCGAACGGGGAGCCGCGACCAACGCGGCGCCGGCCTCCCGCACGCCCCCTGAGGGGACCTGTCCATGATCCGGCGGCCCGGGGCGTGCAGACGGCCACCCGGGGGCGGACCGGGGCGGACCGGGGCGGACCGGGGCGGGGCCGGGCCCGGAGCGCGGGCGGGCGGGGATGTGGCACCGTAGCGGGGGCGCCCGGCGGTCGGTGCGCCGCTGTACGGAACGCACCGAAGGGCTTGATTCGCGCATGGGCTCGCACGCCACCCTCACCGTCGCCACCCCCGAGCGGATGGGCCGGCTCGGCCGGGAGCTGGCCGCGCTGCTGCGGCCGGGGGACCTCGTGCTGCTCTCCGGCGAGCTGGGAGCGGGGAAGACCACGCTGACCCGGGGCCTGGGGGAGGGGCTGCAGGTGCGCGGGGCGGTCACCTCGCCGACCTTCGTGATCGCGCGGGTGCACCCGTCGCTGGTGGGCGGGCCGTCGCTGGTGCACGTGGACGCGTACCGGCTGGGCGGGGACCTGGACGAGATGGAGGACCTCGACCTGGACGTCTCGCTGCCGGAGTCGGTGGTGGTCGTCGAGTGGGGCGAGGGCAAGGTCGAGCGGCTGTCCGAGGACCGGCTGGAGGTCCGGATCGAGCGCGCCGTCGGCGACACGGCGGACCAGGAGGACCTGGATCCGCGCAGGGTGGTGCTGACCGGCATCGGCCCCCGTTGGGCGGGCGTGGAGCTGGAGAAGCTCGCCTGAGCCGCGCCGGACGGACAGGCCCGGGCTCCCCGGTCGCCGGTTGTTGCCGACAGGCTGTCGGCAAAGTGTTGCGGGCGGGGGACCGGGCGTGATGGGATGGGTGCTGCGGTTAGGTCTGCCTAACTAGGGAGGCGCCATGTCGAGCACCACCCCCGACCCGGAGCGCGCGCCGCGCGGCACCGGGGCCGGAGAGCCCGCCCGCAGTGTTCAGGGCGCGCCGATGCGAGCCCTGCTGGCCGCGTGTGCGGCCGCGGAGGCGGTCTCCACCCCGCCGGAACGCCACGAGAGCGCCGAGGCGACGGAGGCGGCAGCGGCATCGGAGACGGCCGGGCCGGCGGTCGGCACCCCGCGCGCGGCCTGAATCCCTCCCGCGAGACCGGCGAGGCCCCCCACGGCGGCCAGCGCCGGTCAGGCGATCACGACCACCTTGGTGCCGTTCGACGCGAAGTCCCAGAGCAGCTGGCCCTCGGGCCGCCCGCTGCGGATGCCACCGGTCTTGGCCTTCGGGTCGGCGGTGGGGGTGGCGCCGTCCACCGCCGCGCTGAAGCCGAACACCACGCCGTTCTGCTGGGCGAAGCGCACCACGTGCTCGATCTGCCGTCCGTCCGTCCCGGTGGCGGTGGGCGTCCGGCTGTACACCGGGTAGCTGCCGGGGGTCGGCTCCACCGAGCCCGGGGTGACCGCGAAGGCGGCCACCACCTGCGGGTTCTTCCTGGGGTCGACCAGCCAGACGTGGTGGCTGCCGACCGAGTAGACGACGCGCAGCCCGGTGCCCGAGCTGGCCGGCAGTGCCGGGATGGTCGGGGTGGCCGAAGCGGTCGGGGTGGCCGAGGCGGCCGGTCCGCTCGACGACGCGGAGACGGTGGTGCTCGGCCGGGCGGCGTCCGCGCGGCCCTGCGCGCCGTTGGCCTGGAAGGCCAGCAGGCTCACCACCGCCAGGGCCCCCAGGGTCAGCCCCGTGACCACCACTCCAGGACCCATCTTCGCCACGTGTGCTCCCACCGCCGTCCCAAAACCCGTCGGCCCCATCGTGCCAGGTCCGTCCGCCCGGACCCGCACCCCGTAGGACGTGTGTTCCGAACCCGGACGCCCTGTCGATCGGGCGGAGCGGGAACGGCGGACGGGTGGGGCAGGAAGACGCGGACGGGCGGAGCAGGAACGGGCGGAGCAAGACCGGCGGCCGTCCTCCGCCCCGACCGGTCTAACCTTGACCCGTGCTGCTGCTCGCGTTCGACACCGCTACCCCCGCCGTCACCGCCGCCGTCCATGACGGCACGGCCGTCCTCGCCGAGACCGACCAGGTCGACGCCAGGCGCCACGGCGAACTGCTCCTCCCCGCCATCGACCGGGTGCTGCGGACGGCCGGCGTCGACAAGCACCGGCTGACCGGAATCGCCGTGGGCGTCGGCCCGGGCCCGTACACCGGCCTGCGGGTCGGCCTGGTCACCGCCGCCGCGCTCGGCCACGCGCTCGGCGTGCCGGTGCACGGCGTCTGCACCCTGGACGCCATCGCCCACCGGGCGCGCGCCGAGGGCTTGGCCGGCGAGCCGTTCACGGTGGCCACCGACGCGCGCCGCAAGGAGGTCTACTGGGCCTCGTACGACGCCGACGGCCGCCGCACCGAGGGCCCAGCGGTGGACCGCCCGGCCGAGCTGACGCCGCAGCCGCGCGCGGTCGGCGCAGGCGCGCTGCTCTACCCGGACGCCTTCCCCGGTGCGCACGGGCCCGAGCACGTCTCGGCCGGCGCGCTGGCGGACTTCGCAGCCGCCGAGCTGGCCGCGGGCCGTGAGCTGCTGCCCAACGTGCCGCTCTACCTGCGCCGCCCGGACGCCCAGGTCCCGGCGGGCTACAAGGCGGTGCTCCCGGCGTGACCGGCCTGACCGGCGTGCCCGGTGTCACCGGCCCGAGCAGCCTGACCGGCCCGACCAGCGTCACGAGCCCCGGCGACCAGGCCGCCCCCGCGCAAGCCGCCCCTGCCACCCCCGCCACCCTGCGCCCGATGCGCTGGTGGGACATCGCCCCGGTGATGGAGCTGGAGCTGGAGCTCTTCCCGGAGGACGCCTGGTCCACCGGGATGTACTGGTCCGAGCTCGCGGAGGCCCACCCCGGTGGCACCCGCCACTACACCGTCGCCACCACCGCCGACGGCGCGATCGCCGGGTACGCCGGGCTGATGGTGGTGGCCGGCGAGGGCGACGTGCAGACCATCGCCGTCGGCCACCGCCACCAGGGCTCCGGTCTCGGCGCGGCGCTGCTCATCGACCTGATCCGGGAGGCCGCCCGGCGCGGCTGCGCGGAGCTGCTGCTGGAGGTGCGGGTGGACAACCCGCGCGCCCAGCGGCTGTACGAGCGGTTCGGCTTCGAACCGGTCGGCATCCGGCGCGGCTACTACCAACCGGCCAACGTCGACGCGCTGGTGATGCGCCTCGACCACCCAAGCATCGAACCGAAGGACCTGAAGGAAACCCGCCATGGCTGACGAACCGCTCGTCCTCGGCATCGAGACCTCCTGCGACGAGACCGGCGTCGGCATCGTGCGGGGCACCACCCTGCTCGCCGACGCGGTCGCCTCCAGCGTCAACGACCACGCCCGCTTCGGCGGTGTGGTGCCGGAGATCGCCAGCCGC
Organism: Kitasatospora sp. NPDC032757; assembly: GCF_055579305.1. Classification (NCBI taxonomy): domain Bacteria; kingdom Bacillati; phylum Actinomycetota; class Actinomycetes; order Kitasatosporales; family Streptomycetaceae; genus Kitasatospora; species Kitasatospora sp. NPDC032757. Next base: position 47,812 of record NZ_JBVINN010000018.1, on the reverse strand, counting down.
GCGCACCTGGAGGCGATGGTCCCGACCATCCAGCGCGCCCTCGACACCGCCGGCATCAAGGCGAGCGACCTGGACGGCATCGCCGTCACCGCCGGCCCCGGCCTGGCGGGCGCGCTGCTGGTCGGCGTCAGCGCGGCCAAGGCGTACGCCTGGGCGCTGGACAAGCCGCTGTACGGGGTCAACCACCTCGCCTCGCACATCTGCGTGGACCAGCTGGAGCACGGCCGGCTGCCCTCGCCCACGATGGCCCTGCTGGTCTCCGGCGGGCACTCCTCGCTGCTGCTCAGCGAGGACATCACCAGTGACGTCCGCCCGCTCGGCGCGACCATCGACGACGCGGCCGGCGAGGCCTTCGACAAGGTGGCCCGGGTGCTCGGGCTGGGCTTCCCGGGGGGCCCGGTGGTCGACCGCACCGCCCGCGAGGGCGACCCCAAGGCGATCGCCTTCCCGCGCGGCCTGACCGGCCCGAAGGACCCGGAGTTCGACTTCTCCTTCTCCGGCCTGAAGACCGCCGTCGCCCGCTGGGTGGAGGCCAAGCGCCGGGCCGGCGAGGAGGTGCCGATCGCCGACGTGGCGGCGTCCTTCCAGGAGGCGGTGACCGACGTGCTCACCCGCAAGGCGGTCAAGGCCTGCCGGGACAACGGCGTCGACCACCTGATGATCGGCGGCGGGGTCGCGGCCAACTCGCGGCTGCGCGAGATGGCCCAGCAGCGCTGCGACAAGGCCGGCATCCGGCTGCGGGTGCCGCGTCCGGGCCTGTGCACCGACAACGGCGCGATGGTCGCCGCGCTGGGGTCCGAGATGGTCTGGCGTGACCGTGCGCCGTCCGCCTTCGACCTCTCGGCCGACTCCTCGCTGCCGGTCACCGAGGTCCACGTGCCGGGTGTGCCGACCGGTCACGGGGACGTCCACGGCCAGGCGTACCGGGCGCTGGGCGGGGAGAAGTGACCACGACCGCCGCCATGTGGGAGGCCCGCGCCGCCGACGGGCGCGGTGCCGAGCTGGCCGCCTGGGTGCGCGGGACCGCGCTGCCCGCGCTGCGCGGCTCGGGCGGCCTGGTCCGCACCGAGCTGTTCGGCGCGCCGGGCGACCGCGTGCTGCTCATCACCTGGTGGACGGGCGAGCCGGTGCCGGTGCCCGAGCCGCCCGCCGCACTGGTCGGCCGCCCGGTGCACCGCTGGTCCTTCGTCAGCGAGCATGTGGAGTAGCCGCTCGTAAGCCTGTCCGGGAACCGAACACCCGACCGTTACCGTGCATAGCTGAGAGAAAGCTGGACGGGACCGGGGAGCGCGGCGCGGTGAAGAGGTACGGGCGGAGCAGGACGAGGACGTACGCGGTGGGGGCGCTGGCCCTGCTGGCCGCCGCCACCGGGTGCGGCAGCAGCGGCGGGTCCGGCAAGGCGGCCATGGTCGCCACCCCGCCCCCGACGGCCGCCGGGTCCGCGGCGACGCCCGCCCCGGCCGGCCAGGCCCCCGCCGCCACCACGCCCGCCGCGGCACCCGCCGCCGGGGACGCGGCGGCCTGGGCGAAGTGGAACCTCAAGCCGCTGCCGCCCGCGCCGGCGGCGCCCGCCGACAAGCCGGTCAAGCTCCAACGGACCGGCCCCGTACCGGTGTTCAGCGAGGTGAAGACCACCGACAAGGTCGTCTTCATCACCATCGACGACGGCGCCGAGAAGGACCCGAAGTTCGTCGAGATGCTGACCGAGCTCAAGGTGCCGGTCTCGATGTTCCTGACCCGGGACATAGTCAAGGACAACTACGGCTACTTCAAACCGCTCCAGGCGCTCGGCAACCACATCCACAACCACACCGTGGACCACGCCCAGATGAGCAAGGTCGCGCCGGAGAAGCAGAAGTCCGAGATCTGCGACGCCCAGGCCGCGCTCACCCAGCAGTACGGCACCGCGCCGCTGCTGTTCCGCCCGCCGTACGGGGACGGTGCCAACACGCCGGCGCTGAACACCTCGGTGCAGCAGTGCGGGCCGCGGGCGATCGTGCTCTGGCGCGAGTCGATGCAGATCCACGACATGCAGTACCAGGCCGCCGACAAGAAGCTGAAGCCCGGCGACATCGTCCTCGCCCACTTCCGCGGCCCGAAGGACCTCAAGGGCGAGACGATGACGCAGATGTTCGGCGAGATGCTGGCCCGGATCCAGGAACAGGGCTTCGCGGTGGCCCGGCTGGAGGACTACATCGAGGCGCCCGCCAGCTGAGCGGGCGCTACGGGAACGTGACCGGCTGACCGAGCATCATCAGCGGGCCGTGGTCGGTACGGCTGAGGATCACCGTGACGGAGTTCGGGCCGCTCGGCTTCAGCTGGCGGCGCAGCTCCTCCGGGGTGATCGCCATCCCGCGCTTCTTGATCACCACCGTGCCGACGGCCCGCTCGCGCAGCAGGGCCTTCAGCTTCTTGATGTGGAACGGCAGTACGTCGGTGAGCTCGAAGGCGTGCGCGTACGGGGTGGCGACCAGCTCGTCCGAGGTGAGGTAGGCGATCTTCGGGTCGATCAGCCGGCCGTTCACCTGCCCGGCCACCTCGGCGACCAGGTGGGCACGGATCACCGCGCCGTCCGGCTCGTACAGGTAGCGGCCGACCGGGCCGGCCGGCGGGTCGGGCAGGTCGCCGCCGGCGAGGCTGGCCTGCCGGGGGAGCAGGGTGGCCCGGTGCGGGCGCTCGGCCCTGGTGCCGAACCAGAGCACCGCCTCCTTGACGTCGCCGTGGTCGGAGACCCACTCGGCCTCGGCGTCGGCCGGGACGGCCTCGTGCGGGATGCCGGGGGCCACCTTCAGCGCGCCGATCGGGGTGCGCCGGCCGGCCTCGACCGCCCAGGAGAGCGGCGGGGCGTACGCCTCGGGGTCGAACACCCGGCCGCGCGAGGTGCGGCGGGCAGGGTCGGTGAAGACCGCGTCGAAGCCGGTGACGTCGACCTCCGCGACGTCCGCGCAGCGCACCTCGACCAGGCCGTCCAGGCCCAGCGCGGCGGCGTTGGCGGCGGTGGCGGCGCAGGCCGCCGGGTCCTTGTCGACCGCGAGCACCTCGATCCCCGCCCGGGCCAGCGCCAGCACGTCCCCGCCGATCCCGCAGCAGAGGTCGGCCAGCCGGCGCACCCCCAGCTCGGCGAAGCGCCGCGCCCGCCATTCGGCGACGCTGCGCCGGGTGGACTGCTCGACCCCGTTGGGCGTGAAGTACATCAGGTCGGCGTCCTCGCCGAACTTGGCCCGGGCCCGCTGCCGCAGCCTTGCCTGCCCGAACGCCGCCGACACCAGCCCGGCCGGGTGCTCCCGCCGCAGCCGGGTGGCCAGCGCCAGCTCCTCCTCGGGCGCGAACTCGCGCAGCTCGGCGAGCAGGGCTTGGCCCTCGGGGGTCAGCAGGGGCTGCAGGTTCTCGGTCTCCACAGGGCCATTCTCGCCGGTCACCTGCCGGGGGAGCCCGCGAAGGCCCGGGCCGGCGGGAGGAACGGAGGCCCCGGTGTCGCACATGTGTACGGCTGCTCATCCCGCTGCCGAAGCGGACGGGCGCGCCGTTGGCACTCTGGTTGACTGAGTGCTAACCGCGGCCTATGGTCGTCCTTAGCACTCTCCACCAGGAGAGTGCTAACGCGAAGAAGCGTGTCTGACCCCCGCGACGGCAGGCCCGCAGCTTCGCCACTACCCGTTAGACAACCCCGTAATCTCCGAAGGGGAGCTCGGACGTGACCACCAGCAGCAAGGTTGCCATCAAGCCGCTCGAGGACCGCATCGTGGTCCAGCCGCTCGACGCCGAGACCACCACGGCCTCCGGCCTGGTTATCCCGGACACCGCCAAGGAGAAGCCCCAGGAGGGCGTCGTCCTGGCCGTCGGCCCGGGCCGCTTCGAGGACGGCCAGCGTCTGCCGCTCGACGTCGCCGTCGGTGACATCGTCCTGTACTCGAAGTACGGCGGCACCGAGGTGAAGTACCAGGGCGAGGAGTACCTCGTCCTCTCGGCGCGCGACGTTCTCGCCATCATCGAGAAGTAAGCAGCACCGAGAAGTCAGTCGTTCCAGCCCGCCCCGGATCCGTGTCCCAGTGACAGGGGCCCGGGGCGTGGTTGTTGGTTCACGTAGTCCGGCGGCCGGCATGCCGGCCGCAGCCCCGAGGGAATAGGGAACATGGCGAAGATCCTGCAGTTCGACGAGGACGCCCGCCGCTCGCTGGAGCGCGGTGTCAACAAGCTGGCCGACACCGTCAAGGTGACCATCGGCCCCAAGGGCCGCAACGTCGTCATCGACAAGAAGTTCGGCGCTCCGACCATCACCAACGACGGTGTCACCATCGCGCGTGAGGTCGAGCTGGACGACCCGTACGAGAACCTTGGCGCGCAGCTCGTCAAGGAGGTCGCCACCAAGACCAACGACGTCGCGGGTGACGGCACCACCACCGCCACCGTGCTGGCCCAGGCCCTGGTCAACGAGGGTCTGCGCAACGTCGCCGCCGGTGCCGGCCCGGCCGCTCTGAAGAAGGGCATCGACAAGGCCGTCGCCGCCGTCTCCGAGCACCTGCTGTCCGTCGCCCGCGAGATCGAGGGCAAGGACGACGTCGCCGCCGTCGCGTCCCTCTCCGCGCAGGACACCCAGGTCGGCGAGCTGATCGCCGAGGCGATCGACAAGGTCGGCAAGGACGGTGTCATCACCGTCGAGGAGTCCAACACCTTCGGCGTGGAGCTGGACTTCACCGAGGGCATGCAGTTCGACAAGGGCTACCTGTCGCCGTACTTCGTCACCGACGCGGAGCGTCAGGAGGCGGTCCTCGAGGACCCGTACATCCTGATCAACCAGGGCAAGATCTCCTCCATCCAGGAGCTGCTGCCGCTGCTGGAGAAGATCCTGCAGGGCGGTGCCTCGAAGCCGCTGCTGATCATCGCCGAGGACGTCGACGGCGAGGCGCTGTCCACCCTCGTGGTGAACAAGATCCGCGGCACCTTCAACGCGGTCGCCGTCAAGGCCCCGGGCTTCGGTGACCGCCGCAAGGCGATCCTGGGCGACCTGGCCACCCTGACCGGTGCCACCGTCATCTCCGAGGAGGTCGGCCTCAAGCTCGACCAGGCCGGTCTGGACGTGCTGGGCACCGCCCGCCGCGTGACCATCACCAAGGACGAGACCACCGTCGTCGACGGTGCCGGTGACTCCGAGGCCGTGGCCGGCCGCGTCGCCCAGATCAAGGGCGAGATCGCCAACACGGACTCCGACTGGGACCGCGAGAAGCTGCAGGAGCGCCTGGCCAAGCTGGCCGGCGGCGTCTGCGTCATCAAGGTCGGCGCCGCCACCGAGGTGGAGCTGAAGGAGCGCAAGCACCGCCTGGAGGACGCCATCTCGGCGACCCGTGCCGCGGTCGAGGAGGGCATCGTCGCCGGTGGTGGCGCCTCGCTCGTCCACGCCGCCAAGGTGCTGGAGGGCGGCCTGGGCCTGGAGGGCGACGAGGCGACCGGTGTCGCGGTCGTCCGCAAGGCGCTCGCCGAGCCGCTGCGCTGGATCGCCCAGAACGCCGGCCTCGAGGGGTACGTCATCACCCACAAGGTCGCGGAGCTGGAGGCCGGTCACGGCTTCAACGCCGCCACCGGCGAGTACGGCGACCTGCTGAAGGCCGGCGTCATCGACCCGGTCAAGGTCACCCGCTCCGCGCTGGAGAACGCCGCGTCGATCGCCTCCCTGCTGCTCACCACCGAGACCCTCGTGGTGGAGAAGAAGGAAGAGGAGGCCGACAACGGCCACTCGCACGGTGGTCACGGCCACTCCCACTGACGCCTGATCAGTGACCGGAGGCCCGGTCCCGCTCCTTCGGGAGCCGGGCCGGGCCTCCGGCGTTGGGCGTGCTTCACCGTTCAACTATCAGAAGAATTTTGCATACGGCAAAGTTTGGCTTATAACTGAGGCATGATCGAGGCCCGCCATCTGCGCGTCCTGCGTGCCGTCGCCCGCACCGGCTCCTTCTCCGCCGCCGCTCGCGAGCTGGGCTGTACGCAGCCCGCCATCAGCCAGCAGATGAAGGCCCTGGAGAAGGCCGTCGACACCCCGCTGGTGGTCCGCTCGGGCCGCGGCATGCAGCTGAGCGAGGCCGGGCGGGTGCTGCTCAAGCATGCCACCGGGATCCTGGCCGGGCTCTGCGCCGCCGAGGAGGAGGTGGCGGCGATCGCCGGGCTGCGGGCCGGGCGGGTGCGGCTGGTCTCCTTCCCGACCGCGAGTTCCACTCTGGTGCCGCCCGCCGTCGCCCGGCTGCGGGACAGCCATCCGGGGGTCCGCGTGTCGCTGGTCGAGGCCGAGCCGCCGGAGTCGTTGGCGATGCTGCGCGGCGGCGAGTGCGAGGTCGCGCTGGCCTTCCGCTACCCGCAGGCCCCTGGCGGCGCCCCGGCGCCGGTCCCCGCGCCCGCGCACGGCACGCCCCGCGAGGCGCGGGCCGAGGCCAACCTGGAGGCCCAGCAGCTCAGCGCCGGCACCGACTGGTCCGATCTGGTGGTCACCCCGCTGCTGGACGACCCGCTGGTCGGCCTGCTGCCCGCCGCGCACCCGCTGGCCGGGCGGGGCGGCGGTGGCCCGGTGGAGCTGGCCGAGCTGGCCGGGGAGCAGTGGATCGCCGGCTGCCCGCAGTGCCGGGGGCACCTGGTGGAGCTCTGTGCGGGAGCGGGCTTCGAGCCCCGGATCGACTTCGCGACCGACGACTACCCGGCGGTGGTCGGCCTGGTGGCGGCCGGGCTCGGGGTGGCGGTACTGCCCGGGCTGGCGTTGGAGTCGGTGCGCCCTGACGGCGTGTCGGCGGTGCCGGTGCGGACCGCGTCGGGGGCGCCGGCGGTGCGGCAGGTGGTCGCCCTGACCCTGCCGGACCTCGCCGAGGTGCCGGCCGTGGCGCTGATGCTGGAGCGGCTGGCGGGCGCGGCGGCCGCCGGGCGCTGACCGTGGCTCACGGGGCCGTGGACGTCTCGTCCCGGGCCGGGCGGCCGTGCGGCGTGAAGCGCCGCGAAGAAACGTTTCTTCACGGCACGGCGCGGGCGAGCGCCTAGCGCTGCAGCCCCGTCGGCGCGGCCAGCGGCACCTCCACCAGACGGTTGCGCGAGCGGCCCATCATCTCCTCGCGCTCGTCCTCGGTCAGGCCTCCCCAGACGCCGTACGGCTCCCGGACCGCCAGTGCGTGCGCGGCGCACTCGGTTCGTACCGGGCAGCGCATGCAGACCTCCTTGGCGCTGGCCTCGCGCGAACTGCGCGCGGCCCCGCGCTCGCCCTCGGGGTGGAAGAAGAGCGAGCTGTCCACGCCGCGGCAGGCCGCGGAGAGCTGCCAGTCCCAGAGATCGGCGTTGGGGCCGGGGAGGCGGGAGAAATCTGCCATGGCTCATTCCCTTCAGAGGCTCGCCGGCCACCGGCCGGCCACCGGCGGGCTGGGCGGTGCGGCACGGCGAGGCTTCGATGCGCTGGTGTGGACACCTGGAAATATGACTTACGGCAACTCCATGGACAAGTCACCCACAGAGTGGCACAACAGTCAATGACCGTACAAAAGCTATAAAAACGGGCAAAGTGGGCATGGACTTCCGCGGGCGCAGGCGTGGCAATCGGGTGGCCGACGGGCGCACGACGCTCCGGACCGGTGTGCGGGTCGTACGCCGACCGCGCGCGAGCTGCACAAAAGTGCGGCGTGTGCACCGCGATGCGGCTGATCGGTAACGGGTTGGCCACGTACAGTGGTGGAGATGGCCCTGAAGGCCGTAACTCATTCGAGTGACGGTCGTTGGAAGTGCGGAGGCGGTTAGCGGGCGCCGGACGTCGGGAACGATCGCGGGGAAGTTCAGGCGATCGGCACGGAGTCCGTCGCCAATCGGCCGTGTCGGAGAGATTCGTACCAGCCAGGAGGCTCAACGTGACGCGGATCAGCTGCGGAGGACGACGGTCATGACTTCCGTTCTCGTTTGCGACGATTCCCCGCTCGCCCGCGAGGCGCTTCGCCGCGCGGTCGCGACCGTACCCGGCGTCGACCGGGTCACCACCGCGACGAACGGGGAGGAGGTCCTCCGCCGCTGGGTGGCCGACCGCTCCGATCTCGTTCTGATGGACGTCCGGATGCCCGGCCTCGGCGGGGTCGAGACGGTCCGGCGGCTGCTGTCCGCCGACCCGGGCGCGCGGATCATCATGCTCACCGTCGCCGAGGACCTCGACGGTGTGGCCCTCGCGGTGGCCGCCGGTGCCCGCGGGTACCTGCACAAGGACGCCTCGCGCGCCGAGCTGCGGGCCACCGTCACCCAGGCCCTCGCCGACCCGACCTGGCGGCTCGCCCCGCGCCGGCTGCGCAGCCCGGACATGGGTGCCGCGCCGACGCTGACGGCGCGTGAGATCCAGGTGCTGGAGGGCATGAGCCACGGCCGCAGCAACGCCGAGATCGGCCGCGAGCTGTTCCTCTCCGAGGACACCGTCAAGACCCACGCCCGGCGGCTGTTCAAGAAGCTCGGCGCCTCGGACCGCGCGCACGCGGTGGCCCTGGGCTTCCGCTGGGGCCTGGTCCGCTGACCACCGGCGGCGCCGCTGCTCGCGGCGCGCTGCTCGCGGTTCCTCCCGCAGGGGCGTGTGACGTTACGGTCCCGAGGTTGCACCATGGAGTAGTGGAGCACCTCGGGGACCAGCGGACAGGCACTGTGGCGGACCACGAAGCCGCAGGACACTCGGTGGACGGCGCGACGGACGGGACCACCGACGGTGGCGGGGCGGGAGGCGGCACGGTGCAGGAGGGGCCGGTGGTGCGCGGTGGCGCGGTGCCCGGCGCCGCACCGCATAACGTTCCGGTGCACAACTCCGGACGCGGTGCCGCGTTTTCCCGTTCGACCAGGCACCATGGACCGATGCGTGACGACGTTGCCGGTGCTACCGGCGAGGCGGACCCGGTGGAGGCCGAGCCCTCCGGCCCGGGCACTCCGTCGTACACGGATCCCGGTGACGGTGACCCCGGCCACGGAGCCGGTGAGGACGCGGGCGCCGACGAGGCGGGCGTCCGGGGCGGCATCGGCCGGGCGCCGGTGCTCGGTACCGGCAGCTCCCCCCTGGTCGGCGAGCTGGTCGCGGCCGCCGTCCGCGGCGAGGGCCCGGCGATCGACGCGCTGCTCGCCTACGTCCACCCGCTGGCGTTGCGGTACTGCCGCGGCCGGCTGGTCCGGCTGCCCGGCGGGGCCCGCCACCACGTGGACGACGTCGCCCAGGAGGTCTGCGTGGCGGTGCTCTGCGCGCTGCCGCGCTACCGGGACCAGGGCCGGCCGTTCGAGGCCTTCGTCTACGGCATCGCCGCCCACAAGATCGCCGACCTGCAGCGGGCCGCGATGCGCGGGCCCGGCTCGACCGTCGTCCCGCAGGACGACCTGCCGGAGGTGCCGGACGAGGCGCTCGGCCCGGAGGAGCGGGCGCTGCTGAGCAGCGACGCCGCCTGGGCCAAGGAGCTCCTCTCCAACCTGCCGGCCCGTCAGCGCGAGCTGGTGCTGCTGAGGGTGGCCGCCGGGCTGTCGGCGGAGGAGACCGGCGAGGTGCTCGGGATGTCGCCCGGCGCCGTCCGGGTCGCCCAGCACCGCGCGCTCAGCCGGCTGCGGGCGCTCGCGGAGGAATCCTCCTGATCCCGGCCCCGGCCCGCCCGCGCCGGAATGGCTCATGGGCGCCGGGTGTTGTCAAGGGCACACGAGTGCACATTCGTGGTGCCAGTACCATGGGGTATCGGCGCCTGGGCGGGTTGCCAAAGTTTCGTGGGTGCGAGCGGGGTTCCCCTGGAGGTTCCTCCAACGGCACCGAGCTTTCGGCGGCCTGAGCGAGTGAGCGATGACAGCGCCCCCACCCTCAGGGCGCGAGCGGAATAGGCCGGCCACGGAAGGTACCCCCAAATGTCCTACAACGCCGCAGGCGTACCCGAGAAGTTCGCGATGCTCGGGCTCACGTACGACGACGTGCTGCTGCTGCCCGGGGCCTCCGAGGTGCTGCCGAACCAGGTCGACACCTCCTCGCGGGTCTCCCGGAACGTGCGCGTCAACATCCCGCTGCTCTCCGCGGCGATGGACAAGGTCACCGAGTCGCGGATGGCGATCGCGATGGCCCGCCAGGGCGGCGTGGGCGTGCTGCACCGCAACCTGTCCGTCGAGGACCAGGCCAACCAGGTCGACCTGGTGAAGCGCTCCGAGTCCGGCATGGTCACCGACCCGATCACGGTCGGCCCGGAGACCACCCTGGCCGAGGCCGACGCGCTCTGTGCCAAGTTCCGGATCAGCGGCGTGCCGATCGCGGACGAGGCGGGCAAGCTGCTCGGCATCGTCACCAACCGCGACATGGCCTTCGAGTCGGACCGCAGCCGCCAGGTCCGCGAGATCATGACCCCGATGCCGCTGATCACCGGCAAGGTCGGCATCTCCGGCGAGGACGCGATCGGCCTGCTCCGCCGCCACAAGATCGAGAAGCTCCCGCTGGTCGACGACGAGGGCCGGATCAAGGGCCTGATCACCGTCAAGGACTTCGTCAAGGCCGAGAAGTACCCGAACGCCGCCAAGGACGCCGAGGGCCGTCTGCTGGTCGGCGCCGCCGTGGGCGCCAGCGCCGAGGCGTTCGACCGGGCCCAGGCCCTGGTCGAGGCGGGCGTCGACTTCCTGGTCGTGGACACCTCGCACGGCCACAGCCACAACGCGCTGGCCTGGATCGCCAAGATCAAGGCGGCCGTCGGCGTCGACGTGGTCGGCGGCAACGTCGCCACCCGCGACGGCGCCCAGGCGCTGATCGACGCCGGCGTGGACGGCGTCAAGGTCGGCGTCGGCCCCGGCTCGATCTGCACCACCCGTGTGGTCGCCGGCATCGGCGTCCCGCAGGTCACCGCGATCTACGAGGCCGCGCTCGCCTGCCAGGCGGCCGGCGTGCCGGTCATCGGCGACGGCGGCCTGCAGTACTCGGGCGACATCGGCAAGGCGCTCGCCGCCGGTGCCGACACCGTGATGCTGGGCTCGCTGCTGGCCGGCTGCGAGGAGTCGCCCGGCGAGCTGCTGTTCATCAACGGCAAGCAGTTCAAGTCCTACCGCGGCATGGGCTCGCTGGGCGCGATGCAGACGCGCGGACAGGCGAAGTCCTTCTCCAAGGACCGGTACTTCCAGGGCGAGGTCACCTCGGACGAGAAGCTGATCGCCGAGGGCATCGAGGGCCAGGTGCCGTACCGCGGCCCGCTGTCGGCCGTGCTGTACCAGCTGGTCGGCGGCCTGCGCCAGACCATGGGCTACGTGGGTGCCGCCACCGTCGCGGAGATGGAGAGCAAGGGCCGCTTCGTCCGGATCACCTCGGCGGGCCTCAAGGAGAGCCACCCGCACGACATCCAGATGACCGTCGAGGCGCCGAACTACACCAGCCGCTGACGCCGTCGTCCGCCGAGGGACCCGCCGCTTCCGAGCGGCGGGTCCCTCGTGCGTGTCCGGGGGGCGGGCCGTCGCGGCGCGCCGACGGGCGGGTGCGGGATACTGGGGGCGGCCGGGGTGACCCGGCGGGCATGAGCAACAAACCAGAAGGGCTCGAACGAAGTGACTGAGATCGAGATCGGGCGAGGCAAGCGCGGCCGCCGGGCGTACGCATTCGACGACATCGCCGTCGTCCCCAGCCGGCGTACGCGTGACCCGAAGGAGGTCTCGATCGCCTGGCAGATCGACGCCTACCGTTTCGAGCTGCCGTTCCTGGCCGCCCCCATGGACAGCGTGGTCTCCCCGCAGCAGGCCATCGCCATCGGCCGCCTCGGTGGCCTGGGCGTGCTCAACCTGGAAGGCCTCTGGACCCGCTACGAGGACCCGCAGCCGCTGCTGGACGAGATCGCCACGCTGGAGGACGAGGCCGCCGCGACCCGCCGCCTGCAGGAGATCTACGCAGCCCCGATCCGGGCCGAGCTGATCAAGCAGCGGATCCAGGAGGTCCGCGACTCCGGTGTGGTCACCGCCGCCGCGCTCTCGCCGCAGCGCACCGCCGAGTTCTCCAAGGCCGTCGTGGACGCCGGCGTCGACGTCTTCGTCATCCGGGGCACCACCGTCTCCGCCGAGCACGTCTCCGGCGCCGCCGAGCCGCTCAACCTCAAGCAGTTCATCTACGAGCTGGACGTCCCGGTCATCGTCGGCGGCTGTGCCACCTACACCGCCGCGCTGCACCTGATGCGCACCGGCGCGGCCGGCGTGCTGGTCGGCTTCGGCGGCGGCGCCGCCCACACCACCCGCAACGTCCTGGGCATCCAGGTGCCGATGGCCACCGCCGTCGCCGACGTGGCCGCGGCCCGCCGCGACTACATGGACGAGTCCGGCGGCCGCTACGTGCACGTGATCGCGGACGGCGGCGTCGGCTACAGCGGCGACATCCCGAAGGCCGTCGCCTGCGGCGCCGACGCGGTGATGATCGGTGCCGCGCTGGCCCGGGCCACCGACGCGCCCGGCAAGGGCTTCCACTGGGGCATGGAGGCCGTGCACGAGGAGCTGCCGCGCGGCAAGCGGGTGGACCTCGGCACCGTCGGCACCACCGAGGAGATCCTCACCGGTCCGTCGCACACCCCCGACGGCACCATGAACCTGTTCGGCGCGCTGCGCCGGGCGATGGCCACCACCGGCTACACGGAGCTCAAGGAGTTCCAGCGGGTCGAGGTCACGGTGAACCCGGCGCTCAACCACCGCTGAGCCGCCGTGCCGTGACGGACCAGGGCCCCCGCCGGATCACCATCCGGCGGGGGCCCTGCCGCGTCCGGCCTCAGCTGGGGGTGGCCGTGCGGCGGGTGAGCAGGAAGCCGCCGATCGCGGCGATGCCGTAGAAGACGAGGTCCAGCGGGTGCCGGTCGGCGCGCCAGAGCCGGAGGGCGTCGCCGAGCAGCTCGCCGTACGGGGTGCCGGCCAGGTCGTGCAGGCGCAGCGTCTGGCCGAGCAGCTGGCCGAGGAAGAGCGCGCCGGCCGCCAGCAGCGCGCCCAGCGGGGGCAGCGCGTGGCCGCGGCCGCCGAGCCGGCCGAGCGGCCAGGCGACGGCGGCGGCCAGGGCGATGGCCAGCCAGCCGATGCTGCCCTCGACCCGGGCCAGGGCGGCGCCGTACGCGAGCGCGCCGGCCAGCATCGCGGCGACGGCCGCGGCGACGGCGGTGCCGGTCCGGCGGCGGCGCACCGGCCCGTCGGCGTGCTCGGGCTCCGGCCGGTAGCCGGTCACCGGGGCGCCGGGCATGCCGGGGGCGACATAGCCCTCCGGTACCTCCTGCTCGGGCGCCACGGAGAAGTGCCGGGCCGTTCGCGGCCGTTCCGAGTGGCCGTCAGCGCCGGGTGCGGGTGCGGTCATGGGCGTCGAATCCCCCCGGAAAAGACTGTGAGCGGCCGAACGTTAGCAGCGCTCCGGGCGGGCCGAACAGAGTTTTCGATCACAGATCGGGCACGGAGCGGCCGCGTTCGGCCGGGCCGTCACCAGGGTGGCCGGGGGGTGGGTGGCCGCGGGCCCCGGGGACAGGGGATGATGGAGGCTTGGCGTTCGGGCCCGGCGTCGGGCCGACGCGCCGTCACCTCGACCGGCCAGCACCACATGGGGGAACGTTCCGAATGACCCAGGCGCAGGGTTCCACCGGCCGCCTCCTGGCCGGACGCTACCGGTTGGACGCGGTGCTCGGGCGCGGCGGTATGGGCACCGTCTGGCGCGCCGAGGACGAGATGCTGGGCCGGATCGTCGCGGTCAAGGAACTGCGGATGAACGGCAGCGTCGACGAGGACGAGAAGCACCGGCTGATCGTCCGTACGCTGCGCGAGGCCAAGGCGACGGCGAGGATCCGTCACGGCTCGGCGGTCACCGTCTTCGACGTGGTCGAGGAGGACGACCGGCCGTGGATCGTCATGGAGCTGGTCGAGTCCCGCTCGCTGGCGGACGTGATCAAGGAGGACGGGCCGCTGGCGCCCGCCCGGGCGGCCGAGATCGCGCTCGACGTGCTGGGCGTACTGGTCGCCGCGCACGCGCTCGGCATCCTGCACCGCGACGTGAAGCCGTCCAACGTGCTGATCGGCGAGGACGGCCGGGTGGTGCTCACCGACTTCGGCATCGCCAGCGTGGAGGGCGACGCCTCGGTGACCTCCACCGGGATGCTGGTCGGCGCGCCCTCGTACATATCCCCCGAGCGGGCCCGCGGGCAGAAGCCCGGCCCGCCGGCCGACCTCTGGTCGCTGGGCGGCACGCTGTACGCGATGGTCGAGGGCCGGCCGCCGTACGACCGGGGCTCGGCGCTGGCCACCCTGACGGCGGTGATGACCGAGGAGCTCAGCACGCCGCTGAACGCCGGGCCGCTCAAGCCGGTGATCGAGGGACTGCTGGAGAAGGACCCGGGCGAGCGGCTGGACGCCTCGCAGACCCGGTCGATGCTGAAGCGGGTGGTGGCCGACGCCACCGCACGGGCGGAGTCGACCACCGAGCACGCGATGCCGGTGAAGCCGTCGGCGGGAGAGAGCAAGAGCGCGGCGAAGGCCAAGGGCGAGGCGGCCGTGGCCCCGGCCGCGGAGAAGCAGGCCGCGCAGACGCCGGCCGCCGGGAAGCCGGCCGGGAAGCGTCCGGTCGGCGGGCTGCTCGGCACCGTCCGGGTCGGGAGCCGGGCCAAGGACGCCGCGGTCACCGGGGAGACCGGGGCCGCCAAGGGCGCCGAGGCGGCGGAGAAGCCCGCAACCGCCGGGGCCGGCGCGCCGGTCACCGACCCGATCAAGCCGGTCACCAGCGAGTGGACCCTGGGCGCGACCCAGGCGGCCGGCGCCGACCCGCGCACGGGACGGCGGCGCCTCGCCGTGGTCACCGTGGTGCTGGTCCTGGTGCTGGTCGCCGGGGTGGTCGCGGTGATCCAGGCCGTCGGCGGCTCCGACCACGCGCCGGCCAAGGGCGCGGGCAGCACCGCCCCGGTGGCGGCCACCACCTCCCCGGTGGGGGAGGGCGCGGCGGCCACGGCCACGGCGGGCGGCCCGGCGAGCCCGGCGGCGACCGGCGCCCCGGCGACCGGCGCCCCGGCGACCGCGCCCACCGGCGCGGCGGCCCCGGCACCGACCGCCGCAGCGCCGAGCACCCCGGCAGCCGCCCCGCCGGCTCCCGTCACGCCGGCTCCCGTCACGCCCGCTCCCGGCACGCCGGCGGGCCCGGCCGTGCCCGCCGGCTTCCACGAGTACAAGGACCCGGCCGGCTTCTCGGTCGTGCTGCCGGACTGGCTCCAGCCGGCCGGCTCGGAGGCGACCCGCCGCACCTTCAAGGGCAACGGCAGCACCCTGAAGATCGAATGGACCACCAGCCCCGGTGCGAGTGCCGTGGCCGACTGGCAGGAGTCCGAGCCCGGGCTGCGCGCCCAGGTCTCCAACTACCAGCGCGTGCAGCTGCAGGCCGTCGCCTACCGCGAGTGGACCAACGCCGCCGACTGGGAGTGGATCAGCGGCAACCCCCGGACGCACTCGCTCAACCGGGGCTTCGTCACCGGCACGCCCGCCAAGTACGGCTACGCGATCTACTGGATCACCCCCGACGCGGACTGGAGCGCCCCCGCGAACGCCCAGGCCCGCCAGACCGCCTTCGACTCCTTCCAGCCCGCGCCGTAGGAGGGCCCGCGGGGCCTCCCGGCGGGCTCAGCCGATCAGGCGCTGCTTGGCGCGGCTGAACTCCTCGTCGGTGAGCGCCCCGGCGGTGCGCAGGGCGGCGAGGCGTTCCAGCTGGTCCAGCAGCTCGGTGCCGGAGGCGGCGGGCGCGGCGTCCGGCCTGGCCGGCGCCTTCTGTGCGGCGGTCCGGGCCAGCCGGGCGGCGGCCCGGATCTGCTCGGCGAACACCTCGCCCTTCACCACGTCCTCGAACCGGTGCGAGCCGGTGAGGGCGACCACCAGCAGCACCTCGCCGTTGATCCGGGACTTGGCGACGGTCGCGTCGGTGACCGCGGAAAGCGGAACCGGGACCGGCGGTTTTCCGTCCTTCAGGAACAGCAGCCGGTGCGTGGTGAGGACCAGGACGCCCTTGCGGAAATGGTCGGGATGGCGCCCCGCCGTGGACGCGACCGGCCTCTCCTCGGGGGTCACGTTCGCCTCGACGGTGCGCAGGGCCTGCGCCCGGGTGTCACTGTTGCTGTTGCCGGCCACGTCGAAGGCCGCCTCGATCAGATCGGTCCAGTCCATGGGACCGAGCGTAATGCGCACGCCCTAGGCTGGGGCGCGAGCGAGAGGAACACGCATGCGAGCGGGTCCGGGTCAGGTGCTGGCAGGGCGTTACCGGCTGACGGACCGTCCGGAGGCGCTGCGCGCCTCCGCCGTGGACGAGGTGACCGGGGGGGCGGTCCTGCTGCGCGGCCTGGAGCTGCCGGCGTTGCTGACGAGCGGTCACGATCCGGACGAGCCGGTCCCCGAGCAGGGCGAGCGGCTGGTCCGCCGGGTGGCGACGGCCGGGTCGACGGCGCCTTCGCACCCCAGGCTGTTGCAGGGGGCGGGGGCCTTCGTCGAGGGCGATCTGCTCTGGACGGTCGAGGAACGGCCGGCCGGGGTGCCGCTGGCCGAGCTGGTCGCGGCCGGGCCGGTCCCGCCGTACCGGGCGGCCGAGTTGGCGGCCGACCTGGCCGGTGCGCTGCGGGCACTGCACGAGGCCGGGCTCGCGCACGGCAATCTGACCACCGCGTCGGTGCTGGTCTGCGAGGACGGTGCGGCGCTGCTGGGCGGACTGCTCCCGGGGGTGGCCGAGGAGGCGCTGGCCGAGGAGCTGGGCGGGCCCGGCGGGCGCCGCCGGTACGACGTGCGGGCCACCCTGGTCGGTCCGGTGGCGGAGCGCTGGCCGCTGGACGGCGGCCCGGCGGGGGACTGCTGGGCGCTGGGCGTGCTGGTGCAGCGGCTGGTGACCGGCCGCTCGCCGTTCCCGGACCACGGTGTGCCGGAGCTGGTCACGGCGGTGCGGGACGGCCGGCGGGAGCCGTCGGTGGTGTGCGGGCCGCTGGCGCCGCTGGTGGAGCGGCTGCTCCAGCCCGACCCCGCGCTGCGTCCTACCGCGGAGGCCGTCCAGCGGGAGCTGGCGGGCCTCCTGGCGGGCGCGCCGGAGCCGGCCGACGAGGAGCGGTCGGCGCGGGCGCTGGAGTTGCGGCCGGAGGGGCCGCTGGTGCCGCTGACGCCGCGTCGGCGCGGCCGGGGCGGGCCGGCCCCGGAGCCGGTCGCGGCGGACGCGGGGCCGGAGCCGGTCCGGCGTCCGTTGATACCGCCGGCGCTGCTCGGACCGGTGCTGGTGGGCGGGGTCTTCCTGCTGCTGGTGCTCGGGGTGGTCGCCGTCGTGGTGTTCGCGGGTTGATGGTGGCGGTGCCGGTGTTCGCGGGCTGACGTTCGCGGGTTGATGGTGGCGGCCCCGGTGTTCGCGGCCTGATGTTCGCAGGCTGACGGTGCCTGTCGGGGCCGTCCCGCCGGCCGGACGGGCGGGGGAGATTACCGGGGTGCGGGCGGGGCGCCTAATGTGTGCGTGGGATCTGTTTGAAAAATGGTCTGCACCGGCCCTCCGTCGAGGTGACGGCAGGTGAATGAGGGGGAGCGGTCGCCGATGAGCGTGCAGGACCGGCCGGAGGCGGCCGAGGCGGAGCGGCTGCTGGCCGGACGCTACGAGCTGGGCGACCGGCTGGGCCGCGGCGGCATGGGCACGGTCTGGCGGGCCTGGGACCGGATGCTGGACCGCGAGGTCGCCGTCAAGGAGCTGACCGTCAGCCACCTCCCGGAGGAGGAGCTGCAGATCCTGCACGCCCGGATGAAGCGGGAGGCCAGCGCGGCCGCCCGGATCAAGCACCCCGGCGTGATCACCGTGCACGACGTGCTGGAGCAGGACGGCCGGCCGTGGATCGTGATGGAGCTGGTCGACGGCCGCTCGCTGGCCGACGTGATCAGCCAGGACGGCACGCTGCAGCCGCGGGCCGCCGCCGAGGTCGGCAGCCAGGTGCTGGCAGCGCTGCACCGGGGCCACCAGCTGGGTGTGCTGCACCGGGACGTGAAGCCGGCCAACGTGCTGCTGGAGCGCGGCACCGGGCGGGTGGTCCTGCTCGACTTCGGCATCGCGACGTACGAGGGCTCGGCCGAGCTGACCCGGCCCGGTGACCTGGTCGGCTCGCCGGACTACCTGGCGCCCGAGCGCGCCCAGGGAGACCGCCCGGGCCCGGCCTCCGACCTCTGGGGCCTCGGGGCGACGCTGTACGCGGCGGTGGAGGGCCAGTCGCCGTTCCGCCGGACGTCGCCGCTGACCACGCTGGCCGCGGTGGTCGGCGATCCGCTGCCGGAGCCGCGCCGGGCGGGGGCGCTGGGGCCGGTGCTGGCCGCGCTGATGGCCAAGGACCCGGCCGAGCGGCCGACCGCGGACGAGGCGGCCCGGATGCTGGCCGAGGTGCAGGCCGGGCACACCATGGGCTTCAAGCCGGTCGCGCCGGTGAAGACGCCGACCCAGTCGGTGCCGGTGGTGGACCGGACCGAGGCGCCCGGGCCGGGGCCGGACTCCGAACCGGAGACGACGCCCGGGCCGGTCGCACCGCCGGCGCCGGCGTCCGCCGCCGCGGCGGACGCCGGAGCCCTCGCCGTGGGCGCCGGAGCCGCCGCCGTGGGGCCGCCCGCCGGGCGGCCCGCGCTGGTGGTGCACCCCGTCGCGCCCGCGCGCGGGCCGGCCGGACGCCGCAACGTGCTGCGGATCGCCGCGATCGGGCTGGGCGTCGCCGTGCTGGCCGCGGGGGCGACCTTCCTCGTGACCCGGCACTCCGGCACCCCGGTCGCCGACCCCACCCCGACCGCCACCGGCGGTCCGCAGCCCACCGCGTCCGGCGACGCGGACCCCGCGCCCACCGGCTACCGCTGGGTGGACGACCCGGCGGGCTTCCGGTTCCCGCTGCCGGTGGCCACCCCGGCCTGGCAGCGCAGCACCGACACCGCCAACCAGATCTTCTACAGCCCGGACAACAAGACGCACTACCTCCAGTTCGCCGTCACCGTCGGCCAGTCGGTCAAGCCGCTGGACCACATGCGGCAGATGGAGACAACCGTCTCCAAGCTGAAGGAGTACCGCCAGCACAAGCTGACCAGCGTCCTGGTGAACGGCCACGACGCCGCGGTCTGGGAGTTCAGCTACGCGGCCAAGGAGGGGGGCCGGCGGCGGGCGATCGAGGCGGAGTTCATCGACGACGACGGGACCGGCTACGCCATCTACCTGTCCTGCCCGGAGACGGACAAGGACTGGCCGGAGGGGGAGCAGCGGTTCAACGCGGTGCTCGGTCACTTCACCCCGACCCGCTGAGCCGCCGGGAAGCGCTGACCCGCTGGCCCGGAGAAGCGCCGAGCTGCCGAGCCGTCGAGAAGCGCCGAGCCGTCGAGAAGCGCCGAGCCGGTGACCGGCCGAGCCGGTGACCCGCCGGCCGGGTGGGCCGCTCGGAGTTTCTTGTTACCCACGGGTACCGAACCGGCCGCCGAGCGCCTAGGCTGCGCCGTATGACGGACCTCACAGCAGATGCCTCGGCCCTCCAGCAGCCCGGTGCAGGCGCGGCGGACCGCAACCCCGCCGCCCCCGGAGGCGGCCGCACGGTCGCCGCGGCCGTCCCGTCGTCGCTGGTCACCCGCCTGGCCGGCGGGATCACCGCGACCGGCGAGCCCAGCCTGGTGGAGACCGTCGCCCCGCTGACCGGCGAGCGGCTGGCCGGCCTGCCGCAGTCCACCCCGGCCGACGTCGAGGTCGCCTTCGAGCTGGCCCGTCGCGCCCAGCCGGCCTGGGCCGCGCTGCCGGTACGCCGTCGCGCCGCCGTCCTGCTGCGCTTCCACGACCTGCTGCTGAAGCGCCAGGACGAGGTGCTCGACCTGATCCAGGCCGAGACCGGCAAGGCCCGGCTGCACGCCTTCGAGGAGGTGCTGGCCGTCGCCATGGCCGCCCGGCACTACGGGCGCGCCGCGCACGGCTACCTGCGCGACAAGCGGCGCGGCGGCGCGCTGCCGCTGCTCACCCAGGCGATCGAGGCCCGCCGCCCCAAGGGCGTGGTCGGGCACATCTCGCCGTGGAACTACCCGCTGGAGCTGTGCATCGGCGACGCGCTGCCCGCCTTCGTGGCCGGCAACGCGGTGGTCAACAAGCCGGACACGCAGACCGCGCTGACCGCGCTCTGGGCCCGCGAGCTGCTGATCGAGGCCGGGCTGCCGGCCGACCTCTGGCAGGTCGTGATCGGCGACGGCCCGGTGATCGGCCCGGCCGTGGTCGAGCACGCCGACTACGTCTCGTTCACCGGCTCCACCCGCACCGGCCGCGAGGTCGCCCAGCGCGCCGCCGCCCGGCTGGTCGGCGTCTCGCTCGAACTCGGCGGCAAGAACGCCATGCTGGTGCTGGCCGACGCCGACCTCGACCGGGCCGCCGAGGGTGCCGTCCGGGCCTGCTTCTCCTCGGCCGGCCAGCTCTGCATCTCGATCGAACGGCTGCTGGTGCACCGCTCGGTGGCGGACGAGTTCCTGGCGAAGTTCGCCGAGCGGACCCGCGCCCTGCGCCTCGGCGGCGGCCTCGCGTACGGCGCCGACATGGGCTCGCTGGTCTCCGTCCGGCAGCTGGACACCACCACCCGCCACGTGGACGAGGCGGTCAAGGCCGGTGCCACCGTGGTCACCGGCGGCCGGCCCCGGCCGGATCTCGGCCCGTTCTTCTACGAGCCGACCATCCTGGACGGCGTCACCCCGGAGATGGCGGTCTGCAGCGAGGAGACCTTCGGCCCGGTGGTCTCGGTCTACCGCTTCGACACCGAGGACGCGGCGGTGGCCGCCGCCAACTCCACCCCGTACGGACTCAACTCCAGCGTCTGGACGAAGGACCTGCGGCGCGGCCGGGCGGTCGCGGCCCGGCTGCGCACCGGCACGGTCAACGTCAACGAGGCCTACGCGGCGGCGTACGGCTCGGTCGGAGCGCCGATGGGCGGCATGGGCGAGTCCGGGCTCGGCCGGCGGCACGGCGCCGAGGGCATCCTGCGGTTCACCGAGGCGCAGACCGTCGCCAGCCAGCGGCTGATGCCGCTCGCGCCCTCGTTCGGGCTGGACGACAAGCAGTTCGCCGCGGTGTTCACCGGCGGCCTACGGGTGCTGAAGGCGCTGCGCTTCAAGTAGCCGACGGCTCACGGCAGTCCGTCCCGACGTCAGTTCTTTTCCCGAAGGAGCAGTGGCACATGGTGGGGTCCCGCGATGAGGCGGAGTTCGACTACGACGTGGTCGTGATCGGCTCGGGCTTCGGTGGGTCGGTCTCCGCGCTGCGGCTGACCGAGAAGGGCTACCGGGTCGCCGTCCTGGAGGCCGGGCGGCGCTTCGAGCGCGACGAACTGCCCAAGAACTCCTGGGACCTGGCCAAGTACCTGTGGGCGCCCAAGCTCGGCCTGTACGGCATCCAGCGGATCCACCTGCTGGCCAATGTGCTGATCCTGGCGGGCGCCGGCGTCGGCGGCGGCTCGCTGAACTACGCCAACACCCTCTACGTGCCGCCGAAGCCGTTCTTCGAGGACCGCCAGTGGGCCCACATCACCGACTGGCAGGAGGAGTTGGCGCCGTTCTACGACCAGGCGCAGCGGATGCTGGGCGTCCGGCTCAACCCGACCATGACCCCGTCCGACGTCCATCTGCGGGCGGCGGCCGAGAAGATGGGCGTCGGGGACACCTTCCACATGGCGCCGGTCGGGGTCTTCTTCGGTGACGGGAAGGACGCCGGGGGCGCGGCCGAGGCGGCGCCCGGCGACGAGATCCCGGACCCGTACTTCGGCGGCGCCGGCCCCGCGCGGCGGGCCTGCGTGGAGTGCGGCGAGTGCATGACCGGCTGCCGGCACGGCGCCAAGAACATGCTCACCGAGAACTACCTCCACCTGGCCGAGCGCGGCGGCGCCGAGATCCACCCGCTCACCACGGTGGCCCGGATCCGCGAGCACACCGGCGCCGACGGCACGCAGGGCTTCAAGGTGGACGTCCGCCGGACCGACGCCCGCTCCACCACCGACCCGGTGAAGGCGGGGGCACGGACCATCACCGCCGCCCGGGTGGTGGTCGCGGCCGGCACCTACGGCACCCAGTCGCTGCTGCACCGGATGCGCGACGGCGGCCACCTGCCCCGGATCTCCGGCCGGCTCGGCGAGCTGACCCGGACCAACTCCGAGGCGCTGGTCGGCGCGCAGACCACCGACCGTCTGTACGGCGCCCGGACGGACTTCACCAAGGGCGTCGCGATCACCTCCTCGATCCACCCGGACGCGAACACCCACATCGAGCCGGTGCGCTACGGCAAGGGTTCCAACGCGATGGGCGCGCTGTCGATCGCGCAGGTCAAGGGCGGCGGCAAGGGCCCGCGCTGGCTGCGTTACCTGGGCTCGTCGGTGCGGCACCCGGTGACCTTCGCCCGCTCGATGAACCAGCACCGGTGGTCGGAGAAGACGATCATCGGCCTGGTGATGCAGTCGCTGGACAACTCGATCACCGTCTCGCTGAAGAAGAAGGGCCTCGGCAAGGGCCAGCTGACCTCCACCCAGGGGCACGGCGCACCCAACCCGACCTGGATCCCGGCCGCCGAGCAGGGCGCCCAGGCGCTGGCCGACGAGATCAACGGCTTCGCGGGCAGCACCGTCGGCGAGATCTTCGACATCCCGATGACCGCCCACTTCCTCGGCGGCTGCCCGATCGGCGACTCCGCCGAGACCGGCGTGGTCGACCCGTACCACCGGCTCTTCGGCCACCCCGGGATCAGCGTGGTGGACGGCTCGGCGGTCTCCGCCAACCTCGGGGTGAACCCGTCGCTGACGATCACCGCGCAGGCCGAGCGGGCCATGTCGATGTGGCCGAACAAGGGCGAGGACGACCGGCGCCCGGCCCCCGGCGAGGCGTACCGGCGGGTCGAGTCGGTGGCGCCGGTACGCCCGGCGGTGCCGAAGGAGGCCTTCGGTGCGCTGCGCCTGCCGCTGCTGGCCGTCCCCGAGGTGCCGAAGAAGCGTGGCACGCAGGCTCCCTGACGCTTCGCCGGGGCGGGCCCGCGACGCGCCGGAGCCGGTTGACAGCCGTCCGCGCACGATGGGATAAACGGGCTCCCTGGGGGGACCAGGGGCTTGTTCTCACGGGGGGATCACGGTCCATGGCCATCTGCGCATCGTGCGGCGCGGCTTCGGCGGAAGGGGCGCTCGGCTGCGCGTCCTGCGGGCGGCCGCTGGCGCCGCCCCCGCCAGCTGCGGCACCGCTCACCCAGCCCGTGCTGCCCCCGCCGCCACCGTCCGCGCCGGGGTACCCGACGGCCGCGGCGCCCGGCCGGCCCGGGTACGCGCCGCCCGCCGTCCCGCCGACGGTGGGCAGTTGGGGCACCGGCCGGCCGTACGACGCGGCCGCCGCGCAGCCCGCCGCGCTGCGGTGGCTCACCGGCGAGGACTGGCGGCCGGCGGTGAAGGCGGTGATCGCGCCGACCGCGGTGCTGCTGCTGGCGGCGCTGATCGCCGCGATCCCGGGCGACTACAACGTCGGCTACCTCTACGACTCGCCCGACTTCGGCGACCGGTTCGGCACCGCCCTGGCCATGGCCCTGGCCGCTCTCGGCGCACCCTTCAAGCTCGGCCTCAGCGGCCGGCTGTTCCGGGGGGAGAGCGGCCCGTCGCTCCTGGTGCGGACGGTGCCGATGACGGTCACCGCGCTCTGGCTGTTCGCGCTCTGGCTCGGTCTGCGGGCCGGCGTACGCCTGCGACAGGCCCGCACCGGTGCGCAGCAGAGCCGGGCGCAGGCGGCCGGCGAGGCGGTCCGCACCGCCCTGGTGGTGGCCGCGGCGACCCTGCTGGTGGGCCTGGTCGGCGGCGCCGTCTGGTCCCCTTCGAACGGCCGGGGGGCGAGCTTCAGCGACTACTACGGGGCGGTGGAGTACCGGTCCGACTCCGGCTGGCTGGAGGCGGTCGGCTGGAGCGCGCTGCTGGCCGGGCTGCTCGCCTTCACCGTGTACGGGACGGACGCGCTGCGCTGGGCGGCCTGGCGCAACCGCGCGGTGCGCGGGTGGGCGGTGGCCGGGCTGGCCGCGGGCCGGGCGGCGGCGGTGTCGGTCGGGCTCGGTGCGCTGGCCGGGTTCGTGCTGGTCGCCGTGCAGGACGAGGGGTGGGCGACCGGTGTCTCGGTGGCCTTCCTGCCGAACCTCGGCCTGAGCCTGCTCGGCCTGGGCTCGGGTGCGACCCTGCGGGCGGGCGACGGCAGCAGCCGCTACGGCGGCTACGACGGGGACGGCCCGGGCTACGGGTCGAGCGGCCCGCGCGACGAGTTCTCGCTCTTCGACCTGCACGGCGAGACCGCCGACTGGCGGTGGACCCTACTGCTCGCCCTGGCCGCGACGGCCTACCTCGGCTGGACGGCCCACCGCCGCGGGCTCGACGCGGCCGACCGGATCCGGCTCGCCGTGGTGTACGCGACCGGGCTGACCCTGCTCATGGCGGTGGCCGGCTTCGTGGCGACGTCGGGCAGCGGGGCCTCGGGCGGGCGGACGGGCGCCGACCGCGAGTTCTCGGTCGGTCTGCTCTTCGGCTCCCAGCTGGCGGCCAACGTGATCTGGGCGGCGGTCGGCGCGCTGGCCGTGCCGCCGCTGCTGGCGGCCGTCCGCGGCGGTTCGGCCGGCGGCCCCCTCGGAGCGGTGCCGCCGCAGGGCGGCCCGTACGAGGGTGCGGCGTACGCGGGAGCGGTGCCCCGGGAGACGGTGCACGCGGACGCCGCGCCCGCGGGTGTGGTGCACGAGGGCGGGCCGCTGGTGCCGGGTCAGGTGGCGGGGGTGAGCGAGGTGATCGGCTCGCACGACCAGCAGCCGCCGGCCCCCGGCACCGCCGCCCCCGGGGACGGTGGGGATGCCGCCGACGCGAGCGTCTGGCGCAAGGAGCCGTAGCGAGCCGGGGGGCGTGCGCCTCGGCGGCCCGCGCCCCTCGCGTCGTCCCGGCGCCCCCCGCCGCAGCGGTCACCCCGCTGCGCCCGGCCCCGGACAAGGCCCGGACAAGGCCTGGACAAGGCCTGGACAAGGCCTCCGACGGGGCGGACGAGGAGGCCGGACAAGGACCCGACCGGCCCGGAGAAGGGCAAAGGGCCCCGCGGGGGAACGGGGCCCTTTGTCGTTCAGCACGCGGCGTCAGGGCTGCGCCGGTGCTGGGGTGACGGCGCCGGGGGAGGAGCGCCGTCCTGTCGGTTGGCTTCTGGGACCGCGCCGTCGCAGCACCGGCGTGGGTGTGCCGGTCGCGCGGGGCGCGCACGCTCGCGGTGCGGCCGGTCCGGCGCGCATGGCTGCGCCGGGCCTTCGCTCACGGAGCGTGAGGTGACAATCGTTGCCACCAAGGGTCTCGGCGGCACCGGGCCGGGCCTCCGCAGTGGGCCTTCGGCCACCGGGAGAACCTCTTCCAAGCAGCATCGTGCTGGACGAAGGGCTTGCTCTGCAACCGATTCGGCATGATTCGGCACAGTCCATTTTCGGCCGGACCGGTCCGGGGAGGTCTGCCAGGGGCCGCCCGGCGGCCCTCGGGGAGGTCCGGGAAGGCCACATCGATGATCACGGTGCGTAGTGGTGTCGGCCGGAGCGCACGGGGACGCGCGTAGCGGCGCGGGACGGTGAACGGTGTGCGCCTGGGTTGCGCCGGGGTGCGGCGGCCGGCTTCCGGGCGTCCCCGGAGGCCGGCCACCCCACCTCGTTGGTCCAGTCGCGGCCGGGGTCGCTGTCCCCTGCTGGCCGGCCGCTGCACCCGCGCACGGTCCCACGGCGCACCGCTCCCGGCGGGGCCGGGACAGCGGCGGCGCCACGCGCGCCGGTGGACTGGGATGAGCTCCACGCGTGGTCCTGCAAGCCCGTACGGCGGCGCCCCTGGCCGGGGCGGAGGCGGCGCACCTGGCGGGCGCGGCGCGGTCGTACGGTCGTCAGAAGCAACGAACCGGCGGCCGGGGCGGTCACGGTCTCTTGGACGTGCAGACGAGTGAAACCGGCCCGCCCGGTAGACTCGACCACAGACCCCCGCTCGTCGCCCGCCGCCGCCCTTCGACGGAAGCGCTGCGCGCGACACCTTTCGTACCGCTGCCGGAAGGCCGTCCGTGTCCTCTGCTATTCCCGTCCAGTCCGTACCTGAGACCGACACCGTCCTGGTGGTCGACTTCGGTGCCCAGTACGCCCAGCTCATCGCCCGCCGGGTGCGTGAGGCCCGGGTCTACAGCGAGATCGTGCCGAGCAGCATGCCGGTTGCCGAGATGCTCGCCAAGAACCCGAAGGCGATCATCCTCTCCGGCGGTCCCTCGTCGGTCTACGAGGAGGGCGCACCGCAGCTCGACCGCGCGATCTTCGAGGCCGGGGTGCCGGTCTTCGGCATGTGCTACGGCTTCCAGCTGATGGCCAAGACGCTCGGCGGCACCGTCGACAACAGCGGCGCCCGTGAGTACGGCCGCACCCCGCTGACCGTCTCCCGCACCGGCTCCACCCTGTTCGAGGGCGTCCCGGCGCAGCACTCGGTCTGGATGTCGCACGGCGACGCCTGCTCGGCCGCCCCCGAGGGCTTCACCGTCACCGCGTCCACCGACGTGGTGACGGTCGCGGCCTTCGAGAACGACGAGGCCCGGCTCTACGGCGTCCAGTACCACCCCGAGGTGCTGCACTCCGACCACGGCCAGCAGATCCTGGAGCACTTCCTCTACCGCGGCGCCGGCATCGCGCCGACCTGGACCACCGGCAACGTGGTGGACGAGCAGGTCGCGCTGATCCGCGCCCAGGTCGGGAACAAGCGGGCGATCTGCGGCCTCTCCGGCGGCGTGGACTCCGCGGTCGCGGCCGCCCTGGTCAACAAGGCCATCGGCGAGCAGCTGACCTGCGTCTACGTCGACCACGGCCTGATGCGCAAGGGCGAGACGGAGCAGGTCGAGAAGGACTTCGTCGCGGCCACCGGCGTGCAGCTGAAGGTCGTCGACGCGCAGGAGCGCTTCCTGAACGCGCTCGCCGGGGTCTCCGACCCCGAGGAGAAGCGCAAGATCATCGGCCGTGAGTTCATCCGGGTCTTCGAGCAGGCCCAGGCGGAGATCGTGGCCGAGGCCGGCGAGCACGGCGAGTCGGTGGAGTTCCTGGTCCAGGGCACCCTGTACCCGGACGTGGTGGAGTCCGGCGGCGGTACCGGCACCGCCAACATCAAGTCCCACCACAACGTCGGCGGCCTGCCCGAGGACCTCCAGTTCGCGCTGGTCGAGCCGCTGCGCAAGCTGTTCAAGGACGAGGTCCGGATGGTCGGCCAGGAGCTCGGCCTGCCGGAGGAGATCGTCCAGCGCCAGCCGTTCCCGGGCCCGGGCCTGGGTATCCGGATCGTCGGCGAGGTCACCAGGGAGCGCCTGGACCTGCTGCGCGAGGCCGACGCGATCGCCCGTGAGGAGCTGACCGCGGCCGGCCTGGACCGGAAGATCTGGCAGTGCCCGGTCGTGCTGCTCGCGGACGTCCGCAGCGTCGGCGTCCAGGGCGACGGCCGCACCTACGGCCACCCGATCGTGCTGCGCCCGGTCTCCTCCGAGGACGCCATGACGGCCGACTGGTCGCGCCTGCCGTACGACGTGCTGGCGAAGATCTCGACCCGGATCACCAACGAGGTCAAGGACGTCAACCGCGTGGTGCTGGACTGCACCAGCAAGCCGCCGGGCACCATCGAGTGGGAGTGATCACTCCCGCCGGCCGGCCCTGAGAAGGCCCCGGACCGGCATTGAACGGCCGCGCCGTCGTTCCCGTATACAGGGGAGCGGCGGCGCGGCCGTTCGCGGTGGACGGGGGCCCACCGGGTGGGACCTCCCACCGAAAGCGCTCACAAACGTGCAGAATGCGACCGGACCTGTCAGGCGGTTGGCAGGCCGTGAAGGAAGGTGTGAGGGATGACGGAGGCCAGCAGCCCCACGGTGGCCGGCGGCTCCGTGACGACCGGCGCGCGGGCGGCGGACGGCAGTACCGGGTGGGTGGCCGCGCGCAAGGCGGTGGCCTCGCGGTACGCGCTGCTGCCGCTTCGGATGTTCCTCGGCGTCACCTTCGTCTACGCGGCGCTCGACAAGCTCTCCGACACGCACTACCTCGCGGGCGCGGGCGACCCGGCCTCCTTCGTCTCGCAGACCCAGGCGGCGAAGGGCTCCAGCCCGATCTCCTTCCTGCTCGGCGCCGCCCTCGACGCCCCCACCCTGTTCGCGCTCGCCATCGCCTTCGGCGAACTGGCGGTCGGCCTCGGCACCCTGCTCGGTCTCTGGGGCCGGGTCGCGGCCCTCGGCGGCGCGCTGATCAACCTGAGCCTCTGGCTGACCGTCAGCTGGAACGTCTCGCCGTACTACCTCGGCAACGACCTCGCCTACCTGATGGCCTGGACCCCGCTGCTGCTGGCCGGCACCCCGTACCTCTCGCTGGACGGCTACCTGGCCAAGCGGGCCGCCCGGGACCGCGAGCGCGGGCTGGGCGAGGCCCACACCCGCCGGCGGGCGCTGGTGGACGGCGGGATCGCGGCCGTCGCGATCGGGGGCGCCGGCCTGCTCTCCGGCTCGCTGACCGCCACCTTCGGACGGGACAAGAAGGCGGTCGGGCCGTCCGCTGCCCCGGCCGGGAGGGCGCCCGCCGGGCCGCCCGTCTCGGTGGCCGCCGCGAGCGTCCCGGTCGGCGGCTCCGCCCAGGTCAAGGACCCGGCCACCGGCGACGCGGTCTACATCGTCCAGCCCAAGGCCGGCCAGTACTGCGCCTTCTCCGCGGTCTGCACGCACTCCGGCTGCGCGGTCGACGCACCGAAGAACGGTCAGCTGTACTGCCCCTGCCACGGCTCCCGGTTCGACGCGGCCACCGGCGCCGTGGTCAACGGCCCGGCCACCAAGCCGCTGCCCAAGTACGGCGTCACCAAGGACGGCGACAAGCTGAACCTCGGGCCGCTGCAGAGCTGACGCCGCGGCCTCAGTCCGGCGCGTCAGTCCGGCGCGTCAGTCCGGCCGCGCCGGGCTGCCGCCGCGACCGCCCCGATCAGGCCCCCCAGGCCCAGCACGATGAAGGTCACCGGGATGACGATCCGGCCGTTCACCGAGATGTCGTTCACGGCCGCCACCAGGTAGAGCACCGCGATGACGGTGAACAACCCCCCGGCGATCAGCGAGAAGAGATCGAGCTGGTGCTTCCTCACGACTGGACCACCTTGATGTTGCCGAGCCCGACCATCAGCTTGAGGTCGAGCGTGCCCTTGGATGCCTGACCGTTCACCGGGGCCAGCCGGAACGTGCGGGAGCTGTTGCCGCTGACCTCGTCCTGCCCCGGCACGGCGGCGTTGCCGAGGCCGATCCTCGTTTCCAGGTCGACCGTCACGTTCGACGGCACCAGGACGGTCAGCTCGCCGGCGCCGAGCTCGACGGTGCTGTGCAGGGTGCTGCCGGCCGGGTCGATCCGGCTGAGGTCCAGCCGGGCGTTGCCGAGCCCGAGCGTGTACCGCGGCTGCAGCTCGCCGGCCGAGGCGGCGCTCCAGTCGCGGTCGCCGAACGCGTTGTGCACCGAGATCGACGAGCCGTGGGTGAAGGCGAGCGCCAGGGTGAGCAGCAGGCCCGGCACGACGAGCCTGCGGGCCCGGCCGAACTTGGCGGCGACCAGCAGCGTCAGCCCGATGACCAGCAGGGCGGTCGCCAGCACGGTGCCGGTCAGCACGTCGGTGTCGCCGTGGGCGGAGGCCCCCCAGACCGCGCTGGCCGCGCCGACCGCCAGCAGCAGCCCGATCAGACCGAGCGGCGAGCGCTCGCGGTGGTGGCGCACCGCCACCGGCGGCCGGGTCCGGCGGGCCGGGCCGTCCTTGCGCAGCGGGTCCCCCTCCGGCAGGTCGGCGCGCTGCCACCAGGGCTGGGCCGGGCCGCCGGGCGGCGGGGCCGCGGCGCCGTGCGGGGCGGCGCCGGTGTCGCCGTACGGGTTGCGCTCGGGGTGGCGAGGGTCCCAGAGGTAGCCGCTCGGGCCCGCGTGCGGGGTGTCGGCCGGCACCGTGCCGGCCGCCCGCTCCCGGGCGTGCCGCTCGCGGGCCGACTCGTCGTCACCGGGCGGCGGCTGCTCGTCCGTCAGCGGCCAGGAGTAGGCGGCGGCCGGCCCGGACCCGGGGAAGTACCGGTCGTACGGGCCCTCGTGGCGGTTGCGGCCGCGCCGGCGCCCGCGCAGCCGGTTGTGGCGGCGCTCCGGGTCGTAGCGGACGGCCAGGAAGACCAGTCCGCCGAGCAGCAGCAGCGGGAACAGCTGGTCGCCGTCGCCCATCGAGGAGAAGAAGACGCCGGTGCCGATCACGGTCAGCAGCACCGCTCCGACCGACTGGCCGTCGACCCGGCCGGTGAGCACCCGCTGGAGCTCGGTCCGGCCCGACCGGCTGCCGCCCTTGCCGTCCGGGACGGGCTCGGTCGGGACGACCAGCCAGGCCAGCCCGTACAGGAAGAGGCCGAGCCCGCCGGAGAGGCAGAGCACCACCGTCACCACGCGGAAGACCACCGGGTCGATGTCCAGGTGCCGGCCCAGTCCGCCGCAGACGCCGGCGACCACGCGGTGGTGCTCGGTCCGGTTCAGCGGGGGTCGGTCCGGCTCGGGCGGGGCGCTCGGCCCGGCCTCCTGGGTGCGGTGGTCCTCGGTCATGCCCACCATCCTGGTGGCTCCGGCGCGCCCGCCCAACCGGTGCCGTCCCTGTCCGTACCCTGACTTGTCCCTGAGAACGGGTAGGGCTCCACCCTGATGCGTCCGGGCCCGCCCGCGTGGAACCATCGGTCGCGTGGCAGCCCCCGGTACCGATCCCCGTCCGCTCGTCCCCGACGCCCCGCCGTCGGCGGGCGCCGACCCGTCCGTCCCCGGCGACGGGCGGTCGCCGTACCGGCGGCTCTACCGGAGCCCGCAGGGCCGGATGCTCGGCGGTGTCGCGCACGGTCTCGCGGTGCACCTGGGCCTGCCGGTCGCCTGGGTCCGGGTCGCGTTCGTCCTGCTCTTCTTCGCGCAGGGGATCGGCGCGCTGCTGTACGCGGCGTTCTGGTTCGTGGTGCCGATCGGCATCGGCGAGCCCGCGCAGCGCGGCGGCGCGCACTGGGTGTACGTCGACGGGGCCTTCGTGCCGGCCGGGTCCTGGCAGGCCTCCGGCGCGTCCGGCGCGGAGCTGAGCAAGGGCCGGCGCGGCCGGATCGGCCGGCTGCGGGAGCTGCTCCAGCACGCGCTGCAGGGCGAGCCCGCCGCGGAGCCCGGCGCGGTGCCGGGGACGGGGACGGCGCCGGTCCGGCCGGCCGCGAAGCGCCAGGGCGGCCTGGGGCAGCTCGCCGCGCTGGTCATGGTGGTGATCGGCCTGATCGCCCTGCTGAACGCGCTCGGCGTGCAGACCGCCCGGCCGTACACCTGGCCGCTGCTGGCGATCGGCGTCGGCGTCGCGCTGGTCTGGCGGCAGGCCGACGACTCGCGCTGGCAGCGCTGGTTCGGCCTGGAAGAGGGCGAGAAGCGGCGCGGCGCCTACACCAGGGTGGGCGGCGGCGTGCTGCTGGTGGTGGCCGGCACCATCGCCTTCCTCGCGATGCAGGGCAGCGGCTCCACGCTCGGCTCGGTGATCGAGGCCTCGCTCGCGGTGCTGGCCGGCGTGCTGGTGCTGGTCGGCCCCTACGCACTGCGGATGTGGCAGGACCTCGGCGCCGAGCGGACCGCCCGCATCCGCGCCCAGGAGCGCGCCGAGATCGCCGCCCACGTCCACGACTCGGTGCTGCACACGCTGACCCTGATCCAGCGCCGGGCCGAGGACCCGAAGGAGGTGCTGCGGCTCGCCCGTGCCCAGGAGCGCGAGCTGCGGCTCTGGCTGTACCGCCCGGAGGCCGCCGCCGAGGCCGCGCCGGACACCATGGCGGAGAGCCTGCGCGCGGTGGTCGCCGAGGTCGAGGACCGCCACGGGGTGCCGGTCGAGCTGGTGATCGTCGGCGACTGCCCGATGGACGAGCGGATCGCGGCCCAGATGCAGGCCGCGAGGGAGGCGACGGTCAACGCGGCCAAGTACGGTGGCGGGGGACCGGTCCAGGTCTACGCCGAGGTGGAGGGGAAGACGGTGATGGTGTTCGTCCGCGACCACGGCCCCGGCTTCGACCCCGACACGGTGCCGGAGGACCGGATGGGTGTCCGCGAGTCGATCCTCGGCCGGATGAAGCGCAACGGCGGCACCGCACGGGTGCGGCCCGCGCCGGACGGCGGGACCGAGGTCGAGCTGGAGATGGAGAGAACGAATGACTGAGGCAGCGCCGATGGGGGTCCCGGCCGACGGCGGGGGGAGGGTCGCGCGCGTCGTCCTGGTCGACGACCACCGGATGTTCCGCACCGGGGTCCGGGCCGAGATCGGGCGCACCGAGGTGACCGGGATCGACGTGGTCGGCGAGGCCGACGACGTGGAGTCGGCGGTCCGGGTGGTCGCCGAGACGAGGCCGGACGTGGTGCTGCTCGACGTCCACCTGCCCGGCGGCGGCGGGGTCGAGGTGCTGCGCCGCTCGGCCGGGCTGATGGGCGAGCAGTCGGGAGGGGCGGCGCGGAGCGGCTCGGACAAGGGCGGCGGCGGGCGGCGGGAGGGCGTGAAGTTCCTCGCGCTCTCCGTCTCCGACGCGGCCGAGGACGTGATCGGCGTGATCCGCGGCGGTGCCCGCGGCTACGTCACCAAGACCATCACCGGCACCGACCTGGTCGACGCGATCTTCCGGATCTCCGACGGCGACGCGGTGTTCTCGCCCCGGCTGGCCGGCTTCGTGCTGGACGCCTTCGCCGCCACCGACACCCCGCCGGTGGACGAGGACCTCGACCGGCTGACCCAGCGCGAGCGCGAGGTCCTGCGGCTGATCGCGCGCGGCTACGCGTACAAGGAGATCGCCAAGCAGCTCTTCATCTCGGTGAAGACGGTGGAGAGCCACGTCTCGGCGGTGCTGCGCAAGCTCCAGCTCAGCAACCGGCACGAGCTGACCCGCTGGGCCACCGCCCGCCGCCTGGTCTGACGCCCCGCGCACCCGCCCGCCCGGTCCGGATCCCTCCGGTCCGGGCGGGCTTGTCGGTGGGGGGCCATAGACTCGGAGTGCCATGAGTAGCCTCTTTGACGACCTCCCGCTCCCCGGTTTCGAGGCCCCCGCCGCCGGGCCCGCCGCCGGGTCGAAGCAGCCGCACGCCGCCGCGCCCATCGACGAGGAGCCGCCGCCGTACGAGGACGACGTCCCGTACGACGTGTACGAGGAGGCGATCCCGGAGGGGCTGTTCCACACCGACCACGCCGCCCAGACGGAGCGGGACTCCTGGTACCGCAACGGCGCCGCCCGGACGGTGGTGGACCCGGCGCAGCTGCTGGAGGGGATGAACGACCCGCAGCGCGAGGCGGTGCTGCACGCGGGTTCGCCGCTGCTCATCGTGGCCGGCGCCGGCTCCGGCAAGACGCGGGTGCTGACCCACCGGATCGCCCACCTGCTGGGCGCCCGCGGGGTGCAGCCGGGCGAGATCCTGGCGATCACCTTCACCAACAAGGCGGCCGGCGAGATGCGCGAGCGCGTCGAGCAGCTGGTCGGCCCGCGGGCCCGGGCGATGTGGGTCTCCACCTTCCACAGCGCCTGCGTGCGGATCCTGCGCCGCGAGTCCAAGCTGCTCGGCTTCACCTCGTCGTTCTCGATCTACGACTCGGCGGACTCGCAGCGGCTGATGTCGCTCGTCTGCCGGGACCTGGACCTCGACCCCAAGCAGTTCCCGCCGAAGTCCTTCACCGCGAAGATCAGCAACCTGAAGAACGAGCTGATCGACGAGGAGACGTACGCCGACCAGGCCGCCAACCCGATGGAGAAGAAGCTCGCCGAGGCGTACTTCCTCTACCAGCGGCGGCTGCGGGAGGCCAACGCGCTCGACTTCGACGACATCATCATGACGACGGTGAACCTGCTCCAGGCCTTCCCCGACGTCGCGGAGCACTACCGGCGGCGGTTCCGGCACATCCTGGTCGACGAGTACCAGGACACCAACCACGCCCAGTACATGCTGGTGCGCGAGCTCAGCGGGGGCGCCGTCGCCGCCGCGCCGAAGCGCACCGTGGACGGCGAGTTCGTGAACCCGGCGGCCGGGCGGCTGGCCGAGGTGCCGCCCGCCGAGCTGTGCGTCGTCGGTGACGCGGACCAGTCGATCTACGCCTTCCGCGGCGCGACGATCCGCAACATCCTCCAGTTCGAGGAGGACTACCCGAACGCGACCACCATCCTGCTGGAGCAGAACTACCGCTCCACGCAGACCATCCTCACCGCCGCCAACGCCGTCATCGAGCGGAACACCAGCCGCCGCGAGAAGAAGCTCTGGACGGCCGGGGACCACGGCGAGAAGGTGGTCGGCTACGTCGCGGACGACGAGCACGGCGAGGCCCAGTTCATCGCCGACGAGATCGACCGGCTGACCGACGCGGGCGACGCCAAGCCCGGCGACGTCGCCATCTTCTACCGGACCAACGCGCAGTCCCGTGTGTTCGAGGAGGTGTTCATCCGGGTCGGCCTGCCGTACAAGGTGGTCGGCGGGGTGCGCTTCTACGAGCGCAAGGAGGTCCGGGACGTCCTGGCGTACCTGCGGGTGCTCTCCAACCCGGAGGACACCGTGCCGCTGCGCCGGATCCTCAACGTGCCCAAGCGCGGCATCGGCGACCGTGCCGAGGCGATGATCGACGCGCTGGCCGCGCGCGAGCGGATCTCCTTCGCCCAGGCGCTCCGGCGGGTGGACGAGGCGTACGGGATGGCCGCGCGCTCGGCGAACGCGGTGAGGAAGTTCAACGAGCTGATGGCCGGGCTGCGGCAGGTCGTCGAGTCGGGCGCCGGGCCGGCCGCGGTGCTGGAGGCGGTGCTGGAGGAGACGGGATACCTCGCCGAGCTCCAGTCCTCGACCGACCCGCAGGACGAGACCCGGGTGGAGAACCTCCAGGAGCTCGCCTCGGTGGCGCTGGAGTACGAGCAGGACCCGGGCGAGCGGCCCGACGCCGGCGAGGACGGCGCACCGCCGGTCGGCTCGCTCGCCGACTTCCTCGAGCGGGTCGCGCTGGTCGCCGACTCGGACCAGATCCCGGACGAGGACGAGGAGGGGCAGGGCGTCATCACGATGATGACCCTGCACACCGCCAAGGGACTGGAGTTCCCGGTGGTCTTCCTGACCGGCATGGAGGACGGGATCTTCCCGCACATGCGGGCGCTCAACCAGGTCAAGGAGCTGGAGGAGGAGCGGCGCCTCGCGTACGTCGGGCTCACCCGGGCGCGGGAGCGGCTCTACCTGACCCGCTCGGTGCTGCGCAGCGCCTGGGGGCAGCCCTCGTACAACCCGGCCTCGCGGTTCCTGGAGGAGATCCCGGAGACGCTGGTGGAGTGGAAGCGGACGGGGGCGGCCTCGGTGCCGGCCTCGCGCGGGTACTCCTCGGGGTCGTCCTGGGGCGGGAGGTCCGCCGGCTCGGGCGGCTCGGGTGGTTCGGGCGGCTCCTCGCGCGGTGCTTCGCGCGGCGGCGCGGCGGCCTCGCCGAAGGCGGGCTGGGGGCAGTCGGCGCGGCGGTCCGGTACGGCGGTCGAGCGGGAGGTCGTGGCGCTGGCGGTCGGGGACCGGGTCACCCACGACACCTTCGGCCTGGGCACGGTGGTGGCCACCACGGGCGTCGGGGACAAGGCGCAGGCCACCGTCGACTTCGGGACGGAGGGGCGCAAGCAGCTGCTGCTGCGGTACGCGCCGGTGGAGAAGCTCTGACCGCTCAGCGCGGGTCGAGTCCGTTCGAGAGGAACCACGGCAGCGGGTCGACCGGCCCGCTGCCGGGCGGCCGGATCTCGAAGTGCAGGTGCGGACCGGTGCTGTTGCCGCTGCTGCCGACGAAGGCGATGACGTCGCCCTGCTTCACGGTGCCCTTGCGGATCTTGTACGAGCGCAGGTGGCAGTACCAGGCCTCGGTGCCGTCGGCCATCTTCAGGATCGTCATGTAGCCGTACGACGGGTTCCACTGCGTACGGATCGTGCCGTCGGCGACGGCCATGACCTGCGAGCCGCCGTCCACCGGGAAGTCGATGCCGGTGTGGCGGTTGGCCCAGTGGGTGCCGGCCTCGCCGAACAGCTCGCCGAGGCCGTGCTCGGCGACCGGCATGACCACCTTGGGCGCGGCCGGTTCGGCCGTCGGTTCGGCGATCGGTTCGGCGGTCGGCTGGCCGCCGGAGAGCGGCTGGCGGGAGTCGCTGCGGGAGGCCTGGCCGGCACTGTCCGTCGCGAGGGCCTGCTGGGCGGAGGTCCGGGCGGCCGCGTTGTCCGGCGCGTCGGCGGCCGTGGCCTGCTGCGGCACGCGGCCGGCCGCCTCGAGGCGCTGCTGGCCGGCCTCGCCCTGGACGGTCACGGCGGCCGCCGCGGCCACCCCGAGCGCGGCCACCGACGGCAGCGCGACGCGCAGCAGCGCCGTCCTGGTGGCGGCCTTGGCGGCACCGCGCCGCTGGGCACGCGACTGCTCGCGGGCGGCCATGCGCAGCTCCGCTCGGGTCGGGCGGGCGGCTGCGTCGGGAGCCATCGGGGGCTGCCTCCTCGGTGGGCCTTCGGCACGTCGTCGGGCGAGGGGAAAGACGAGGGGAAAACTGCCGAGACTGTAGCCGCAACGCCGACATGCGGACAAAAGTCCGTAAGTCAAGAGGTGAGTTGGTGGGCTGTGGGTGGGAATTGCGGGGTATACCGACTGGTAGCAAGGGGCGGGGCTGTGATTTTCCCCTCCTCTTGAGGGGCGGCACGGCCAGGGGGGCCGGGTGACGCTAACCTCCCCTCAGGTTGGTTATTGCTGGTTAACCGCGCCCGTGCCCGACGAGGTCTGGGGTGGTGGACGACGAAGTCCAGGAGGCAGTGATGGGTGTGTCAGGGCCGATCCGTGTGGTGGTCGCGAAGCCCGGGCTCGACGGTCACGACCGCGGCGCCAAGGTCATCGCGCGCGCTCTGCGCGACGCCGGTATGGAGGTCATCTACACCGGCCTGCACCAGACGCCCGAGCAGATCGTCGACACCGCGATCCAGGAGGACGCGGACGGCATCGGGCTGTCGGTCCTCTCGGGCGCACACATGACGCTCTGCGCGCGGGTGCTGGAGCTGCTGAAGGAGCGCGAGGCGGAGGACATCAAGGTCTTCTGCGGCGGGATCATCCCGGACGAGGACATCGTCGAGCTCAAGGCCATGGGCGTCGCGGACATCTTCACCCCTGGCACGCCGACCCGGGACGTGGTGGCCTGGGTCGAGGCGAACCTGCGGGTCGCCAGCTAGGGATTGTCAGAAAGCCCTGGTACGTCTGCATCTTCTCGGGCCGGTACGGGTCTCCTCCCGTGCCGGCCCGGGTGCGTCGCGGGTCTCCTCCCGTGCCGGCCCGGGTGCGTCGCGGGTCTCCTCCCGTACCGGCGCGGGTGCGTCGCGGGTCAGGAGGCGAGTTCGGCGAGCATGGCCTCGCGGAAGCGCAGGGTGCCGGCGAGGCGGGTGAAGGTCTCGGCCCAGGCGGTGGCGGGGGCGCTGTCGGCCACCAGCGCCTCGACGGCGGCGGCGGTCTCGGGGGCGAGCGCACGCTCGGTCATCCCGAGCACCCCGCTGTGGCTCCACGGGTACGCGCCGGAGGCGGCCGCCCGGGCGAGGGCGGCGACCACGGCGGTGGACAGCGGCGGCGTCCACGGGGTCGCGCAGGCGCCGAGCAGTTGGAAGGCCTCGCCGAGGCCGTGCACCTCGATGAACGCGGCAGTCCAGGCGGCGCGTTCGGCGGGCGGCAGGACGGAGAGCAGCTTGGCGGGGGCGCCGGTGGTCCGCGGCGGGCGGGCCCGCCGGCTCTCCGGGGAGGGGGCCGGGGCCGCGCCGAGGAGCGCCCGCGCCCAGTCGGCGTCCTGCTGGCGGACGGCTGCCCGGGCCCAGGCCTCGCGCAGGTCGTCGGCCCAGCTGCTGTTGGTCTCGTCGATGCTGTCACCGACCCGCAGGGCGAGGAGCCGGTCCGGCGTCAGGCCGGTGGACTCGTGCCAGAGGGCCAGTGGTGCCGCGGCGATCACCTCGCCGAACCACCAGGCCCGCTCGCCGCGCCCGGTGGGCGACTTGAGTGGTATGCCGTCACGCTGCATCGCCGGATCGCATTCGGCGGGCGGGGTGACCAGCAGGTGCGTGCCGCGGTCGGAGAGGCGGACGGCGGCGCGGGCGCGCTCGGCCATGCGGCCGGCCAGGGTGGAGCCGGGGAGCGTCGAGAGCAGCTCGGCCGCGGTGGCGCGGACGTTCTTGCTGCGGTCGCCGAGGGCGGCCTCCAGGAAGGGCTCGTCGGCGGCGGAGAGGCCGTCCTGGAGCGCGTCCAGGAAGAGCAGGCGGTCCTCGGCGCGCTCGGTGGACCAGGTGCTGCGGAGGAGGGCGAGACCGGCGGCCGGGTCGGTGCGGCGCAGCAGCGTCAGGTGGGTGACGCGCTCGGCGAAGAGGCCTTCGTGCCAGAGGCGGTCGTCGCCGGGGCCGGCCGTTTCCGCGGGCTCCACGGCGGTGGTGCGCAGCACGAAGCGCCAGTCGGGGTTGCGGGGGGCGAGCCAGCGGCCGAGCGGGCCGGCCAGGGCGACCGCGTCGGGGCGCAGTTCGCTGCGGGCGCGGGCGGCGTCGAGCAGCGCAGGGACGAGGGCGGCGGGCGGGCGGTAGCCGCGGGCGCGGGCGGTGGTGAGCCACTGGGGGAGCAGCTCGGTGAGGTTGGCGAGGGTGGTGCCGCCGCCGCGGGTGCCGAGGAGCAGGGAGAGGCGGCGGGCGGCGGGGGCGGGGAGTTCGGGGCGGTCGTCCTCGGGAGCGGGGGCGGCGAGGGGCTCGGTGACGGGGGCGGGGAGGGCGCCGGCGCGGCGGCGGACGGTCTCCAGGGCGGCGAGTTCGAGGAGCGCGGTGGCCGGGTCGGTGCGGTCGACGGCCCGGTGGGCGGGGGACTCGCCGGTGGGCTGCGGCAGGGGGCGGCGGTCGGTGCCGAGGAGGGCGGTGGTGTGGAGGGACTCCCAGGGGTCGGACACGTGGGCTCCTGAGGTTGTGGTGTGGGCGGTGCGGGCGTGCGGTGAGGCGCCGGGCTACGGGGTGGTGAGGTTGATCGGGCGGTGGTCCGGGCCCCAGGCGGTGACGGGGGTGAAGCCCTGGTGGCCGTGTTCGCCGAAGACGGTGAGGGCGCGGCCGGTGGAGACGGCGGCGAGACGCCAGAGTGCGGATTCGGGCGTGGCGGCGCGGTGGACCGGGAGGGTGTGCCGGCCGTCGGTGAGGTGCCAGCCGTCGGGCGTGAGGACGGGGACGGCGTCGGTGAGGACGGTGGGCCAGGCGTCGAGCCACGGGTCGTCGGCGACGGCGGTGCCGTAGGCGGCGACGGCTTCGGCGGCGGTGAGGCCGGGCGGTGGGGTGGCGGGGCCGGGTTCGGGAGCGCTGTAGCGGGTGCCCAGCGCTGCGCGCAGCGGGCGGGCGCCGGGGTGGAAGGCGAGCTCGGCTTCGAGGACGTGCCCGGTGGGCAGGGCGAGGTCGGGGGCCTGGCCGGGGCGGCCGAAGGCGAGGAGGAGGGCGGGACGGCCGGTCTTGGCGCCGCGCAGCCAGAGTCGGCGGGTGGTGAGGCGGTCGTCGGCGCCGCCCTCCAGCGGGGAGGTGCGGCTGCCGAGGACGTGCCAGCGGTCGCGGACGGTGGGGCCGGCGAGGAGGTCGGCGGTGTCGGTGGTGTAGCCGATCCGGGCGCGGACGGTGGCGGCGAGCGGGGCGGGCAGTTCACCGACCCGGGTGGCGGCGGTGGCGAGCAGGTGGAGCATGGCGTACTCCTCCAGGAGGTGCTGCTGGGGGGTGGTGTCGAGGGCGCGGACGCGGGCGGCGAGGCCGGGCGCCTGGGCGTCGACCATGCGGGCGGCGACCTCCTCCCAGGGGCCGGCGGTGGACTGGTCGGCCAGGCCGTGGCGGATCCGGTCGGCCAGCCGGAGCCGCAGCTCGGCGGCGCCGGCGGCGACCCGGGCGGAGCGCTTCTCGGCGCGGCGGCGGGCGGCGGCCGGGTCGGCGGGCGGCAGCGGCGCGGCGGCGCGCTGCCCGGCCCGCTCCTGGCGCGCCGTCAGCCACGCGGAGGCCCAGTCGGCCGGCTCGGCGGCCGGGACGGCCTCGGGGGTGCCGCTCCAGAGCAGGAGCAGCCCGAGGGCGTGCTTGCACGGGAACTTCCGGCTCGGGCAGGTGCAGGTGTAGGCGGGGGTGGCCAGCTCGACGACCGTGCGGTACGGCGTCCTGCCGCTGCCCCGGCACTCGCCCCAGAGCGCGCCGCCGTCGGTGCCCGTGGCCGACCAGGCCGCGGGCGAGGAGAGCTTGCCCGCGGCCTTCTGCGAGGCGGCGTCGGGCGCCAGGGACAGGACGTGTTCGGTGCTCCAGCGTTCCTCCATGGCGACGACGGTAGGGGCAGGGACTGACAGTCCCGGTGGTCGAACTGAGGTCCGGTCAGGATTGTCAGTGGCTCGGTGCAGGCTTGTTCTCGCAGGCCGGAACGCCGGCCTGGCTCCCCCCGATCACTTCGCCGCCTGCCACAGGTGTGTCCGGCGGCCGGCCCGAAGGAGCCCCCTATGACCGACGTTCTGCGGCAGCACGCGGAGCACGCCTTCGCGGCGGAGCTGGCCGCCCTGGCCGCGCAGGACGACCGTCCGCGCCCCGAACGATGGAGGTTGTCCCCGTGGGCCGTGGCCACCTACCTGCTGGGCGGCGAGCTGTCCGACGGCACGGTGATCACGCCCAAGTACATCGGGCCGCGCCGGGTCGTCGAGGTCGCCGTGACGACGCTGGCGACGGACCGCGCGCTGCTGTTGCTCGGCGTGCCGGGGACGGCGAAGACGTGGGTGTCGGAGCACCTCGCGGCCGCGATCAGCGGTGATTCCACGCTGCTCGTCCAGGGCACGGCCGGGACGCCGGAGGAGGCCGTCCGCTACGGGTGGAACTACGCCCGGCTGCTCACCGACGGGCCGAGCCGGGAGGCCCTGGTGCCGTCGCCGCTGATGCGGGCGATGGCGGACGGGAAGATCGCCCGGGTCGAGGAGCTGACCCGCATCCCGGCCGACGTGCAGGACAGTCTGATCACCATCCTGTCGGAGAAGACGCTGCCGGTGCCGGAGTTGGGCGGCGAGACGCAGGCGGTGCGGGGGTTCAACCTGATCGCCACCGCCAACGACCGGGACCGGGGCGTGAACGAGCTGTCGAGCGCCCTGCGTCGACGGTTCAACACCGTGGTGCTGCCCCTGCCCGGCTCGCTGGAGGAGGAGGTGGACATCGTCACCCGGCGGGTCGACCAGCTCGGCCGCTCGCTGGAGCTGCCCGAACTGCCCGGCGGCGCCGAGGAGATCCGGCGCGTGGTCACCGTCTTCCGCGAGCTGCGGGCCGGGATCACGCTGGACGGCCGGACGAAGGTGAAGTCGCCGAGCGGCACCCTGTCGACGGCGGAGGCGATATCGGTGGTGACCAACGGGATGGCGCTGGCCGCGCACTTCGGGGACGGCGTGCTGCGGGCCGGCGACGTCGCCGCCGGTGTGGTCGGCGCCGTCGTCCGGGATCCGGCGGCCGACCAGGTGGTGTGGCGCGAGTACGTCGAGGGCGTGCTGCGGGAGCGCGACGGCTGGAAGGACTTCTACCGCGCGGCCCGCGAGAACGCCCGCTGATTGCACCGCAGTTCGAGGTTGGAGGAGGGAGGGCGCGATGAGTGAGCGGATCAGCGCAGAGGTGACGCTGCTGGGCGTACGGCACCACGGCCCCGGTTCGGCCCGCGCGGTGGCGGCCGCGCTGGAGCTGCTGGAGCCGGACGTGGTGCTGATCGAGGGCCCGCCGGAGGCCGATCCGATCATCGGGCTGGCGGCGGAGAAGGAGATGGTGCCCCCGGTCGCCCTGCTCGCCCATGCCGTGGACGACCCGGCCCGGGCCGCGTTCTGGCCGTACGCGGATTTCTCCCCGGAGTGGGTGGCGATCCGTTACGCCGTCGACGCCGGGCTGCCGGTGCACTTCATCGACCTCCCGGCGGCGTACGGATTCGCCGCGGAGACCGACGGGGCCGAGGGGGCAGCCGAGGCCGAGGGCGCCGAGGGCGCCGCGGAGCCGGGGGAGACGGACGGCGGGAGCGAGGCGGCGGAGGAGCGGCCGGGTGACCCGATCGCGCTGCTCGCCGAGGCCGCCGGCCACGACGACCCGGAGCGCTGGTGGGAGGACGTGATCGAGCACCGCTCGCCCGGCGCCGACGCGCTGGCCCCGTTCGCCGCGGTCGCCGAGGCGATGACGGCGCTGCGCGAGGCCGGGCTGGCCGCCGGCAGCACCGCCCGGCGGGACGACCTGCGGGAGGCGTACATGCGCCGGCAGATCCGGGCCGCCAAGCGGGCCGGGTACCGGCGGATCGCGGTGGTCTGCGGTGCCTTCCACGTCCCCGCGCTGGCCGGCATGCCGACCGTCGCCCACGACCGCGCCCTGCTGGCCGGCCTGCCGAAGAAGGTCAGGACCGACATCACCTGGGTGCCCTGGACGCACCGGCGGCTCGCGCAGTCGAGCGGCTACGGCGCCGGGATCGTCTCGCCGGGCTGGTACCGCCACCTGTTCGCGGAGCCGGGCGACCCGCTGCCGAAGTGGCTGACCAGGGCCGCCGAGCTGCTCCGGGCCGAGGACCACCCGGTCTCCTCCGCCCACGTCATCGAGGCCGTCCGGCTGGCCCGCACGCTCGCCGTGATGCGCGGCCGCCCGCTGGCCGGCCTCACCGAGACGCTGGACGCCGTCCGCTCGGTGATGTGCGACGGCTCGGACGTCGCCCTCGCCCTCGTGCAGGACCGGCTGGTGATC
Source organism: Kitasatospora sp. NPDC032757 (assembly GCF_055579305.1). Classification (NCBI taxonomy): domain Bacteria; kingdom Bacillati; phylum Actinomycetota; class Actinomycetes; order Kitasatosporales; family Streptomycetaceae; genus Kitasatospora; species Kitasatospora sp. NPDC032757. Next base: position 5,082 of record NZ_JBVINN010000018.1, on the reverse strand, counting down.
GGCGACGCGCTCGGCGAAGTCCCGGAGGGCGCCCCGGCGGTGCCGCTCCAGCGGGACCTCACCCGCCTCCAGCGCTCGCTGCGGCTCAAGCCCGGGGCGGAGCCGCGCGAGCTCGACCTCGACCTGCGCGAGGAGACCGGCGCCGCCCGCTCCCGGCTGCTGCACCGGCTGCGGCTGCTCGGCATCGACTGGGGCGTGCCCAGCCGGTCCGCGGTGAACTCGACCGGCACCTTCCGGGAGAGCTGGCGGCTCTGCTGGCAGCCGGAGTTCGCGGTCCGGATCGCCGAGGCCGCCCAGTGGGGCACCACGGTCGAGGACGCGGCCGGCGCGAAGGCCGTCGGCACGGCCCGGGCGGCGACGGAGCTCGCCGAGCTGACCGGGCTGGTGGAGACGTGCCTGCTCGCCGGGCTCGGCAGCGCCCTGCCCGCGGTGATGCGGGTGCTCGCCGACTGCGCCGCCCTGGACACCGACGTCGCCCACCTCGCCGGCGCCCTGCCCGCCCTGGTCCGCGCCCTGCGCTACGGCGACGTCCGCGGCACCGACGACGGCGCGCTCGGCGAGGTCGCGGCCGGCCTCGCCGACCGGATCTGCATCGGCCTGCCGCCCGCCTGCACCGGGCTGGACGCGGCCGGCGCGGCGGTGATGCGCGGTCACCTCGATGAGGTGCACGGCGCGATCGGCCTGCTGGCGCCGGACGGCGGCCTCGCCGACCGGTGGGCCGCCACCCTGCGGGCGCTCGCCCGCCGCGAGCCGGACGGCGGCCCCGCCACCGGCGTGCCCGGCGTGTTGCGCGGCCGCGCCGTCCGGCTGCTGCTGGACGACGGACGGCTCGACTCCGAGGAGGCCGGCCGCCGGATGGGCCTGGTCCTCTCCGCCGCCGGCGCCCCGGCGGACGCGGCCGGCTGGGTCGAGGGCTTCCTCACCGGCGGCGGCGCCCTGCTGCTGCACGACCCTCGCCTGCTGGGCCTGCTCGACGCCTGGCTGACGGAGGTGCCGGCCGAGGTCTTCACCGACGTGCTGCCGCTGCTGCGCCGCACCTTCTCCGCCCTGGAGGCGGGTGTCCGGACCACCATCGGCAGCCGGGTCGCGGCCGGCCCGTTCGGCACCGGGCCGGCGGCGGACGCGAGCACCGGCCCGGCACTCGACCGGGGCCGCGCCGACGCCGTCCTGCCGGTGGTCGCCACCCTGCTCGGCCTGCCCGGCTGCCAGGCCCACCCCGGCGGCGGCCCGGCGCGCATCCCGAAACAGGCCACCGGCCGCGACACCTGAGCCCGGCGCCCGGCCGCGGCACCCGGCCCGGCCCGACCATGGCGCCCGACCCCGGCGCCCGGCCGCGACACCTGACCCCGACCTCGTGAAGGAGCATCCGATGGCAGTGACCACCACCCCTGCCGCCGAGGAGCGGCTGCGCCGCTGGCGGCTGGTGCTCGGCGGCGAGGCGGACGGCACGGGCTGCGCCCTGCGCGGCAGGGACGCCGCGATGGACGGCGCCCTCGCGGCGCTCTACCGCGGGGCACCGGAGGAGGGCCGCGCCGGGCGGTCCGGCCGCCGCAGCGCCGGCCTGGGCGGCTCGGCGCCGCAGGTGGCGCGCTGGCTGGGCGACATCCGCGAGTACTTCCCGTCCACCGTCGTCCAGCTGATGCAGCAGGACGCCATCACCCGGCTCGGGCTGGAGCGGCTGCTGCTGGAGCCGGAGATGCTGGAGGCCGTCGAGCCCGACGTCCACCTGGTCGGCACCCTGCTCTCGCTCAAGCACGCGCTGCCCGAGACCACCCGGGAGACTGCCCGCGCGGTGGTCGGCAAGGTGGTCGCCGAGCTGGAGCGCCGGCTCGCCGACCGCACCAGGGCCACCCTGGGCGGTGCGCTGGACCGCAGCGCCAGGGTGAACCGCCCCCGTCACCGGGACATCGACTGGGACCGCACCATCCGGGCCAATCTGAAGAACTACCTGCCCGAGCACGGCACCGTCGTCCCCGAGCGGCTGGTCGGTTACGCCCGGGCCCAGCGCGCGGTGAAGAAGGACGTCATCCTCTGCATCGACCAGTCGGGCTCGATGGCCCCGTCCGTCGTGCACTCGGCGGTCTTCGGCGCGGTGCTCGCCTCGATGAAGTCGCTGGACACCCGGCTCGTCGTCTTCGACACCTCGGTGGTCGACCTCACCGAGCAGCTCGCCGACCCGGTGGACGTCCTGTTCGCCACCCAGCTCGGCGGCGGCACCGACATCAACCGCGCGCTCGCCTACTGCCAGTCGAGGATCACCCGCCCGTCCGAGACGATCGTGGTGCTGATCAGCGACCTCTACGAGGGCGGCATCCGGGACGAGATGCTCAAGCGGGTGGCGGCGATGAAGGCGGCCGGCGTCCAGTTCATCGCGCTGCTCGCGCTCTCCGACGAGGGCGCGCCCTCGTACGACCACGCGCACGCGGCGGCGCTGGCCGCGCTCGGAGCCCCGGCGTTCGCCTGCACCCCCGACGTCTTCCCGGACGTCATGGCGGCGGCGATCGAGAAGCGGCCGATCCCGGTACCGGAGCAGGGCGTGTGATCAACCCGGGCTCGGGTTCACCCGAACGAGCGAACCCGCGCCCGCTCACAGCCCCGGATCCGCCCGCCCGCTGAGCAGGGCGCGCGACACACGGTCGCAGGCTCTCTGTGACGGTTCTCACCCAAGACGGGCCGGTCCCGGGCGAAACACGCCCGTCGTCCGGGGATAACCTGCCAGACGGACGTGACGCGCGTGTTGATTGACGTGTGCGCCCGTGGCTGTGTGGGCCGCAAGGCCGTACTTCTGCGTACCCGCACCGCCCCGACGACCCGCAGCGAAGATCCTGCCGTGGCACGCTCGTAGAGACACAATCCGCGACCACGAACAAGGACAAACACGTGGACCTGTTCGAGTACCAGGCGAGGGACCTCTTCGCCAAGCACGGTGTGCCCGTGCTTGACGGTGATGTCATCGAGACCGCCGCAGACGCTGCCGCCATCGCGGAGCGCTTCGGCGGCCGCGCCGTCGTCAAGGCTCAGGTGAAGGTGGGTGGCCGAGGCAAGGCCGGTGGCGTGAAGCTCGCCGCCGACCCGGCGGACGCCGTCGCCAAGGCCGAGGCGATCCTCGGCATGGACATCAAGGGCCACACCGTTCACAAGGTGATGCTGGCCCAGACCGCGGACATCAAGGACGAGTACTACGTCTCGTTCCTGCTGGACCGCACCAACCGCACCTTCCTGGCCATGGCCAGCGTCGAGGGCGGTGTGGAGATCGAGGTCGTCGCCGAGGAGAACCCCGACGCGCTCGCCAAGATCCCGGTCGACGCCAACGAGGGTGTCACCCCGGAGAAGGCCGCCGAGATCGTCGCCGCCGCGAAGTTCCCGGCCGAGATCGCGGACCAGGTCGCCGACGTCCTGCAGAAGCTCTGGGTCGTCTTCATCAAGGAGGACGCCCTCCTGGTCGAGGTCAACCCGCTGATCAAGTCCGGCGACGGCAAGATCATCGCGCTCGACGGCAAGGTCTCCCTGGACGAGAACGCCGAGTTCCGCCAGCCCGAGCACGAGGCGCTCGAGGACAAGGCCGCCGCCAACCCGCTCGAGGCGGCGGCGAAGGCCAAGGGCCTGAACTACGTCAAGCTCGACGGCGAGGTCGGCATCATCGGCAACGGCGCGGGTCTCGTCATGAGCACCCTCGACGTGGTCGCCTACGCGGGCGAGAAGCACGGCGGCGTCAAGCCCGCCAACTTCCTCGACATCGGTGGCGGCGCCTCCGCCGAGGTGATGGCCAACGGCCTGGAGATCATCCTGGGCGACCCCGACGTCAAGTCGGTCTTCGTCAACGTCTTCGGTGGCATCACCGCGTGCGACGCCGTCGCCAACGGCATCGTGCAGGCCCTGGAGCTGCTCTCGTCGAAGGGCGAGGCCGTCACCAAGCCGCTCGTCGTCCGCCTCGACGGCAACAACGCGGAGCTGGGTCGCAAGATCCTCGACGACGCGAACCACCCGCTGGTCCAGCGCGTGGACACCATGGACGGTGCGGCCGACCGCGCCGCCGAGCTGGCCAACGCCAAGTAAGGAAGGGGACTTAACCATGGCTATCTTCCTTACCAAGGACAGCAAGGTCATCGTCCAGGGCATGACCGGCTCCGAGGGCATGAAGCACACCCGCCGCATGCTCGCCTCCGGCACCCAGATCGTCGGCGGTGTGAACCCGCGCAAGGCCGGCACCACGGTCGACGTCGACGGCACCGAGGTGCCCGTCTTCGGCTCCGTCGCCGAGGCCATCGAGAAGACCGGTGCCGACGTCACCGTCATCTTCGTGCCGCCGAAGTTCACCAAGGACGCCGTCGTCGAGGCCATCGACGCCGAGATCGGCCTGGCCGTAGTCATCACCGAGGGCGTCCCGGTGCACGACACCGCCGCCTTCTGGGCGTACGCCGGTTCGAAGGGCAACAAGACCCGGATTATCGGCCCGAACTGCCCCGGCCTGATCAGCCCCGGACAGTCGAACGCCGGCATCATCCCGGCCGACATCACCACCTCCGGCAAGATCGGTCTGGTCTCGAAGTCGGGCACCCTGACCTACCAGCTCATGTACGAGCTGCGCGACATCGGCTTCTCCTCGGCCGTGGGCATCGGCGGTGACCCGGTCATCGGCACCACCCACATCGACGCCCTCAAGGCGTTCCAGGAGGACCCGGAGACCGAGCTCATCGTCATGATCGGTGAGATCGGCGGCGACGCCGAGGAGCGTGCCGCGGCCTACATCGCCGAGCACGTCACCAAGCCGGTCGTCGGCTACGTCGCGGGCTTCACCGCCCCCGAGGGCAAGACCATGGGCCACGCCGGCGCCATCGTCTCCGGCTCCTCGGGCACCGCCCAGGCGAAGAAGGAGGCCCTCGAGGCCGCCGGTGTCAAGGTCGGCAAGACGCCGTCCGAGACCGCCCGCCTGGCGCGCGAGCTCATCGGCTGACGCCAGCCGCTCGTCGAGCGCCCCCGTCCGGATCGTGGGTTCTACTGATCCCCGCAACACCCTGGAGTTCAGGGGTTGCGGGGATCATGGATTTTGAGGCGCTGAAGACGAGGTTCTTCGAGGCGTTG